>NZ_JAVLBC010000301.1:0-2338 GCF_031581305.1 Halomonas sp.
GGACGATCAGCTTGCAGGTCTGGGCATCGACGCCGGTGGTCATCAGCTTGCTGGTGGTGGCGATTACCGGATAGCGCGCTTCCGGGTTGATGAAATTGTCGAGCTCGGCCTTGCCTTCATTCTCGTCGCCGGTGATGCGCATCACGTATTTGCGGCTCTCGGCCACCCGCTTGGGGTTGAGGTTCACCAGCGCCTGGCGCATGCGCTCGGCGTGGTCGATGTCCTCGCAGAAAACGATGGTCTTCTGGTACGGGTCGCTGTTCTCCAGGAACTCCGTGATCCTGCGGGCCACCAGCTCGGTGCGCTTCTTAAGGACCAGGTGCTTGTCGAAGTCCTTCTGGTTGTAGATGCGGTCCTCGATCTCCTGGCCTAGTGCGTCGAGCTGCCCCTTGCTGGGCCGCCAGCCTTGAAGGTCACGGTCGATGTCTACCCGCACCACCTTGTAGGGGGCGAGGAAGCCATCCTCGATGCCCTGCTTGAGCGTGTAGGTGTAGACCGGCTCACCGAAGTAGTCGATGTTGGAGACTTCCTTGGTCTCCTTGGGCGTGGCGGTCAAGCCAATGTGGGTGGCTGAGGAGAAGTACTCAAGAATCGCGCGCCAGGCGGAGTCCACGGCGGCACTGCCGCGGTGGCATTCGTCGATCACCACCAGATCGAAGAAGTCCGGCGAGAACTGCTTGTAGATGTTCTTCTCGTCCTCGTTGCCGGTCACCGCCTGGTAGAGTGAGAGGTAAATCTCATAGGACGGGTCTACCGTGTGGTTGGTGACCTTGGTCATCGCCTGGCCGAATGGCTTGAAGTCGTTGTTCTTGGTCTGGTCGACCAGGATGTTGCGGTCAGCGAGGAAGAGGATGCGTTTCTTCTGCTTGGCCTTCCATAGTCGCCAGATGATCTGGAAGGCGGTGAAGGTCTTGCCGGTGCCCGTGGCCATCACCAGCAGGATACGGTCCTGGCCGCGAGCCACCGCTTCCACGGTGCGGTTGATGGCCACTGTCTGATAATAGTGCGGGGTTCGCCCGCTGCCGTCATCAAAGAAGGGCTGCTCCACTACCGGGCGTGCGGCCGGGCCGATGCCCTTGTACTGGCAGTAACGCTCCCAGAGCGCCTCAGGCGAAGGGAAGTCGTCCAGGCCGAGCGTGGTCTCGGTCTGGCTGGCGAGCCCGGTGCGGTCGTGGAACAGGAAGCCGTCGCCGTTGCTGGCGAACACGAAGGGCACGTCCAGGGCGTCGCTGTAGGCCAGTCCCTGCTGCATGCCGTCACCGAGGCCGTGCTGGTTGTCCTTGGCCTCGATCACCGCGATGGGCTGATTCTTCTGGAAGCTGAGAACGTAGTCGGCGCGACGCCGCTTGCCGCGGGTGTGTAGCCTGCCCCGCACGATGATGCGGCCATTGGTGAACGACACCTCCTCGCGCACCTGGGTCTGGATATCCCAGCCGGCGCGTTCCAGCGCCGGCGTGATGAACTTCGTGCAGATATCCCGTTCGCTGAGGGCCTTCTTGTCCATGTGGCGGCATCCTGCTGGTCGGTTGCGAGGCGAGAGAGTGACAGTTACCTGAGCTTACGCCACCCAAGCAGGCTAAGCATCCTGTGCTAGGCTGAACCCATCTACTGTCGAGACCAGACAGCACTTCAGCCGGTAGCTACACACGGACAGGAAGAGCATGCAATGGATAGCAGCCTGCTGGTTAGCCTTCGCCAATATCGCCCTCTCGAGGGCAGGGACTCCCTGGAAAACTTCATCACCGAAGTCTTCGCCTGGCTGTTGCACTATGCCAGCGGTGTCAGCGAGGCAGTGTTGACCTGCCTACAGCGAGCCATGCCCGAAAGCGAAGGCTTCGATCTGCCCTTCTATAGTGAAGAGATTGAATGGGACACCCAAGCTCGATTGGTAAGCCGTCGACCGGATATGCAGGCCACGTGGCCGGGCCGATGGCCTTTGTACGATCATGGGCTGAATTTCAGCCCAACACTTACCATCCAATTTACCTGGAAACGCCCTTGCTCGAAATCCTTCGCGATTCCGAGACCGTGGAGAAATAGCGCAAACGGATAGGATAGTTATAGCTGGATATGAAGCGCTTCAGCTGCTGCAATAAGGTCGATGCCTGGATAAGGGGAAAGAGGAAGGTGATGCAGTGTCAGTGTTATATCGGATGACGGCTGTCGACCCAAAACGGGCATTTCGACAAAGGTAGCGAGCGCCTCGGCCCGTGTTATAAGCGCGAGCGCGCTCATCCACTTTCAGAGCATACAGTCTAATACATTTCAGCAGTAAAATATGCTAGAAAATCAATTGTCGGATCGGAGAAAAGATGGATAAGGCGAAAAATATTTCTGA
>NZ_JAVLBC010000302.1:0-2330 GCF_031581305.1 Halomonas sp.
CGGCACTGGCCCCGGGGCAGCGGGTCAGTTGGTACCTGCCGCCCTCGGATGTGGTCCTCCACCGTCGCGGCCGCCCCTCGCGGGGTGAGCGCGAGAACCCGGTCGAGGGCCGGGTAGTGGAGATGGCCGTGCTGGGAGGCATTACCTCCGTGGCACTCGCCTTCGATCACTGCGACGATACCCTGCGCTTCGAGCTTCCCACCCATGCGGCGCGCCGCAACGGCCTGGCTCGCGGCGAGGCGGTGGGGGCCTCGCTGCTGGCCGCCGGCATCCACCTGATGCCCGACGCGCCTGTCCCCCATTCCGAGAGTCCCCATCGCTGAGGAGACCACCATGAACGCCAACCGACGCCAGCTGCTGCTGGGCTTGGTCCTGCTGCCCGCCGCCTCCCTGCTGCCGCGTGCCCTGCCCGCGGCCCGGCGCGATTCGGCGCCACAGGCCCTCGAGACCGTCCCCCTGGTGATCCACGCCGAGCAGGGCCCCCGGCGGCTCGACGTGGAGGTGGCTCGCACCATCTCTGAGCGCAGCCGAGGCCTGATGGAGCGCGACCGGCTGGCGGAGCGGGCCGGAATGCTGTTTCTCTACGACCGCTCCCAGTCCTCCCGAAACGGCTTCTGGATGTATCGTACGCGTATCCCGCTGGATATCGCCTTCATCGACGAGGCGGCTCGCATCGCCGAGATCCACCGCATGGAACCATGCGCGTCCTCCCGGCCGGGAGAGTGCCCGGTGACGCGCCCCGCGGTGCCCTATCGGGCGGCCCTGGAGCTCAATGCCGGCGCCTTCGAGGCGATGGGCGTGGTGGCGGGCGACTGCGTCAGCTGGCCGGGAGACGGCGGACTCTGCGCCGGGCCAGCGGCGCAGTGAATCAGCCCGCGGGGCGGCGCGGACCGATACGCAGCACGATCAGCGCCAGCCCGGCGATGACCAGCCCGCCCCCGGCGAGCTTGTGGGGGCCCAGGCTGTCGCCCATCAGTGCCGCCCCCAGCAGCACGGCCAGCACCGGCATCAGCAGGGTCAGCGGCACCACCCGGTTGACCGGGTGGCGACGCAGCAGGCCGTACCAGAGGCCGTAGGCGACGATGGACGACATCACGGCGGTGTAGAAGATGGCGCCCCAGCCGGCCCAGCTAGCCTGGGTCAGCGCCTGCCACTGGCCCTGCTCGAACCACCAGGAACCCAGCGCTACCTGGGGAGTGGCAAACAGCGCCACCCAGCCGGCGAGCGCCATGGGCGAGACGTTGGGGCCACGCTTGATCAGCAGCTGCGAGACGGCCCAACCCAGGGCACTGGTCAGCAGCAGCACCGTCGGCAGTGGCGAGGGCAGGGTGGGCCCACCGGCGAGCACCGCGACCCCGGCGAAGGAGAACACGAGGCCGGCCAGCCGCCGGGGACCGAGGCGCTCGCGGAGGAACACCACGGCGAGCAGGGTGGCGAAGGGCGTGCCCATCTGCACCAGCAGTGCGCCGGTGCCGGCCTCGGCCTGGCCCAGGCCGATGAACAGCAGGGCGAAATGCAGCGAGCCGAAGGTCACCGAGAGCAGCAGCAGGAAGGGCAGCTGGTGTCGCGCCACCGGGTGGAAGGGCACCAGCAGTGCGGCCACCAGGGCGAAGCGCAGCGTGGTCAGCAGCAGTGGCGGCAGTTCGGCCACCCCGAGCTTGATGACGATGATGTTCAGCGCCCAGATGACGATGACGGCGAGGCCCAGGGCCAGGTCTCGGAGCGGCACGGCGCCTCCTCGGGGTGGAAAGGGGAAAAGCAGCACAGCATAGCAAGTGCGTTGAACCCGGGGACAGGGCAGGGCGGCGGCCTGCCTTGCATGAACATGGGATGACAGGGCATCTTGAGGGTCGCGGCGTCGATGACGCCCCAGACAACAATGCCGGGCAGGTTGCCGCAAGGATCTGCCCAGCGCCAGATATTGCAAGGACACGCCATGAACTCGTCTCGTCACCCGACCCGGCTGGCCGCCCTGGCCGGTGTCGCCGCCGTCTCCCTCTCGCTGTCTGTCTCTTCTTCGGTCGAGGCCCGCGAGCTCTCCGTCTCCACCGTGCTCCCCGACGCCTTCCCCTGGGGCCAGGCCGCCGAGAAGTGGGCCGAACTGGTGGAAGAGCGTTCCGACGGCGAGCTGACCCTGCGGGTCTACCCCAACTCCCAGCTCGTCAACGGCGACCAGACCCGGGAGTTTTCGGCCATGCGCTCGGGGCTGATCGACGCCGCCGTGGGCTCGACCATCAACTGGTCGCCCCAGGTGCCGGAGCTCAACCTCTTTTCGCTGCCCTTCTTCATGGCCGACCTGGATGCCGTGGATGCGGTGACCGGTGGCGCGG
>NZ_JAVLBC010000303.1:0-2322 GCF_031581305.1 Halomonas sp.
GCCGTGGCCGTAGTGCAGGCCGGCCAGGTGGAACTCGCTGGCGGCCCAGCGCAGACAGTCGCGCAGGGTAACCAGGCCGTCGGACAGGGCCTCGTCGCTCAGCACGAGGGTGGAGGAAGACGCATCAGGGAGAGATTCAGCCACGGGGCATCCTGGAGTCGGAGGGTTCGGATGGAGACGAGAACCGATTGTAACCGGGCCCGCGGTTCACAGCCACGGCAGGGGCGGTATACTGGCGCTTTGCGTCACAAGCCGAATGCCCCATGAGTCGAGACCGTCACCCTCCGGATGAGGACGAGATCAGCGCCTTTCGCCAGGCCCTGCAAGACGCCGGCGTGCGCCCGATCGCCCGCAACCGGGCCGACCCGGGTCGCCGCCGCCGGCGAGACCCCGCCGCGGCTGAGCGACGGGCCGCCGCGACTTCGGCCGCTGACGACCTCGCCGCAGCCGGTCGTACCTCGGATGGCCGGGTGGAACCGGTGCGGCCCTCCGAGTTTCTCGACTTCGCTCTGCCCGACCTGCCCTGGCGCACTCGCCAGCAGCTCAAGCGCGGGCGCATCGGCTGGGAAGCGGGGCTCGACCTGCATGGCCATACCCTCGAGGAAGCCCGTGAGGAGTTGGAGGCCTTCCTGCAGGACGCCACCGCTCGCCGCCGTCGATGCGTTCTGGTCGTGCATGGCAAGGCTTGGGGCACGACCAGCGACTACCCGGTGATCAAGAGCCACGTGAATGCCTGGCTGCGGGAATGGCCCAGCGTGCTGGCCTTCTGTTCGGCGACCGCGATAGACGGTGGCACCGGGGCGGTTTACGTGCTGCTCAGGCGACGGGGCCACCAGGCCTGACGCTGCTCAGGACGCCTCTTCGTCTTCCTGGCCTTTCTTTCCTGACGCCTCCGCGGGAATGGAGGGCCCTCCCCCGCCGGGATTGCCCCCCCGCTCGAAACGGTCCAACGCTTCCACGGCCAAGTGCCTGCCGAGACTGATAAGCGCCTTGGCACGATGAAACTCGTAGGCACCACAGACCGTCTTGGGCACCTCGATGAGCACATCCGGCAGGTAGCCCGCCACCTTGTAACTGGCAAGGGCCGCCTGGGTGATGTCGAAGGAGGCCAACACCATGTCCATCCGCCCCCACTCGCGGCGACCACCCTCCAGGGCCTCTTCCACCTCGCTCTTGTCGCCACGTTCAGCGTCATCATGGTTGCCGAAACCATCTAACAGCCGCCGAGCGGCGCCGCGAACCCCGTCGATCCAGCTGGCGAAGTCGACGCCCCGGGCGTCCCGGGACGTCTCGCGCGCCTGCTCCCGGGCGACCTCCTCGGGGGGCAGCAGCTCCTCCAGGGTCACCGGGCGCGGGCTATGGGCAGTGACATTCACTGCCAGCACGAAATCCGCCTGGGCCGACACCGTCGGGATGATCGGCAACGGGTTGAGTAGCCCGCCATCCACCAGCACCTGCTCGCCACGATGCACCGGCGTGATCACCCCGGGCACGGCGATGGACGCGCGGATCGCCTCGAGCAGCGAGCCTTTCTGGAACCACACCTCACGCTGGCGGATCAGGTCAGTGGCCACGGTGGTCACGGGGATCGTCAGATCCTCGATGCGGGTCTCGCCGATCAGGTCCTCGAGCTTGTCCATCACCTTGTCGGCCTTCATGGCCCCCATGGGACTCCAGGTGACATCGACCAGCTTGAGCACGTCGACATAGTCCAGTTGGCAGACCCAGTCGCGGTAGGCGGCCAGCTCCCCCGCCGCATAGACGCCGCCTATCACGGCGCCCATGGAGCAGCCCGAGATCGCCACCACTCGATAGCCACGCGCCTCGATTTCCTCGATCACCCCGATATGGGCATAGCCCCGGGCGCCGCCGCTGCCGAGCACCAATGCCACGCTCTTTTGCCGTGTATCGTCGGCTTTCCGCTGCTGGCTCATGACCGGCTCTCCTTCTCGAATCCCACGATCAGCTTTCCTGCCACCACACGATGGCCTTCGCCACCTCGTCGACGGACGCCGGCTCAAGGTGCAGGTGATGGCCGCCCGACAGCACGCAGCGCGTCAGCGTCGTCACGGCCGCTCGGGCCTGACGCGCCCATGTGCGCTCTCTCATGATGCCGGTTTCCCCCTCCACCAGCAGCACTGGGCAACGGATTGCCGTCAGCATGGCCCCCATCTGCTCGGGAGAGAACCGCACCAGGGAGGGGCGCAGCAGGCGGGCATCGGTGCGCAACTGCACATGGCCATCGGGCAGTGCTTCGAGATTGCGTGCGACCAGCGGGTGCGCCGTCTCGGCGTCGATGGGGGTCGCCCCGCCGGCTACCCG
>NZ_JAVLBC010000096.1:0-12215 GCF_031581305.1 Halomonas sp.
ACCAACCACGACGTCAAGGCGGTGGAATACTTCATCAAGGAGAAAATCGCCCGCCAGCCGGAGCTGCATGCGGTCACCGAGTTCGTGCACTTCGCCTGCACCAGCGAGGACATCAACAACCTCTCCCACGGCGTGATGCTGACCGATGGCCTCCGCGCCTTGCTCCCAGTGATGCACCGGGTGGCCGACGAGGTCGCCCGACTTGCCCACGAGCACGCCGCCCAGCCGATGCTCTCGCGCACCCACGGCCAGACGGCGAGCCCCACCACCCTGGGCAAGGAGATGGCCAACGTCGCCTATCGCCTGCGCCGTCAGCTGGCGCAGATCGAGCGCGTCGAGATACTGGGCAAGATCAACGGCGCGGTAGGCAACTACAATGCGCATCTCGCCACCTACCCGGAGGTGGACTGGGAGACCAATGCCCGGACCTTCGTCGAGGGGCTGGGGCTGACCTTCAACCCCTACACCACCCAGATCGAGCCCCACGACTACATCGCCGAGCTGTTCGATGCCGTGTGCCGCTTCAACACCATCCTCATCGACTTCGATCGTGACGTCTGGGGCTACATCTCGCTGGGCTACTTCAAGCAGAGGACCGTCGAAGGCGAGATCGGCTCCTCGACCATGCCCCACAAGGTCAACCCCATCGACTTCGAGAATTCCGAGGGGAACCTGGGGCTCGCCAACGCGGTGCTCGGCCACCTGGCCCAGAAACTGCCGATCTCCCGCTGGCAGCGCGACCTCACCGACTCCACGGTGCTGCGCAACCTGGGCGTCGGCCTGGCTTACGGCCTGATCGCCTACCAGGCCTCGCTCAAGGGCATCGGCAAGCTCGAGGCCAATCCGGCGCGCATCGCCGAGGACCTCGACGGCAGCTGGGAGGTGCTCGCCGAACCGATCCAGACGGTGATGCGCCGCTATGGCATCGAGAAGCCCTATGAGAAGCTCAAGGAGCTGACCCGCGGCAAGCGCATCGACCAGACCGGCTTCGCCGCCTTTATCGACACCTTGCAGCTTCCAGAATCCGTAAAGGAAGAACTGAAGGCGCTGACCCCGGCGACCTATATCGGCAACGCCAGCGAGCAAGCTCGCAAGCTTTAAGCCGTAAGCCGTAAGCCGTAAGCCGTAAGCCGTAAGCCGTAAGCCGTAAGGGCAGAATATCGCCACCGCCTGTCAATGGGGTGGTTATCTTATGGCTGACAGCTTATAGCTTACGGCTATCTCCCCAACGCTTTTGAAAGCCTCAACGTCCAGGTAGCCCTATGCCATCCGATGCCCCGCTGCCCATGCTGGGAGGCCTGACCGCCGCCGAGTTCCTGCGCGACGTCTGGCAGCAGAAACCACTGCTGATCCGCGGCGCCTTCCCAGACTTTCAGTGCCCACTGGACCCGGACGAGCTGGCGGGGCTCGCTTGCGAAGAGGGCGTCGAGGCCCGTCTGGTGGAGGAGCATGGCGCCGAGGGCCCCTGGCAGGTCAGCCACGGCCCTTTCGACGAGACCACCTTCGCCCGGCTTTCCGAGCGGGACTGGACCCTGCTGGTGCAGGCCGTGGACCACTACGTGCCCGAGGTGGCCGAGCTGCTTGAGGCCTTCGACTTCCTGCCCCGCTGGCGGCTCGACGACGTCATGATCAGCTATGCCCCCCCGGGGGGCAGCGTCGGCCCCCACGTCGACCAGTACGACGTCTTCCTGCTCCAGGGTCGCGGCACCCGCCGCTGGCAACTGGGCGGCCAGGTGTCCGACGAGGCGCCGATCCTCCAGGGCATCGACCTGCGCATCCTCGAGCGCTTCGAGGTCGCCGACGGCGACGACTGGGTCCTGGAGCCCGGCGACATGCTCTACCTGCCGCCCGCCTGGGCCCACCATGGCGTCAGCCAGTCCGATGACTGCCTGACCCTCTCGGTGGGCTTCCGGGCGCCCTCGGCGGACGAGGCCATCACCTCCTACGCTGACTACCTGGGCGAGCAGCTCCCGGCCTCACGGCGCTACGCCGACGCCGGCATGGCGCCACCCCAGGACCCCGCCGAGCTCGACGATGCCGCCGTGGCCCGCATGCGCCGACTGATCCTCGAGACCCTTGACGACCCGGCCCAGCTGGCCCAGTGGTTCGGCCGCGTGATGACCCAGCCCAAGTACGTCGACCAACTGGTCCCCACCGAGACCCCGACCGAGATCAAGGCGCTTGTCGCCGCCCTGCAGGAGGGCGAGGAACTGTTACGCAGCCCCGGCTCGCGCTTCGCCTGGCGAGCCCTGGACGACGACCGCGCGACCCTCTTCGCTGATGGCGACGGGCTGAACTGTGCCCTGACCCTGGCCCGGCATGTGGCCTCCGACGCCCCGCTGGACGCCGAGGCGCTGGCCCTGCCCGGCGCCGCCGCGCTGCTCGCCCGCCTGCTCGATATCGGCAGTCTGGCCTGGGCCGACGAGTTCGAGGAATAGCAAGGAGCAAGGAGCAAGAAAATCTGAGACTTGCCAGGAGACACACGTTGCAAGAACGAGCGCTGACGATACGCGAGGGAAGCTGGGATGAACTGGGTACCGAGGCTACCGAGATTCGCCGGATCGTCTTTATCGAGGAGCAGCGAGTGCCGCAGGAGGAAGAGTGGGATGGCCGCGACCCCGAGTGCCGCCACTTCCTGGCCCTGCACGACAACCTCCCACTGGGCACTGCCCGGCTGCTGCCCGATGCCCATATCGGCCGGGTCGCCGTGCTCGCCCAGACCCGCGGCCTGGGGATCGGTGCCGCCCTGATGCGGGCCGCCGTCGAGGCCGCCCGCCGCGACGGCCATGCCACCGTGGAGCTCGCCGCCCAGACCCACGCCCTGGCATTCTACGAACATCTGGGGTTCATGGCCTTCGGAGACGAGTTCCTCGATGCCGGGATTCCGCACCGCAATATGCGCCTTGACATCGTCGATTGAGGCACGATTATCCCGCTTTCTCTGCGGAAACCCGACTACAGGAAACGTCCATCAAAGCACCGTCCTGTAGTCGAGTTACAACGACCTCTCCCCCCAAGTGTCAATTGTTGAAGCCCGTCCTCAGGGGCCATAGTGGCTGCCATGGCGAGGGTAAAACAGCTGTTTGCCAACGGACCGAAGGGGTCAGGCACATCAGCTGGCACGCCCTTCCCGGGGTTCGACCAATGCCGTAGAGACAAGCCCCGGCATCTGGTCGAACCTGACAGCACTTCGCAGATGCAGCATAAGGCATTGCCGAATGGTGCAGCAGGCGATTCCAGCGGCCGCGACACCGGTTTTTCCCGACATCGCGATCACGAGATTCCACTCCTGACCCGAAGGATGGCCCCATGACGACATTCAAAGACGAACTCAAGGCTCTGGCTCAACTGCGCGAAGCCCAGCAGGGCAAGTGGGACAACATCAACCCCGAACATGCCGCCCGCATGCGCCTCCAGAACCGTTTCCAGACCGGCCTGGATATCGCCCGTTATACCGCCAAGATCATGCGCAAGGATATGGCAGCCTATGATGCCGACACCTCCCAGTACACCCAGTCGCTGGGCTGCTGGCACGGCTTCATTGGCCAGCAGAAGATGCTGTCCATCAAGAAGCACTTCGGCACCACCAAGCGCTCCTACCTCTACCTCTCCGGCTGGATGGTCGCCGCCCTGCGCTCCGAATTCGGCCCCCTGCCCGACCAGTCCATGCACGAGAAGACCACCGTGCCGAGCCTGATCGAGGAGCTCTACACCTTCCTGCGCCAGGCCGACGCCTGGGAGCTCAACCACCTCTTCCGCGACCTGGACGAGGCAAAGAAGGCCGGTGACAGTGCCAAGGCCGACGAGCTGATCGCCAAGATCGACAACCACGAGACCCACATCGTGCCGATCATCGCCGACATCGATGCCGGTTTCGGCAACGCCGAGGCGACCTACCTGCTGTCCAAGAAGATGATCGAGGCCGGCGCCTGCTGCATCCAGATCGAGAACCAGGTCTCCGACGAGAAGCAGTGTGGCCACCAGGCCGGCAAGGTCACGGTGCCCCACGAGGACTTCATCGCCAAGATCAATGCCGTGCGCTACGCCTTCCTGGAACTCGGCGTGGAGGACGGCGTGATCGTCGCCCGGACCGACTCGCTGGGCGCCGGCCTGACCCAGAAGATCGCCGTGACCAACGAGCCGGGCGACCTGGGTGACCAGTACAACAGTTTCCTTGACGGCGACGCGATCGAAAAGGCCGAGGACATCAACAACGGCGACGTGGTGATCAAGCAGAACGGCAAGCTGGTCAAGCCCAAGCGTCTCGCCTCCGGCCTCTACGAGTTCAAGCCGGACACCGGTGAGGACCGGGTGGTGCTGGACTGCATCACCAGCCTGCAGAACGGTGCCGATCTGCTGTGGATCGAGACCGAGAAGCCTCACGTCGGCCAGATCGCCGGCATGGTCAACCGTATTCGTGAGGTGTGCCCGGACGCCAAGCTGGTCTACAACAACTCGCCGTCCTTCAATTGGACCCTGAACTTCCGCCAGCAGGTGTTCGATGCCTGGAAGCAGGAAGGCAAGGACGTCTCCGCCTATGACCGCGACGACTTGATGAACGCCAAGTACGATGACAGCGAACTGGCCGCCGTGGCCGACGAGTGGACCCGGAACTTCCAGCGCGACGCCGCCCGCGAGGCCGGCATCTTCCACCACCTGATTACCCTGCCGACCTACCACACCGCGGCCCTCTCCACCGACAACCTGGCCAAGGGCTACTTCGGCGACGAGGGCATGCTGGCCTATGTGGCCGGGGTGCAGCGCAAGGAGATCCGCGAGGGCATCGCCACCGTCAAGCACCAGGACATGGCCGGCTCCAACATCGGTGACGACCACAAGGAGTTCTTCCACGGCGAGGCGGCACTCAAGGCCGGCGGCACGGACAACACCATGAACCAGTTCGGCTAAGGCCGCTGGTAGTAACGACTGAAACCCTTGGGGAGGCCGAATGGCCTCCCTTTTTTCATATTGTTGACTGCAAGGCGACGCTACACTTGCTAGGGAGTCCGGCGCGCTGGTCAAGCGAGTGCGCAATGGGTAAACTTGTTAAAGAACACTGTCCATTAACCTTTGGTCACCAACCAGGGACCAAGTGTTCACCACGGACATCAAGGAGATCCTGCATGAAACGCCTTCTTCCCATTCTGGCCATCGGCATCCTGACCCTCGCCGGATGCGCCAACACCGCCCCCTATTCGGGCAACGTCTACAGCGGCAACCAGGCCAAGTCGGCCCAGACCGTGACCTTCGGCACCATCACGGCTCTGCGCCAGGTGCAGATCCAGGCCGATAGCCGGGTCGGAGGCCTGCTCGGCTCGGGCGGCGGCGCCGTAATCGGTGGCATCCTCGGCAGCCAGGTGGGTGGCGGAACTGGACGCCAGCTGGCCACCGTGGCCGGGGTGATCGGCGGCACCGTGGCCGGCACCAAGATCGAGGAAGCGACCAACCGCATCACCGCCTGGGAAATAGAGATCCGTCAAGACAATGGCCAGAACGTGGTCGTGGTGCAGAAGGCGGACCAGAACTTCCAGGTCGGCCAGCGTGTCCGCCTGATCGGCAGCGGCAGCAGCGTCAGCGTGGCTCCTTACTGATGGCGATACTGACCGCCTCGGCCGCATGAGCGGTCATCAATAAGGAAGGCCCGCGAAGCGCTCCGCGGGCCTTCCTCGTTCCGGTCGTGATGCAGGATGACCGGAGGATTTCCTCAGTGCAGATCGACCTTGTTCATGGCCCAGCCGGCCAGCTTGGTGCCGATCAGTGCCACCAGGCCAATCACGATCAGAGTAAACAGCATATCCACGGGGCGCACGATGAAGGTGGCGCCCAGCACCGCCAGGGCCGGACACCAAACCCAGCGATCATCCTCGCTGCGCAGCACAGCAGGCAGCAGCTTGTCGAGAATGCCACTGACAGAGGCGTCCCAGCGCTTGAGGAACAGAAACAGGAGCACGGCGAAGGCGATCAGCCAGATCAGGGTCAAGGTCATGGCACTCTCCATGGAGGGATCAATCGAAGAAAGTCGGAAAATCGGACCATGGCAAGGGTATCCCCGCCCGGTAGGCCACGCAACCGTCCAAAGGTCCCCCGCCCCACCGGCACGGAAAGGCGTGAATGGGGCTCAGGCTCGGCCCTCACATCCTGAATTTCCTCCATGCCCCTGACAGCTGCTTGACTACCGCGTTACCATGTCGCGCTACATGCACTCACCGAAAGGTTCATCAATGCAGATTGCGCAGAATTCCGTTGTCGCGTTCCACTACACCCTGACCAACGATGCAGGTGAAGTGCTGGACAGCTCGGAAGGCCGCGAGCCGCTGACCTATCTCCACGGCGCCGGCAACATCATTCCGGGTCTCGAGAAGCAGCTGGAAGGTCGCACCACCGGCGACAAGCTCCAGGCCCAGGTTTCCCCCGAAGAAGGCTATGGCGAGGTCCAGGCTCAGCTCGTGCAGGAAGTGCCGCGTGACGCCTTCCAGGGTGTCGACAACGTCGAGCCGGGCATGCAGTTCCAGGCCCAGACCCAGGGCGGCCCGCTGATGGTCACCGTGACCCAGGTCGATGGCGACACCGTCACCGTGGACGGCAACCATCCGCTCGCCGGCCAGTCTCTGAACTTCGACGTGGAGATCGCCGAGGTTCGTGAGGCCAGCGAGGAAGAAATCGAGCACGGCCACGTGCACGGCGAGGGCGGCGAAGAGCACTAATAGCGCTTATCGACCGCACCGGCCACCGACACAGGCAAGGCCGGGATCACGAAGGGGCAGCCATGGGCTGCCCCTTCGTCGTTCAAGGGCGCAGTAGTTTTCGCCTCTCCTGTTCGAAGGCCTGCAGGGTGCGATGTCCCCCCCATAGCCGGGTGGCCGTGGTCACCAGACAGGCCGCGCCGAAGACCCACGCCAGCAGCGGAAAGTGGCCGGGAAACAGGCAGAAGAGCACGAAGGCCAGCACGGTCTCCGTGCCCTCGGTCAGGCCGTGCAGGTAGTAGAAGGCCTTCTTCTGGAATCGCGGCCGTTCCAGGCCATGGCGCGTGGCCATGATGGCGAAGGCCAGGAAGGAGGTCCCGGTGCCGATGAAGGCGAACAGCAGGAAAGCCGCCGCCAGGGCATTGGCCGCCGGCGCGGCCAGGGCGAAGCCCAGTACTACCGCCGCGTAGAAGACGAAATCCAGGCCGATGTCGAGGAAGCCCCCGGCATCGCTGGCCTCCCCCGTCAGCCTGGCCAGGGCACCGTCCAGCCCGTCGCCCAGGCGATTGAGCAGGATGGCCACCAGCGCCGGCAGGTAGCACCCGAGGGCCAGCAGCGGCAGGGCCAGCATCCCCACCAGGAAGGCTGCGACCGTCACCTGGTCGGGACGCACCTTGAGCGCTACCAGACCGCGCGCCAGCACCGACAGCGGCCCCTGGACGAGGGGCATGGTCCAGGGATCGAGCATGCTATCTCTCTGCCTCATCGGCCCCGTCGCTACCCCGCCGCCAGGCGAAGTAGCGCGCCAGCCAGCCCAACAGGCGTTCCGGCTTGTGGGCATTCTTCCAGACTCCGGCCGTGGCCTTGACCGCCTCGCTGCGGGTCGGATAGGGATGGATGGTCCCCAGCAACTTGTTGAGTCCGATGCCGCGAGTCATCGCCAGGGTAAACTCGGCGAGCATCTCCCCCGCCCCCTGGCCGACGATGGTGGCCCCGAGGATCCTGTCACGGCCGGGCACCGTCAGCACCTTCACGAAGCCACGGGTGCTGTCCTCGGCGATGGCGCGATCCAGCTCGCTCAGGGTGTAGCGCGTGACCTCGACCTCGACGCCCGCCGCAAGGGCCTCTCGCTCGTTGAACCCGACACGTGCCACCTCGGGGTCGGTAAAGGTGACCACCGGCAGGGCCCGATAGCTCACCCGGAACCGCTTGAGCTCGCCGAACAGCGCATTCACCGTGGCATGCCAGGCCTGGTGGGCGCTGGCATGGGTCAGCTGGTAGGGGCCCGCCACGTCGCCGCAGGCCCAGACATTGGGCAGCACGCTCTGCAAGGACTCGTCCACGGCCAGGGTACCGTCGGGCCGGATCTCGACACCGAGGGCCTCGAGCCCCAGCCCCTCGACGTTGGCCTGGCGCCCCACCGCCACCAACAGGTGCGAGAAGGGCAGCCGCTCGATCACAGGCTCGCCGTGGGCGTCGCGCCGTTCGACCTCCAGGGCATGGCCAGGGCCCTCCTCGGCCACCACCCGCAGCGCCCGGGTAGCAAGGTGGACCGCCAGGCCCTCCTCGCCCAACCGGGCCTCGACCTCGCTGGCCACCTCCCGATCTTCCCGAGGCAGCAGCTGGCCGCCCATCTCCACCAGCGACACCCGGCTGCCCAACCGGGCGAAGCTCTGGCCCAGCTCGCAGCCGATGGGCCCCCCGCCCAGCACCACAAGGCGCTCGGGCAGGCTCTCGAGCCGCCAGAGGTTGTCGGAGGTGAGCACCTCGATCTCCTCCAGGCCGGGCAGCGGCGGCACGCGCGGTCGCGCCCCACTGGCGATGATCACATGGCGCGTGGTCAGCACCCGCTCGCCTGAGGCCTCGCGGATACGCACCCGCCAGGGATCCTCGAGGATGGCCTCCCCGGCGATTACCTCCACGCCGAGCCCCTCGTAGCGCTCGCGACTGTCGTGAGGCTCCACCTCGCGGATGGCGCGGTGGACATGGCCCATCACGGCGGCAAAGTCCACCTCGGGCGTCCCGGCGGTGACCCCGTAACGCGGGGCCTCGCGAATCTCGCTGGCGACACGCGCTGCCCGGATCAGTGCCTTGGAGGGGACGCAGCCGGTGTTGAGGCAGTCACCCCCCAGGCGATGGCGCTCCACCAGCGTCACCCGGGCTTTCACCGCCGAAGCGATATAGCTGGCGACCAGCCCGGCCGACCCGCCGCCGATCACCACGATGTCCTGGTCGAAGTGTCGCGGACGATCGAAGCGACGGGCCAGCTGGCGCCGCTTGCCGATGGCCACCAGGGCACGGGCCAACCAGGGAAAGAGGCCAATCAGCACGAAGGAGCCGATCAGCCCCGGGGAGAGGACCCCGGAGAGCGATTCCAGATTGCCGAGCTCGCGTCCCGCGTTCACGAATACCGCCGTGCCCGGCAACATGCCGACCTGGCTGACCCAGTAGAAGGTCTGCAACCGCATGCGGGTCAGGCCCATCACGAGGTTGATGACGAAGAAGGGAAAGAGCGGGATCAGTCGCAGGGTGAAAAGGTAGAAGGCCCCCTCGCGCTCGATGCCGGCATTGATGCGGGCGAGTTGCGGCGCGAAGCGCCGCTCCAACGGGGCACGTGCCAGCGTACGGGCGATCAGCGCGGCCAGCGTGGCCCCGAGGGCACTGGCGAACGAGATCAGCAGTAGCCCCCAACCGAAACCGAACAGCGCCCCCCCGAGCAGGGTCATTAGTGTCGCCCCGGGCAGCGAGACCGCGGTGATGGCCACGTAGGCCAGGAAGAAACCGCCGGCGACGGTCAGTGGTTCGGCGGCCAGCCAGGCCTGGAAGCGCGCCTGCTCGGCCTGCAGGTTATCGAGGGTCAGGACCTGATCGGCCCCGCTGAGAAAGTAGGCCGCGACCAGCAGGGCGATCACGGCCGCGAGTATCAGGCGTCGTCGGGTCAAGGGGTTACTCCCTTAGGCTAGTGATGAAGGTCAACGCATCTGCGGTGAAGGAGAACGCCGCTCTGTCGTTGTGGATGGAGGTAACTTACGCCGAAACAATTGCACTCTACTGAAAGGAAACGGACCGAGATGGAACCCAATGACATCACGTCTTTCCAACCTACCATCCCTGACCCATGGAGCTACACGATGCGAGCATTACCGTTCCCTGCCTTTTGCCGCGTAACCCTACTTGCCCTTCCGGCCGCGCTGGCCATCGCCGGAACCGTACACGCCGAGGAAAAGACCGCCAGCGCCGTCTTCGCCGGCGGCTGCTTCTGGTGCATGGAAGAAGCCTACGACAAGGTGGACGGTGTACTGGCCACCACATCCGGCTTCAGCGGCGGGCATGTCGAGGCGCCGAGCTACAATCAGGTGGTGGCCGGAGGCACCGGCCACGCCGAGGTAGTCAAGGTCGACTACGACCCCGAACGGGTCGACTACGAGACCCTGCTGCACGTGTTCTGGCGCAACATCGACCCCTTCGCCGTAGACCGCCAGTTCTGCGACAAGGGCGCCTCGTACCGCAGCGCCCTCTTTCCCATGGACGCGGACCAGCGCGCGCTGGCCGAGGCCAGCCGGGACGCCATCGCCGAGCGCTTCGACCCGCCCATCGCCACCGAGATCAACGACTTCGAGGCCTTCTACCCGGCCGAGACCTACCACCAGGACTACTACCTCGAGAATCCGGTGCGCTATCGCTTCTACAAGTCGGCCTGCGGCCGCGACGAGCGGCTCGAGGAGGTCTGGGGTGAGGAGGCCGGCGCCAGCACGGCGTCCTGATCCTCACGGCGTTCGCGCCGCCACAGCCAGGCGGCCAGCCCCAGGGTCACCGCCAGCATCAGCCAGGAGGCCAGCGCCACGCCCTGCCAGCCGGCGGCTCGCCAGAACGGCTCCAGCCAGAATCCACCCAGGCTGGCGCCGCTGTAGTAGAACACCAGGTAGAGGGCCGAAGCGCTACCCCGCGCCGAGCGGGCCCGGCGCCCGACCCAGCTCGAGGCCATGGAGTGGGCCAGGAAGAACCCGAAGGCGTTGACGGTCAGCCCGACGATGATCCACCACAGCGACCCGGCCAGGGTCACGGCCGTGCCGCCGATCAGGATAAGGATCCCCAGCATCATGCAGGCCGGCTGCGACCAGCGCGCGGCCAGCCGTCCGGAGAGCGATGAACCGAGGGTGCCGCCCAGGTAGGTCAGGAAGATCAGCCCCAGCATCCGGGTGCCCAGACCAAAGGGGGCATCAGCCAACCGGAAGGTGATATAACTGTACTGATTGATGAAGATCAGGAAGTTGAGTCCACCGATCAGGTAGGCGCCGAGCAGCAGCGGGTTGCGCAGGTGCCCCCCGAGGTCGGCCAGGGCACCGCGAAGCTCGAAACGCCGCGGCCTGAAGGCACGAGCGGCAGGCAGCAGTTTCCAGAACAGCCCCAGCCCGACCAGCGTCATGGCTCCGACGACCAGGAAGCTGGCCGATGCTCCGCCGACCTCGGCCACGGCACCGCCCACCACCCGGCCACTGATGCCGCCCAGGGAGTTGGCGCCGATATACAGCCCCACCGCCGAGAGCAGGGCCGGCCGGTCGAACTCGTCACCCATCCAGGCGATCGCCACCGCCGGCAGCCCGCCCAGCACGAAGCCCTGCAGGGCACGCATCGCCAACAGCGTCTCGAAGTTCGGCGCGAATGCCAGCCCCAGCGAGAGCAGGCCGGCCGCCAGCAGGGTCAAGCGCATGATGGCGCCCCGGCCGATGGCATCCGAGAGCGGGCCGAATACCAGCAGCGAGGCGGCCAGCGCCATGGTGGCGACCGACATCACCAGGCTGATTCCCAGAGTGGAGACCTCGAAGGTCTCGCGCAGCGCCGGCAGCAGCGGCTGAGGGACGTAGAGGTTGATGAAGACCAGAAAGGAGCCCAGGCACAGGGCCAGGGTCGCGCGCCACCAGGCGCGGGTATGTGCGGCAATCATGGCGTCCTCCGTCTTGGCAGGCCATGATCCTTCGGCGAGAATGATAAGCCAAACAGAATATCCAGATTATTAGCATCTGTTTTTCTTATGACTCAAGACCTGGAACGTTGATGAGCCTTCCCTTCGACCTGCGTACCCTCAAGGTCTTCCTGGCCGTGGCCGACCAGGGCGGCTTCACGGCCGCCGCCCGGAAGCTGCACGTGGCGCAGTCGGCGGTCAGTCAGACCATCGCCAGCCTCGAGAAGCGCCTGGAGCTCCCGCTCTTCCACCGCCACGAGCGACGCATCGCCCTCACCCCGGAGGGCGAGGCCTTCGTCCCCCACGCCCGGGCGCTGCTCGAGCGCGCCGAGACCGCGCATCTGGCCATGCGCGAGCTGCACGGCCTGGTCAAGGGCGAGGTGCGCATCGGCATCCCCTCGATGCTCGGCTCCTACTACTTTCCGCCACTGCTGATGGGGTTCAAGGCGCGCCATCCCGGCATCCGGCTGACCGTCGTGGAGGCCGGCGCCCGCCGCCTGCAGCGGATGATTGCCGACGGCGAGCTGGACCTGGGGGTGGTGATCGACGACGACGGCAGTCGCCACCTG
>NZ_JAVLBC010000097.1:0-12114 GCF_031581305.1 Halomonas sp.
CGGCATCGCTAAGCGCCTCGGCCGCACGGGCCAGGGTGTGGCCGGAGCTCGCCACGTCATCCATCAGCACCACCTGGCGGCCGGCGATCTCGAGATCCGGCAGCTCGACCTGCACGTTCCGGTCGCCATTGCGGACCTTGCGACAAGTGCCGACATCGAAGCCGGTGGCCTCGGCGGCCTGCCGTACCCACTGAAACGCCTCCTCATCCGGCCCCAGCAGCAGGGGGGCGAGGCGCTTCTCGGCGATCAGCTCGGCCAGGCGCGGAGCGCCGGAGAGCGCGATGGCGTGCTCGAGGGGAATCGCCTGGTCGAGGCGCTCAATGCGGTGCAGGTGCGGATCCACGGTGATCACGGCGTCGAACAGCTCGGCGAGAAAGTCGCCGACGATCGTCTGGCTGACGATCTCGCCGGGGTGGAAGGCGATGTCCTGACGCATATAGGCGAGATAGGGCGCCACCAGCACCAGACGCGTCACGCCCTGTTGCCGAGCGTGACGGGCCAGCAGCAGCAGCTCGATGAGCTTATCGTTGGGCCGGTCAAGGCTGCGATAGAGCACCAGGGTCTCGGGAAAGGCGCCCGTCTCGGCGAAGGGAAGCCGAAGCTTGAACTCCTCGTCGGGGAAGCGATGGCAGTCGACCGCGTGAGCGGGCAGGTCCGCCGTCTCGGCGAGGCGCCGTGCGGGGGCCGCCTCGTCCTGGAAGTACAGCAGTGCGCGAGTCATCGGACCTCCCTGTTCAAAACTCGACGTTGAGCCGGATGATCTCCTCGGCGCGGCCGATGACGATGCCGGTATCCCGCTCAGTGGACTGGTGCGCGAAGGTCAACTCATTGCGATAGGCAGCATGAACACGATAGAGCGGCTGGCCCGTTGTCACCGGGTCGCCGATGCGTCTGAGCAGGTCGACCCCCGCACCGGCCGCCTTGGGCGCACCGGCCAGACGGGCAATGCGCGCCAGCTTGAGGTTGTCGATACCGGTGACCACCCCGTCCGCCGCGGCCAGCACCTCGAAGCTGTGGGGAGCCAGCGGCGGGTTGTCCGGGTCGAAGGGCTTGGCGCCTTGGGCCTCGATGATCGCCCGCATCTTCTCGGCCGCCCGGCCGTCATCGAGGATGTCGCGGGCGATGCCGAAGCCGGCGCCGCCGCGCACGTCCGGGTCGAATTCCAGCATCCGCCCGGCCAGGCGCAGTGCCTTCAGGCGCAGGTCCATGGGCGCATCGATGTGGTTGGTGAGCACTCGCATCGCATCGCGGGCCTCCAGCGCGGGACCGATGCCGCGCCCCACCGGCTGGCTGCCGTCGGTGATCACCACGTCCAGGGTCAGACCCATGCACCCGGCCACGAACTCGAAGAGCCGGCGCAATTGCCGCGCCTCGGGCATGGAGCGCACCTTGGCGTTGGGGCCCACGGGGATATCGAGCAGCAGATGGCTGGAGCCGGCAGCCACCTTCTTGGAGAGGATGGAAGCAACCATCTGGCCCGGGGAATCAATGGAAAGCGGGCGCTCCACCGAGATCAGCACGTCGTCGGCGGGCGAGAGCTCGCTGGTGCCACCCCACGCCAGGCAGCCGCGGTGGGTGCGCACGATATCGCCCAGCACATCGAAGGGCAGGTCGACATTGGCCAGCACCTCCATGGTGTCGGCGGTGCCCGAGGGTGAGGTGATGGCCCGCGAGGACGTCTTGGGGCATAGCAGCCCGTGGGCAGCGACGATGGGTACCACCAGCAGGGACGTACGATTGCCCGGGATACCGCCGATGCAGTGCTTGTCGACCACCGGATGCTCGTGCCAGTCGAGGCGGCGCCCCACCCGGCTCATGGCATCGCTCAGGTAGAAGACCTCCTCGCGGTCGAGCTCGCCGCGGTCACAGCCGACCACGAAAGCCGTCAGCTCGATCTTGGAATAGCGCAGCTCGGCGATGTCGCGGATGATGTGCCGGAAGTCGTCCCGGGAGAGTCGTTCACCGGCGAGTTTGCGGTGCAGGGCGGGAATCGACGCCGGGGGTTCCGCCTGGGAGACACTGACCGGGTGGTTCTCGGCCACGCCCAGGGCCTCAAAGGCGTCTTCGGAGAGGCCCAGCTGCTGCGCGTCGACGATGGTGGCATCGTCCACCACATTGAGGCTCGCCAGGATACGCTGGCCGTTGGCGCGGACCTCCACCTTGGAGAGCGCCTGGAAGCCCTCGGCGCGGTAGAGGTCGCAGTCGCGATGCAGATAGGCCACGTTCTCGCGGTAGGTATCGATGCCGACCCGCTTGAGCGAGAGTGGCGAGAGAGTGTCGTCCAGGGCTTCCGCCCGGGTGGCATCAGTCGTCGTCATGACAGCCTTCCTTGCGGCGGGCGCCGGCCTGCCGGGCCGCGCGTCCCGCAGGTGACGGATGACCCATCCTAGCAGCGCCCACCAGGGGCGTCATTCGAGAGGGGCCGGGCCCGTGACGACGCCCCCGGGGTCGCGCTAGGCTTGCCGCATCTCGACAACAGGAACCCTGCCCGTGTTCGATACTGCCCTGGATGTCGGCCACCTCTGGGCCGTGGCCATCACCCTCATCGCCGTCGTAGCCTGCGTGCTGCTGCATTACGAGGTCTCGCTGAGACTCTGGCAGGGCCTGGAACGATCACGCAGTACCTTGCGCCGTCGCTTCCTCAAGCTGAGCTTCGGCCTGTTCGCGGCCCACATTGCCGAGATCTGGCTGTTTGCCATGGCCATGGCCCTGCTCGGTGAACACCCGCTGTCCGGGGACCTGTCGGGCATCGGAGCCATCAACTTCCTCGACTACGTCTACTTCTCGGCCATCACCTACACCACCCTGGGCTATGGCGACCTCTTCCCCACCGGCCCGATCCGCTTCATGACGGGCACCGAGGCACTGATCGGCTTCATGCTGATTACCTGGTCGGCCTCGCTCACCTTTCTCGAGATGCAGCGTCACTGGTCGAGACGCGATCACTAAGCCCCCCGGCGACGATGACGCGACACCCGAGCCGCCAGGTGAAGGCTTCGCGGTGGGACAGCCGCTCGACGCGGCAAGCCTCAGGGCAGGCGCCCCTCTCGGGCCAGGCGCCTGCGCACCCAGCGGTCATAGCACCAGCGCAGCACCGGCTTTAGCCCCGGCAGGCCGATCAGCCAGGCCAGGGGTGTGAGTCGCGGTACCCGGCGCATCAGGTGAATATAGGCGTCGATGCCTTCCATGATGCGCCCGCTCTCATCTTCCACATGCAGGGAGAGCAGCGCCGCCTGCGGGTCGACGCCCTTCTCGCGCAGCATTTCCTGGTGCTCGGTCACATCGCACCACGCCACCTGCCGGCCGGCCTCCCCCGCCCAACGCTCGTAGCGGGCGCGATCCTGCCGGCAGCCGGGGCAGATGCCGTCGTAGTAGACCTTCAGCGGTGGCAGATCGATCATCGGGCGTCTCTCCTTCCTTCGAGGTCTAGCGGCAGTGAACATCTGAGCTGACACACCGCTGTCATGCTCGCGCGCCAGGCTCAATGAAAGTGCCACAGGAGCCCGCCGCATGCCCCAGCGCAAACCGCTCAGCGCAGCAGAACAGGAATTCCTCACGCGGTTGGCTCATGGCAATGCGCTGAGCCTACAGCATCAGGCCGAACGGGACGCGCAGCGAGGACTCACTTCTGCCTCCCTGCCAGCCATTGGCGCCTCCGGCGCAGAGGCCCGCACCCTGACGATCCTGATGATTTCGGACGTCTACCTGCCGCGCGTCAACGGGGTCTCCACCTCCATTACCAGTTTTTGCGCCGCCCTGGAGCGCCTTGGCCATTCCGTGACACTGATCTGCCCCGCCTATCCGGTAGGCCAGACAGACAGGCCCGGCGTGCTGCGCATTGCCTCTCGCAGTGTGCCTGGTGATCCGGAAGATCGCATGATGCGCTATCGCGAGGTGCTGGCCCTGGCGCCAGAGCTCGTCACTCAGGCGTTCGACCTGATCCATGTACATACGCCCTTCGTGGCACACAGTGCCGGCATCGCCCTGGGCGAGCGGCTGGGCATCCCCGTGGTGGCGACCTACCACACCCTCTTCGAGGAGTACCTGCACCACTATGTGCGCTGGCTACCGCGGCGCTGGCTGCGCTTCGTGGCCCGGCGCCTTTCGGTCCGCCAGTGCCACCAACTGGATGCCCTGGTCGTGCCCTCCCTCGCCATGCGTGATGTCCTGAGCCGCTATGGCGTGAAAGCGCCCATGGCGGTGATTGCCACCGGCCTGGCACTCGAGGCCTTCACGCAGCCCCGGACGACGGACGACTTCCGTGCCCGCTACGGCCTGCCGTCGATGGCCCGGCTGCTGCTCTACGTGGGGCGCACCGCCCACGAGAAGAACATCGGCTTTCTGATCGAGATGCTGCCGTGGGTGCTGGCCAAGCACCCCGATACCCGCCTGGTCATTACCGGCGAGGGCCCGGCTCGAGCGGCGCTGACCCGACAGGCACAGGCGGTGGGCGTTGGCGAGGCGGTGCACTTCCTGGGGTATCTGGATCGCGACGGCCCCTTGCAGGCCGCCTACCGCGCCGCCGATGCCTTCGTGTTCGCCTCGCGCACGGAAACCCAGGGCCTGGTGCTGCTGGAGGCCCTGGCACTGGGCACACCCGTGGTCTCCACCGCGGTGATGGGCACCCGCGACGTCCTGGAGGATGGCGAGGGCTGCCTGATTGCCGAGGAGACCCATGATGACTTCGCCGCCAAGGTCAACCGGGTACTGGGTGACCCGGCGCTGCGCGAGATGCTTTCCCGCCGCGGCCGAATACACGCTGCCCGGTGGCACGAGGACACCCAGGCGGCCAGGCTGGTGGCGTTGTACCTCACCAGTACGCGGGATCGTCGAACGCCGTGACGCAGCGTGGGACACCGGCCAGGGCCGTCATCTCATGACCCTCCAGCGCCTGGCCGAGCCAGCCTTCCGGCTGGGACAGCCTGAACGGCGGCGACACCGTCGACTCGGCGACCGGCGTGAAACCGACACGCGAGTAGAACGCCGGATCCCCGTAGGTGAAGACCCGCGTCACGCCCCTCTCCTTGAGCCGCTCGAGGCCGAAACGAATCAGGCGCTGCCCGATGCCCTGACCCTGGTGATCGGGCTGCACCGCCACCGGTGACAGCAGGAAGGCCTCGACCGGGGCATCGAATGTCAGCCTCGAGAAGAAGAGGCTGCCCACGACCCGGCCCTTTTCCATGGCCACGACCCCCAGGCAATCCCGCGGGTCGGTATCGGCCATCAGGTGGCGCACCAGGCACCCGACCCGTTCACCCTCTGCCGGCCCCTCGGCATCGGCAAAGGTGCTGGCAAACAGCGCCTGGACCTCTGCCGCCTGGGGCGCTTGAAACCGTGCCAACTGCATTGCCTGGCCTCCTCTCGATTTGGCGTGGCGGCTCAGCCTGCAGGAGAAATGGCCGTGCCAGTCGCCTGCGCTCATGAGGCTGATGCAGGAATTCAGCCGGAAGCGGGCCTGCTCCGCAATACGCTCCAGCACACATCATCCCTTGGGTCGGGTATCCACCAGCCGGGCCTTGAGCCACTCCACAGCGCGACTGGCCCGGGCCGGAAGCGGCCATTCCGCCCGGTGCAGGAGCCACAGGGTATCGACGACCGCCGGGATGTCGTCGACAACCCGGATCGCCTCGGCATGCGCAAACGCCTCGCCCGCGAAACGTGGCAGCACGCTGAACCCCAGGCCCTCGGCCACCAGGGCAAGGATCAGTCCAATCTGGTTGGTGAAGCCGCGCCGGGACAGGCGGCGTATCCCCGGGTTGCCGGGGAAGCAGCGGCTCAGCAGTCGAGTGGCCATGTCATGCCCGTCGGGATGATCGATAAAACCGAGCCGCGCCAAGTCGTCCCACCCCTGCACCCTCTCTTGAGCCGGCACCACCAGCTCCAGCACTTCGCGGGTAAATAGCGGTACCGCTAGCCGGGGATCCTCCGGTCGCTGGGTGGCGAGCCCGAGTTCCGCACGATTGTCGAGTACGGCCTCGAACACCTCGGCCGTCATGACGTGACCCCCTCCAGAACTGCACAGGCTATAGTGCAGCGATCAGTAGGGGGTCAGTTCAGGCCACCCCCGGCGGCTTGAGTCCTCCGACCATCCTGGTATGACGCCTCACGGCACATCCAACGTGCCTCGGCGGTGACCGGGGCGCCATCCTGCCATTGCCTCGTTGACCTCATGGGAGAAATCCTTCTCACCACGGCGCCTGGCAAGGGGGTTCTTGAGCCGCATGGGAAAGTCGCGGACGAAGCCCCACACCCCTCTGCCCGCTTCCGGTGCGACGCCTCAAGTACAGCGACGCCAGCGTGGCCCTGAAGGCGCAGCCATTCGCGCATCAGGCTGGCACGGCCCTTCGGCGAGTGGATGCGCTCACGGGAGGCCTTCCAGCGGAGGCACATGGCGTCATCGGGGTCATAGTTGTAGCAGGCGCCGTTGCCATTGCAGTAGACGGCGTCGTCATGGGCTTGCCAGTTCCGCTCGTCGATCTGACGATCGAGCTGGCCACGGGTGGGCACGCCGTCGATGGTCAAGAGCCCCGGATCGACCAGCCGTACCGGTTCCTCGGCGACCTCGGTCGCAGCGCCGGATTGATTTGAAGTCTGTTCCACCTCCACAGCCTGGCTGGCAGAGTCGCTTCCGGCGTCAGGCGGGATAGAGAGCGGGCCAAAGAAGGCTGGAGCGAACTTGGAGCGCAAACCCTTACCGTGCTCGCCCCACAGCAGGCCTCCATACTTCTGCGTCAGCACGGCCACCGCATCGGAAATCTTGCGGACCAGCGCCTTCTGGGCCGGTTCCTTCATGTCCAGCGTCGGGCGCACGTGAAGCACCCCGGCATCGACATGGCCGAACATGCCGTACTCGAGTTCGTCGCGTCGAGCAGGGCGTGGAATTCGGCGATGTAGTCGGCCAGGTGCTCCGGCAGCACGGCGGTGTCCTCGACGAAGGGCGAGCGGCGGGAAGGTGTCGCGGAGACGCTCGCGTTCGGTGTCGATGATCTCGCGGGCCATGCGATGCACTTGGCCCACGGCATCATCGTGGACGCAGAGATCGTCGAGCTCATTTTCGCTGACCGGTCGGGTGGCGATCATGCCGCCGATCGTCGCGCGATTGGAGGTGGAGAGAGCTCCAGCGCGAAGAAGAGGCCATGGGGCGCGAGCGCTGCATGAGCTGGCCCTTGCCCCCCCGGCCTGACCCCGCACCTGGCGGGACTCAACGTCACTATCGAGGACGGCATTCATGACTTGTGAAGCGACACTTTGATTAACCTGGCAAGCCAGGCCTGGTCAATCGCGGCAGAAGAGAAGAAGTGACGCTGCCCGATGGCGCGAGCCCGAACCACACCTGAAGCGTCACGCCTCTACGCCTGGGTATCGCAGGTAGTCGGCTCCTGCTCCGATGTGAGTTTCACGTACCTTACACCTGCTATCATGAGGACATCGAACCTGTTTTCAGGTCTGTTCCTCGAGGAGTTGCAGAAACTGGATATGCAATCACTGACAAAGCACGAAACCATTCTCTGGAGCACCCTGTTCGAACATGCCTGGGATGGGATGGTGGTACTCCGGCAGAATGGCAGCGTGTACCGGGCAAACCGGCGTTATGCCGACATGCTCGGCTATACCCCCGAGGAGATGAAGGCCCTGCATGTATGGGACTGGGATACCCAATTCAGCCAGAAGGAACTGCTGGAAATGCTCCAGAACGTCGACAGTTCAGGCGCGCATTTCGAGACGCAGCAGCGCCGGAAGGACGGCACCACCATTGATGTGGAGCTCAACAACAATGGGGCTTACTACAGGGGAGAGAAACTGGTTTTCTGTATTGTCCGCGACATCACGGCACACAAGGAGACCGAAGAACAGCTCCGTCAGAACGAGGAACTGCTCCAAGGCATCGCCTCCCAGGTGCCCGGAGCACTGCACCAGTACCGCATGGCGCCGGATGGCTCGCGCAGCTTTCCCTATTTCAGTGAAGGGATCGCCGAATTGGGCGGTCTGACCCAGGAGGAATTGTCTGGAACATCCGCGGAACCGGTCATGTCCCACATACTTCCCGAGGATGCCGTGGATGTCGAAGCCAGACTCCAGGAAACCGCGAAGACCCTGTCGCATTTCCATGCAGAATTCCGCATTTGCCACGGCGACGGATCGATCCGCTGGATCGAAAGCCATTCCATGCCGCAGAAGGAGGCGGATGGCTCGATTGTCTGGACCGGGATACTCCTGGACGTCACCCAGCGCAAGAAGGCCGAAGAACGGGTATTGGAGATGGCGATCACGGATGGTCTCACCGGCATCACGAACCGCCAGGAATTCAACCGCCTTCTTGAGCACGAGATAGAGCGTGCCGCCCGGTACGATACGCCGCTCTCGATGATCATGTACGACCTGGACTACTTCAAGAAAATCAATGATCGCTTCGGACATAATGCCGGTGACGACGTATTGATAACGGTCGCCAAGCTGGTTAATGACAACATTCGCAGCATCGACAGCCAGGGGCGGTGGGGAGGCGAGGAATTCATGGTGCTACTGCCGCAGACTGGCTTGGATGCAGCCAGAGGCGTAGCCGAAAAATTGCGCCGGGTGATTGCCGATCATCGCTTCGAGCAACTCGACACCATCACTGCCAGTTTCGGCGTGGTAGAGCTTGCCATTCGGGAGGATTCCAGGTCATTGGCCCAACGCGTCGATGAAGCGCTCTACCGGGCAAAAGCCCTTGGCAGAAATCGGGTTGAAGTCTACATATCGCCGGTTCCCGACAGCAACGGCTCCGGCCCTTCCCCAGCGTAGTAGCACTCGAACACTCCATACCGCGACCTGCCAGACGCTGGCCAGGCGGCGTTGGCGTGCGCCGCAAACGCCGACACCGGCCACCGAGACTGCCTGGCGCCAGTCGGGATGCTTCAGCAAATGAGCCGCTGCGCAACCAGATCGGAGTGCCCCTTTTGTTGCCGATTTGACGACCCTCGCCGACTTGTTTACCTTGTTCAAAGTTTTCAATACAAGTTGAACAGCGGGGTGTGCCATGCAGGAGACCGACACGCAGCGTCTGGAGGAGGCGCGCGATGTGGTGATCAGCGCCCTTGCCCAGAGCATGGTGGCCTATGGCGTCACGCCCTCGGTGGGGCGGATCTACGCCGTGCTCTATTTCTCTGCATCACCGCTGACGCTCGACGACATCAAGGACGAGGTCGCCATGAGCAAGGCGAGCGTCAGTACCGGCGTCCGCGAGCTGATCGACACCGGCATGGTGGTGAAGGTCTGGAAGAAAGGCGATCGCAAGGACCACTACATTGCCGAGAAGGACTTCTTCAAGAATTTCCTGAGCTTCATGGTCAAGATGCTGCGCCTGGAGCGCGGCATCATTCACAAGGCGGTCGAGCAAACCGAGCCGGTAATGCGCGAGATCGCCAATCACGGGGCAGACAGCGACATCAGAGAGCTGGCCGCCAAGGATCAGGCACTGGTAAGTGGCTCGAAAGCTTACCTGCGCTGGATCATGCAGCTGGCCAATGCCATGGAGTCAGGAGAGATCTTCGAGCATTTTCCCCGGCCCGAGTGCGACGAGCCGCCATCAGGCCACGAACCCATCCAGGAGAACATCAAGCATGGATACAAGTGAAACCGCCCTGGTAGTGATTGATCTACAGAAGGAGAGCGGTTTCGGCCTGTTCGGGCTGGATGGGGTGGTGCGCAACACTCAGCGCATGATCGAATCCTGCCGCGCGGCCGATATCCCGGTGATCTACACACGCCAGATCAATCGCCACGATGGTGTTGGGCTCTCGCTCGATGAGCCTCGCCATGCCAGCGGCGAGCCGCAGTTCTATGCCGATAACCGCGATAGCATCGAGATTCTGGAGGCGGTCAAGCCCCAGGACAGGGATATCGTGATCGATAAATACCGCTGGAGCGCCTTCTTTGACACCAGCCTGGACCTGATGCTGAAAAGCCTCGGCGTCAAGCGGCTGATCATCGGCGGCGTGGTGACAGACGGCTGCTTGATGACATCCGTGTTCGACGCCTACTTCCGCGATTACCGAATTCATCTGGTCCACGACATGTGTACCGCCTCCAACGAGGGTGCCCACATGGCCGCGATGACGATCATGGCCAACTGGGTCTACTCCCTGGAAGTGCTGGATACCGACAACATGATCAAGTGTCTGGAAGGACGCCAGCATGCCGCCTGGCAGGCGGACAAGGTCGATGCCCTACCCTTTACCCCGGAAACCCTGCGCGAGGCTTTCGGCACGCTTACTGCACCTGCCGACAAGCAGTGATCAGGACCTTTTGACCACAGATACAGGAGAACGCATGAGATTCACACGCTTATCCACGACGTTGCTGACTTCCACACTGATCGCCGCGGGTGCCCACGCCGCCGATCAGCGGCCGCTGGCGGCCGACGATGTCGAGGACACGACCATCACCTTCGGCATGCCGGCCTGGACCAGCACCGAAGCGCCCACCGCCATTGCCGCGCAGATCCTGGAAGAGGCGGGCTACAACGTCGAGAAGAAGCTGCTCGCCCAGCCGGCGATCTTCCAGGGCATGCAGGTCGAGCAGATCGACTTCTTCATGGACGCCTGGCTGCCCTACACCGAGCAGGCGCTGTGGAGCGAATACCGGGACGACCTGCAGAAGGTCGCCACCAGCTATGAAAATGTGCCGCTAGGCTGGGTGGTTCCCGCCTATGTCGAGGAGGAGACCATCGGCGACCTGGCGGGCAAGGCTGACAAGTTCGGCGGTCAGGTAGTGACCATCGGCGCCGGTGCGGGCATCGTCGAGCTCTCCGAGCAGGTGATGGCCGATGAAGACTATGACCTTGATGGGTATCAGCTTGCCTACACCAGCGAAGCGGCCATGATGGGCGTGATCAGGGAAAAGATGCCCAAGAAAGAGCCGTTCATCATCACCGGCTGGCGTCCGCACTCCATGTTCACGCAGTACGACCTGAAGTTTCTGGAGGACACGCAAGAGCATTTCAAGTACGACAGCGTTTTCGTGCTCTCCTATCAGGGGATCGAAGACAAGTATCCGCGCGCGTATGACATCATGTCCCAATGGAGCATCAGCGTGGCCGAGCTGGAAGCGATGATGGCCGCGTATGAAAACGACGGCACTTCATTCGAGGCCTCCGCCGCCGCGTGGATAGAAGAGAACCGCGAGCGCGTGGACGAAATGCTCGGGCAGTCAGACCAATAAACGTCCGGTACTGTTGGCCGGCAGGGACGATAGCGGTAGGCCACTGAAACAGCATCGCCCATCCACGAGGGATGGGCGATGCAAGCGCGCTGGGAACAGGACGGCGTCAGCTGGAGGGGAAGTTCAGCTGGGCCTTTTCCTGTGAGTTCCGGGCAGGCCAACGCTGGGAGACGGCCTTGCGGCGGGTGTAGAAGCGCACCGCGTCGGGGCCATAGGCATGGAGGTCGCCGAACAGCGACTCCTTCCAGCCGCCGAAGCTGTGGAAGGCCACCGGCACCGGCAGTGGCACGTTGATGCCCACCATGCCCACCTCGATGGCGTCGGCAAAGCGCCGTGCGGCCTCGCCGTCGCGGGTGAACACGCAGGTGCCGTTGCCGTACTGGTGGGCGTTGATCAGCGCGATGGCCGCCTCGAGGGTCTCGACGCGTACCACACAGAGCACCGGGCCGAAAATCTCGTCACGGTAGATGCTCATTTCCGGGGTGACCCGGTCGAACAGGCTGGCGCCCAGGAAGTAGCCCGGGGACGCCTCGACCAGCGGGTGCTGGCGGCCATCGACCACCAGTTCAGCGCCGGACGCTTCGCCCTGTTCGATATAGCCCGCCACCTTGTCGCGGTGGGCGGCGTTGACCAGGGCGCCCATGTCGAGGCCCTTCTCGGTGCCGGGGCCGATCTTCAGGGTGCGCGCCTGGTCGCTGACCCGTTCCACCAGGGCATCAGCGGTGGCGTCGCCCATGCAGACTGCCACCGAGATCGCCATGCAGCGCTCGCCGGCGCTACCGTAGGCGGCCCCGATCAGGGTGCTGGCGGCATTGTCCAGGTCGGCGTCAGGCAGCACGATGGCGTGGTTCTTGGCCCCGCCCAGGGCCTGCACGCGCTTGCCGTTGTCGGCGCCACGGCGATAGATCGCCC
>NZ_JAVLBC010000098.1:0-12016 GCF_031581305.1 Halomonas sp.
GCCTGGCGGGGTGGGCGCCCTTCCCAGCTCACGCGGCCGCATGAAGGCGCCAGCAGGCCATGAGCCAGGCGCATCAGCAGGCTCTTGCCGGCGCCGTTGGGGCCCATCACCAGGGTGCGCTGGCAGCCCGCGAGGCGCAGGTCGAGGGGATGCAACAGGGGCTGGCCGCGATGCGTGAAGCCGACGCCCTCCAGCGTGAGCGAGGGTATGGCTGCCACGGGTAGCCGCTGCATGTCGTTCATCCCAGCCGCCTCTGTGCCGTCTCGCCCACCAGGTGGGCGGCGGCATTGACCAGCGCGATCAGCACCAGCAGCACCATGCCCAGCCCCAGCGCCAGGGGCAGATTGCCCTTGCTGGTTTCCAGCACGATGGCGGTGGTCATCACCCGGGTGACACCGTCGATGTTGCCGCCGACGATCATCACCGCCCCGACCTCGGCGCTGGCCCGGCCGAAGCCGGCCAGCATCACGGTCGTCAGCCCGAAGCGGGCATCCCACAGCAGGGTCGGGATGCGGCGCACCCGCGACACGCCCATGGAGGCGAGCTGCTCGCGATACTCGCCGTGAAGCTCCTCGACCTGCTGGCGGGTCAGGGCGGCGATGATCGGCAGCACCAGGATCACCTGGGCGATCACCATGGCGCCGGGGGTGAACAGCAGGCCGAATTCGCCCAGCGGCCCGGCCCGGGAGAGCAGCAGGTAGACTGCCAGTCCGGCCACCACCGGGGGCAGCCCCATCAGCGCGTTGAGCATCACGATGATCGCCCCGCGGCCGGGAAACCGCCACAGCGCCAGGGCCGCGCCAAGCGGCAGGGCGATCAGCGCGGCGATCAGCACGGCGGAGAGCGAGACCTGCAGCGACAGCGCCACGATCCCGATCAGGTCGGGGTCGCGGCCCAGGATCAGGGCCAGGGCGGTCTGGAAGGCATTGGGCTCGTCGGGCATCGTGGGCTCCTGAAGTCTTTTTGCATCATGTGCGTTAAATTGCGCTGATGCATCCAACGCAGTAATACATGCAGTAGCATGCAGTAAAACGACAATCCTGCTGCTTGCACACGTGATGCCCAAGGGGTCTTGTATGAGGGAAGCCGACTGGGGAAGCGCATCGCCTGCCTACCTGACTACCGCCGAGGTGGCCGACTACCTCCGCCTCAAGGAGCGCAAGGTCTATGACCTGGTGCGCCAGGGGGCGATGCCCTGCGTGCGGGTGACCGGCAAGCTGCTCTTCCCGCGCCAGAGTATCGATCTCTGGCTGATGAACCACCTGGAAGGGGACCGGGCGAGCAGCCGGCCCGTGCCCACCGTGCTGGCGGGCAGCCAGGATCCGCTGCTGGAGTGGGCGGTGCGGGAAAGCGGGGCGGGACTGGCACTGCTCTGCCACGGCAGTGGCGACGGGGTGCGTCGCCTGCTGGCCGGCGAGGCGATGGTGACCGGGCTGCACCTGCTGGACGCGCATCGCGGCGACTACAACCGGCCCGAGGCGCTGGGGCTTTCCGGCATGCGCGATCTGGTGATGGTGCGCTGGGCGAGGCGTTGCCAGGGGCTGCTGCTGGCGCCGGGCAACCCTCTGGGCATTGCCGGCCTCGAGGACCTGGCCGGGGAGGCGGTGCGCCTGGCCCATCGGCAGCCCGATGCCGGGGCCCAGCGGCTGCTGACCTGGCTGCTGGCCCGGGCGGGGGTCGAGGCCGGCCGGCTGCGCTTCACCGCGCACCCGTCGCTCAACGACGACGACCTGGCGCTGGCGATCCGCCAGGGCGAGGCGGACGCCGGGCTCGGGGTCGAGGCGGCGGCTCGCCGTCAGGGGCTGGCCTTCGTGCCGTTGCATGAGGAGGCCTTCGACCTGGCGCTCAAGCGGCGCAGCTATTTCGAACCGCCCATCCAGCGGCTGCTGGCCTTCGCTCGGGAGGCGCGCTTCGCCGAGCGCGCCGAGGCGCTGGGGGGCTATGACGTCAGTGAACTGGGGCGGGTGGTCCATAACGCTTGAATGGTGGTCTGGTGGCCGATGCTACTCCGCTGCTACCCACTGCCCATAAACCGAATGAAACTGCTAGAACTGGTAAGTGACAGCATCACTCTGGCCGGCCCTCGGCCGGGTGATCTGTCTGAGGCGCTGCGAGACACGAGTGTGGCGCTTTCCTGACATGGCACAGGAGGTACCGCCATGAGTAAAGCAACCGATCAACAACTCAGCGAGTACGTCGCTTTCTGGAACGACACCTTGGCAGAGAAGTTCGACCGTTTTCAGGAGATCCTGATGAACGGCCTGAGCTACCACAGCCGGATTTCTCTGGAGAAACTCGACGTGCCGCCGGCGGCAAGCATTCTCGATGTAGGCTGCGGCTGGGGGGATACCGCCATCCAGTTGGCCCGCAAGACCGGTCCCGAGGGACAGGTGTTGGGCATGGACTGTGTCGAGGATTTTCTGGAAGACGCCCGCCGGCGTGCCGCCGAGGCTGGCCTCGACAACGTGCACTTTGTCACTGCCGACGTCGAACGCTATCCCTTCGAGTCGGACTACGACCTGTGTTTTTCGCGTTTCGGCATGATGTTCTTCGAGCATCCCGTCGTGGCCATGCGGAACATCCACAAGGCGCTGCGCCCCGGCGGAAAGCTGATGTTCATCGTGTGGCGCGACATCGAGGACAATCCTTGGCTGGGATTGCCCAAGCAGGTAGTGCTGGACTTCCTGCCGCCGCCCGGCGAGGACGCCCGCACCTGTGGTCCGGGCCCCTTCTCGATGGCCAACCCGGACATGGTCAGCCAGCAGCTGGAGATTGCCGACTTCGAGGCGATCGACTTCGAGCGCAACGACGGTCCCGTCGAGGTCGGCGACTCGGTGGAGAATGCCATGCGCTTCCAGCTCGCCTTGGGGCCGGCGGGAGAGGTGTTCCGCGAGGCCGGCGATGAGGCAGAACGGCAGCGCCCACAGATCGAGACAGCATTGCGCAAGGCGCTGGCCCCTTTCGAGCAGGACGGCAAGATCGTCATGGGCTCGAGCTCTTGGACCATCACGGCGCATAAGCCGGCCGGTTGAGCCAGGGTGGGTGTGCCGCGGATTTCGGATCCTATCGACCTGCCAAGGACAAGCGGCCCGTCAGCCGAGCTGGCGGGCCGCGCTGGGGGCGGCCCGGCGGTTGGGCTCAGCCCTTCGCGTTCACGCAGTTGTCGTAGAAGGTGACGGTGGCGGGCCAGTCGCTGAACAGGCCGATGATGCCGACGTCAAGGGCGAGCACATCGAGGGTGAGCAGCTTGTCGCCGTCGTTGTCGATCATGTCGTCCGTGGTGCGGTGGTACCACTCGCTGTCGTTGGCCAGCGGGCCGGAACGCTCTAAGGACCAGGCGATGAGGTCGAGCCCGGCCGCCTTGGCGCGCTCGGCGTAGACGGAGGGGGCGCGTTGTCGATCCAGTAGCGCACGTCATCCAGGTTGAACGGAGGTCGCGTGAGCGCTGGGTCTCCTCGTCCATGTCCTGGACCAGGAAGAGTGGACGGGGCCCGAGGGAGACGTGGCTGGCGGTGGTGATCTCGTCGCCCCTTGCCAGCATGCCCGAGGGGCCATGACGACACGGTGACGCCGGGATGTCGGATGGACAGCGCCCTTACGGCGTGAAGGGTCTGGCGGGCCGCTACCGGTCGGGCATGTTGCGGGTTCCCGGCACTCCCTTGAGGCGTCGGCGCAGGGCCGCCTTGCCCATCATGTGGGCGCTGACCGGGGCGGTGGCGAACAGGAAGATGGTCACCAGGGCTTCCTGGACCGAGACGCCGTCCTGCTGGTGGCTGAAATAGAGCAGCGAGCCGATCAACGTACAGCCGACGCCCAGGGTGCTGGCCTTGGTGGGGCCATGCAGGCGGGTGTAGAAGTCGGGCAGCTTGGCCAGCCCCCAGGAACCGATCAGTGCCACCAGGGCGCCGAACAGCAGGAAGGCGACGACGACGAGCTGCAGGGTCCATGGCATGTCGATGCTGGTCATTCGATGACGTCCCCCCGAAGCAGGTACTTGCTCATGGCCACGGTGCTGACGAAGCCCATCAGCGCGATCAGCAGGGCCAGCTCGAACAGCATGCCGAGCCCCATCCAGATGTCGGACAGTACGATCAGCGCGATGCTGTTGATCATCAGGGTGTCCAGCGCCAGGATCCGGTCGACGATGTCCGGACCGATGGCCAGGCGGTAGAGGTTGAGCAGGGCGGCGATGGCGAAGAGCGCCATGGCGATCGGAATGACGACGGCAATCATCGGAATATCTCCTTGAGAGGCGTCTCGTAGCGCTCACGAATGATGGCGATGGCCTCATCCTCGTCTTCCAGGTGCAGGGCGTGCACCAGCAGGGTGTTGGTTTCGACGTCGTAGTGGAGCGAGACGGTGCCGGGTGTCAACGAGATGGTGCTGGCGAGGATGGTGATGGCGAAGTCGTCGTCCAGCGTCAGCGGATAGAGGAAGAAGCCCGGTCGCAGGTGGCGGGTGGGGCGCAATATGCGCAGGGCCACCACCAGGTTGGAGCGCAGGATGTCCACCAGCAGCACCAGGAGGTAGCGCAGCAGCGGCAGGGGGCGCTTGATCCTTGCCTCTTCGGGCCAGAAGGCGTGCGTCACGAAGGGTATGGCCACGCCGAGTGCCAGCCCCAACAGGGCATGCGCCACGCTGATCTCGTTGACCATCAGCAGCCAGAGCAGTGCCAGGAACAGCGAGAACAGCGGGCGCGGCAGCCAGAACTGCCGAGAGCGGGATGACGATGTCATGGTGAGACCTCCTGGCTGGCAGCCGTGGCCTCTGGCAGCACGGCGGCGATATAGGCCTGCGGGTCGAGCAGCTGCTGTGCGGTCAATTCGAGGTAGCCCATGACCGGATCGCCGAATGCCGCCAGGAGCCCGTTGAGGCCGACCATGAGGGACACCAGCGTCAGCGGGCCCCGTTCGAGTGGATAGGGCCTGGCCATGTCACCGGGACGCCAGAACCAGCTGCTGCCGATGCGGCTGACGGCAATCAGGATCAGCAGCGCGGCGGCCAGCAGCACGCCCCACAGCCAGAACCCCTGGGGTTCCGGCGCGCTGGCCTGCAGGATCCAGGCCTTGCTGACGAAGCCGCTGAAAGGGGGCAGGCCCACCATGGCGATGGCGGCGATGAAGAAGAGGCTGCCCAGCAGCCAGCGATGGCCGATGGGGCCGGTTGCCGACAAGCGGTCGTAGCCCGCCTCGCGCTGCTGGCCGAGCAGGTCGGCCAGCAGGAAGAAGACGGCGGTCATGCCGGTGCTGTGGATCAGGTAGAAGAGGGCGGCACCGAGGCTTGCCTCGGTGGCGAAGCTGATGGTGGCCAGCAGGGTGCCTACCGAGAGGATCACCAGATAGGCGGTCAGGGTGCGCAGGCTGTTCGAGCCCAGCACCCCGACGCCGCCCAGTGCCAGGGTCAGCAGCGCCAGCGGCCACAGCCAGCCCCAGGCAGTCGCGTTGATCGGTGTCTCGCCCAGCGCAAAGACCAGCAGGAAGACCCGAAGGATGGCGTAGATACCGACCTTGGTCATGATGGCGAAGAGCGCTGCGACCGGTGCGCTGGCGGCCGAGTAGGCGCGGGGCAGCCAGAACAGCAGTGGCAGGATGGCGGCCTTGATGCCGAACACCACCAGCAGGACCAGGCTGGCGGCGGCGAGCAGCGGCGCATCGTTCGGCGGCGCCTCGGCCACGCGCAGGGCCAGGTCGGCCATGTTGAGGGTACCGGTGAGGCCGTAGAGGGTGCCCAGAGCGATCAGGAACAGCGCCGAGCCCGCGAGGTTGATGATCACGTAGTGCAGTCCGGCACGGCTGCGAGCGCGGCCGCCGCCGTGCAGCAGCAGGGCGTAGGAGGCGATCAGCAGGATCTCGAAGAACACGAAGAGGTTGAACAGGTCGCCGGTCAGGAAGGCGCCGTTGAGGCCGGCCAGCTGGAACTGGAAGAGGGCATGGAAGTGGGCCCCTCGCTGGTCGCCGCCGTTGCTGGCGTAGAGCAGGCAGCAGAATCCCAGCACGGCGGTCAGCGCCAGCATGAGGGCGGAGAGTCGGTCGAGCACCAGCACGATGCCGAACGGCGCCGGCCAGTCGCCGGCGTGGTAGAGAAGATGCTCGCCGCTGCCGGCGACCTGCAGGCACCAGATCCCCAGCAGCACCAGCCAGAAGGTGCTCGCGAAGCCCAGCAGGCGCTGCAGGGCGAAGGGGGCCTGGTAGAACAGCAGCTGCCCGGCACCGGTGATCAGCGGCAGCAGTATCGGCAGGATCAGGGCGTGGTTCATGCGAGGTCCTCGTCGGGGTTCTCACCGTCCACGTGGTCGTTGCGCAGCTCCACCGCGGCCTTGAGGGCCAGGACCACCACGAAGGCGGTCATGGCGAAGCCGATCACGATGGCGGTGAGCACCAGCGCCTGAGGCAGGGGGTCGGCCGATGCTGGCGCCAGTCCGACGATGGCCGGCGCGCCGGCGACCAGGCGTCCCGAGGCGAAGAGGTAGAGGTTCACCGCATGGGAGAGCAGCGTCAGCCCCAGGATGACCGTGAAGGTGCGCGCCCGCAGCAGCAGGTAGACGCCGCAGGTGGTCAGCACGCCGAGCGTGATCGCGTAGAGCAGTTCCATCAGCCGATCTCCTTGCCGGGGCCGGCCACGGTCATCAACTTGCCGAGGTTGGCGAGGACCAGCAGCGTGGCGCCTACCACGGTGGCATACACCCCGAGATCGAAGAGCATGGCGGTGGCCAGCTCGAATTCGCCGATCAATGGCAGGTGCAGGTGGCCGTGGGCCGAGGTGAGGAAGGGGTAGCCGAACAGCCAGCTGCCGAGACCGGTGAACACGGCGATCAGGATGCCGGCGCCGATCAGCGGCCGGAACGGGGACAGCATGCGCTCCTGGGCCCAGACCAGCCCGCCCGCCATGTACTGCAGCGTCAGCGCCACCGCGGTGATCAGCCCGGCGATGAAGCCGCCGCCGGGCAGGTTGTGGCCGCGCAGGAAGATATAGGCCGAGACCAGCAGGGCGATCGGCAGCACCAGGCGGGCCACGGTGCTGAGCATGATCGGGTGTGGCTCGGCGACCCAGTGCCCGGGGTGGGTTTCGACCACCCGCTCCTTGAGGTGCAGGTCGCGCGTGAAGGCAAACACCGCCACGGCGGCGATGCCCAGAACGGTGATCTCGCCCAGGGTATCGAAACCGCGGAAGTCCACCAGGATGACGTTGACCACATTGGTGCCACCGCCACCGGGGACGCTGTTGGCCAGGAAGAAGTCGGAGATCGTCTCCTGCGGGCGGGTGAGGATGGCGAAGCTGAAGGCCGTTACCCCGATGCCCATCAGCACGGCGATACTCAGGTCTCGTCCCATCCTGAAGGGGGTCGATCCCCTGGGTGACGTCTGCGGCAGGAAGGAGAGCGCCAGCATCATGATCACCACGGCCATCACTTCCACCATCAACTGGGTCAGGGCGAGGTCCGGCGCCGAGAAGCGGGCAAAGGTAACGGTGACGAACAGCCCGGTCATGCCGAGCAGCAGCAGGGCCGGCAGGCGGTGATGGTGATAGACCACCACGCCGATCGCCGCCAGGCAGAGCAGGATGGCGGCCAGCACGGTCAGCGGGTCGAGCGGGGCAAGCGTCACGCCGCCGTGCCAGTGGTCGACGGCCAGCAGCTCCAGGCCGACCAGGACCAGCACGGTGAGCAGGATGAATACCAGGTAGCGCTGCAGTGAGCCGTTCTCGAGCTGGAACACGCGGCGCTGGGAGAGGGCGATCGCGCGGCGCATGAGCCAGTCGAAGATCTCCTTGGCGTCGACCGCCGGCAGCCGCGCATGGAGACGGAACAGCGGATCGCGCATGTGGTAGAAGAGCGCGCCGCCCGCCAGCGCGACGAGGCTCATGACCATGGGCAGGGGGCCGCCCAGGGTCGAGAAGTCGTAGGGCTCGACAAGCGCCTGACGCGCGGCGGTGAAGGCGGGCTGGACCAGGGCGGTATAGACCTGTTCCGGCACCAGCCCCACCAGCAGGGTCGCCAGGGCCAGCAGCGCGATGGGCGACAGGGCCGCCGCGCGTACCCCTCGGGGAGGCCAGAGGGGCAGGTCGATGGGCTGGCCGTTGAAGAAGACGTTGTGGAAGATGCGGATCGAATAGGCCACCGAGAACAGCCCGGCCAGTGTCACCCAGGTGGGAATCACCACCACCGCCCAGTCGGGCGCCGTCACCAGCAGGCTCTCGGTGAACAGCATCTTCTTGCTCAGGTAGCCGCTCATCAGCGGCAGGCCGGCCATGGCGGCAGCGGAGATGGCGGACAGTACCATCAGGGCCGGCATGAAGCGCCACAGGCCGTTGATCTTGCGCATGTCGCGGGTGCCGGTGGCGCGGTCCACATAGCCTGCCATCATGAACAGCGGCGCCTTGAACAACGCATGACACACCAGATGGAAGAGCGCCGCCGCCAGCGCCATGGGAGTGCCCAATCCCAGCAGCAGCATGATCAGCCCCAGGTGCGAGACCGTGGAGTAGGCCAGCAGCCCCTTCATGTCGTGCATGAACATGGCCACGAAGGCGCCCAGCATCAGCGTCAGCATGCCGGTCAGGGTCACCAGGTGGAACCACTCCGGGGTATCGCCCAGTGCCGGGTGCAGCCGGGCGAGGAGGAACAGCCCCGCCTTGACCATGGTGGCGCTGTGCAGATAGGCGGAGACGGGGGTCGGCGCCGACATGGCGTGGGGCAGCCAGAGGTGGAAGGGAAACTGTGCCGACTTGGTGAAGGCGCCCAGCAGGATCAGGTTGAGCATCAGTCCATAGTGCTCGTGGCCGCGGATGCGATCGCCCGCCCCCAGCACCGTGGAGAGCTCATAGCCGCCGGCGGCCTGGCCCAGCAGCACCAGGCCACCGAGCAGTGCCAGACCACCGCCGCCGGTGATTACCAGTGACATGCGCGCGCCCAGCCTGGCCGCCTGGCGGTCGGTATTGAAGCCGATCAGCAGGAAGGAGACCAGGCTGGTCAGCTCCCAGAAGACCAGCAGGAAGAGCAGGTTCTCCGAGAGCACGATGCCCAGCATGGCCGACATGAACAGCAGGGTCAGGGTGAAGAAGCGTGCGGCGGCGTCGTTGCCCTCGAAGTAGTAGCGTGCATAGAGCAGGATCAGGCAGCCGATTCCGGTGATCAGCAGGGCGAACAGCAGTCCCAGGCCATCGAGACGGAAGGCCACGTTGAGGCCCAGCGACGGCAGCCAGGTCAGTTGCTGCACGAGGGTGTCGCCGCCGTTCATGACATGCGGCAACCAGCTCAGCAGCAGCAGCAGGCTCAAGAGGACGGGAAGCGCCGAGATTGAGGCCAGCAGGCGCGATGATCGACCCTGCATCAGGGCGGGCAGGCAGGCCCCCGTCAGCGGCAGCAGGATGATCAGCGCAAGCGGCATGGGCCTGTCTCCCTGTCCAGCATCGAGTGGGACTGGCGTGGCCCCTCTTGATTGACGTCAACCGTAGGTGATGACGTGGGAAACTTGCCGAGAGGACATCTCGAGATTACCTGCGTCACAGTGGATGGTGAAGCCCTGTGGATGACCTCGATCTCGGCTCAGAATGGGCCCACCAGGCTGCCCAGGGTGATCAGCAGCACCAGCGAGATGAGGGGCACCACCACGGCGACTACCGCAATATCAAGATAGGCCTGGCGGTGGCTCAGACCGCAGATGGAGAGCAGTGTGATTACCGCGCCGTTATGCGGCAGGGCATCCAGCCCGCCGGTGGCCACCGCCGTGACGCGATGCATCAGGTGGGGCGATACCGCTGGCCTGGCCCATGGCCAGGTAGGTGTCGCACAGCGTCGTCAGGAGCAACAGGCTCAGCCCGCGGTAGGCCAGCCCCATCAGCGCAGCAGCGCGATGGCGATCGCCGAGATACCGATCATCACTCCTTCCCTTCGTCATGTCCCGTGGAGGTGCCATCAGTGGCCGAGAGGGGGCGAAAGGTATCGGGGAAGACCGCATCCAGGTCGAAAGTCGAGTGCTTGCCCAGGGCATCGAAGTGCGTCTCCAGCCACTGGTCGGCCCAGGTACGCCCCTGGGCATGCAGACGGGAGAGAAAGTCCCACTCGGCATTCATCTTGCTGGAGGCACTGAGCGTTTCGATATAGTGCTCGGCATGAATCAGATGCAGGCGCATGGCACGGTAACTCTCCAGTTCCAGGCCTTCGGCATCGATCAAGCGGTGCAACAGCTGGATGCTGCGTAGCTCCTTGATCAGGCTGGAGTTGAAGGTGATTTCATTGATCCGGTCGAGGATTTCCCGGGCGCTCTCCGGCAGTTTCTGGCGCACCAGCGGATTGATCTGCACCACCACCAGGTCACGACAGTCCTGGTCATCGACCAGCGGGTAGAGCGCCGGATTGCCGCTGTACCCGCCATCCCAATACGCCTCGCCATCGATCTCCACGGCTGGAAACATGAAGGGCAGACACGCCGATGCCATCACGGTATCGACGGTGAGTTCCGGTTGGCGAAAGATCTTCGCGCGGCCGGTGCGGACATTGGTGGCAGTGACATACACCTTGACCTTGCGACAGGCATTGACCCGCTCGAAATCGACCAGCTCGAGGACCAGGTCGCGCAAGGGATTGATGGCCAGGGGGTTGAGCTTGGCGGGCGCGATCAGTTGGGTAAGGTTTTCGAAGAACAGATAGCTCGGCGACCGGTCCAGGCCGTCGTTCCCCATCAGCCGGTCCCAGGGCGTGCGCTGGATCGGTGAGAAGCGGGCCGCATCGCTGACCGCCTTCCAGAAGGTGTGCAAGGCGTCACGGGCGCCATTGCGGCCTCCCCTGTGCAGCCCATCGGCCAGCACCACGGCATTCATGGCCCCCGCACTGGTGCCGCTGATGCCGTCGATTTCCAGCCGCTCGTCTTCCAGCAGGCGATCCAGCACCCCCCAGGTCAAGGCGCCGTGGGAGCCGCCGCCCTGCAGGGCCAGATCGATCCGTTTCTTCTCGCCCGTCGCCATATCGGCTCCTGTATGAGCGTGAATGCTGCAATGCAGTGTAGAGGGCTCGGCCACCATTGTCGCTTGACGACGTGCCGCTCAACACAATCGGCTGCCGAGCAGCAGCTGGGCGGCGTCGAGATGGTGCCATCCCCACCAGGCCAGGGCCAGGGCCAGGGCCAGGGCAATGGCGATGAGAACCGCGGTGGCGATCGGCACCAGGCGTGAACGACTCATGCCTCGACCTCTCTGGGGGCAGGACGATTGACCGGCTGCTCGCCGATGAACCAGTGCAGGGCAGCGGCCACCACCGAGAGCAGGATGGCGATGTTCCACACCACATCGTAGTCCCCCTGCAGGTCGTAGAAGTAGCCCCCCAGCCAGACACCCATGAAGGAGCCGAGCTGGTGGAAGAGGAAGACGATGCCACCCAGCATGGAGAGGTGTTGCACGCCGAACACCGAGGCGACGATGCCGTTGGTCAGCGGTACCGTGGAGAGCCACAGCAGCCCCATGGCGATGCCGAACAGGTAGGCGCTGGCCGGGCTCAGTGGCGTGACCAGGAAGAGGGTGATCACCACGCCGCGGATCAGGTAGAGCCAGGTGAGCAGGCGCGGTTTGGAGAAGCGCCCGCCCAGCCAGCCGGCAGTATAGGTGCCGGCAATGTTGAACAGCCCCACCAGGGCCAGCACGGTGCTGCCCACCTGCACGGCGATGCCGCTGTCGAACAGGTAGCCGGGCAGGTGGACACCGATGAACACCACCTGGAAGCCACAGACGAAGAAGCCCAGGCACAGCAGCCAGAAGCCGCGGTGGCCCGCGGCCTCGTTGAGCGCGGCGCCCAGGCTGATGTCGCTGGCGGCCTTGGCCGAGGGGCGGTCGCGCAGCAGGGCTCCAAGGGGCAGCATCAGCACGGCGATGGCGCCCATGGCCAGCAGCGCCGCCGACCAGCCCAGCCAGCCCAGCAGGCCCAGGGTGCCGGGCAGCATGGCGAACTGGCCGAAGGAACCGGCAGCGCTGACGATACCCATCGCCAGGCTGCGCTTCTCGGGCGGTACGGCCCGGCCCACGGCGC
>NZ_JAVLBC010000099.1:0-12008 GCF_031581305.1 Halomonas sp.
ACTCCAATTCCACTCTGTATGTCGCTGAAACGAACAACGTTCAAGTTAAGAAGCGCAAACTTCCCCCCGGTCGATCGCAGCCGCTCGGCAGCCTGCCCTAAAGCTTCCAACAAGCTATTGCGGTTGGGCAGTCCGGTCAGCTGGTCAAAGAAGGCCAGATGCTCGATTTTTTCCTCGGCGTGCCTATGCTGCTCGCGCGTCCGCAAAGTGCATATACCGAAGGCGAGATCATCGGCCGCTTCTTCCAGCAACCGAATCTCGCCGGCGTCGAAGGCACAAGGCTCAGCAGCGTAAATCATCAGCGCCCCGATAGGACCCGATGAATTCTTGAGTGGCAGCGCGATCGACGAACGGTAGCCGCGCCGGAGGGCATCGTCACGCCACGGCGCCATGCGCGGATCGGAAAGGAAATCCCGGTTTACCTGGGTCAAGCCGGTTCGAATCGCCGTCCCGGTAGGGCCGCGTCCGCGCGCGTTATCCGCCCAGCTGATGGCGGCGTGGGAGAGATATCCCTCCTCGAATCCGGACGCGGCTACCGGACTCACGGTCTTTGCGGCGTCCGTCAGCGCGAAGCCGACCCACGCCAGACGGTATCCAGCCAGTTCCACGCATACCCGACAAATATTCTGCAAAAATGCCGTTTCCTTTTCCGCATGGATCAGTGCGGAATTGACGGCGCTTATCACACGTAATGCACGATTCACCCTGCGTGACGCGGACTCGGCCTGCTTGCGCTCCGTATTGTCGTACAGCGTGGAGCGGCTCATCACGAACCGCCCGTCCTTACCAGTGATGGCAGTGGCGCTTAGCACGACAGGCATCAGGCTACCGTCCTTGCAAACGAGCTCGAGCTCGACGTTGTCCACCCGACCTTGCGCCCTGAACACTGGAAGCTGTCGCTCAAAGCTGGGCAAGCTTGTGGCACTGAGGAGATCCGAAAAGCGCATTCTCCCTAAAACTTCTTCACGTGTGCGCCCGAGCCAGCGCAGCTCGGTATCGTTGATCCGCACGACGATGCCATTCTCATCCAGCGAATGGTATCCGCAGGGAGCGTTATTATAGAGGTCGCTGATTTCTTCAAGGGCGCTTCGCAGCGCCTTCTCCTGCGCGACGCGTTGCGTTATGTCCCGGGTTCCCACTAGCACGCCTCCCACCTCCGGCGTGCCACTGTAGTTCTTTGACAACGTTTCCAAGACCCGGAAGGATCCATCCTTGTGACGAAAGCGCAAATTCGCCGGAATAATCTCGTCGCCAGTAAGCAGTTCCACCCAGTCTTCCGATGCGGTGCTTTGGTCGTCAGGATGGACAAGCTCGAGGAACGGCCGTCCAATGACCTCACTAGGCAAATATCCCATGACCCGCTCGACAGCTGGACTGACGTAACTGATGACACCGGTGATATCAACCACCGCGACGAAATCCGGCGACAGTTCCAGCAACGTGCGGAAACCATTGCCGTCTTGAAGGCCCTCCGGTGTTGCGACATTACTCACGACGGAAACTCGCTGCTGATATCATTGTGGCATCCAACGGGGAAAAACGAGGACAGGCCCTGATTAACGCTCTGATTGAAACTGAGATGAACAGCCGAGATGGAACACAAGCAAGAGATGGGCGCGCTCCCCCCTACCCAGCATAATACATGGTAGCAGTAGCTCCTGCGTTTTCCTGTGCCACCGGGTTCCATGCGCCGCCACCTGTTGACTGGCCATCGTCCTCGTCCCCATTCATCCAGCCTATGTAACCCTGGGTTAAATCGCAAAGAATGGAACTACGACCAGGGCCTCAAGGCGCGGCATGGTGCAGGGCCAGCCGCTGCAGCCGCGCACCCTGCTCTACCCGGTATTCGGCGAGCGGATCATGAAAAGCGTCTTCGGCAGCCTGGTCGATGCCTGTGCGTGATCGCGGTGGTCGCAGGCACCGGCCCGATTGGCTTTCTCGCCACCCAGGTGAGCTTCGGCCTGCACGAGCTGTTCGGCGTCAGCGAGGGCTATGCCACCCAGTTGGGGATCCTGGTACTGCTGGCGGCGGTCTACGTCACCTCGGCGATGACCGGCATCCACAAGGGCATCCAGATCCTGTCCCGCTTCAACGTCTTCCTGGCGCGCCGCCCGGGCTAGGCGCTTCCTCGCCCACCTGGTGCTGACTGAACTGCTGGTGGGTGCCGTCGCAGTAGGGCGCGTTGCCGGTCTGCTTGCACTGACACAGGAAGGCCTCGCCGTCCTGCTCGGCCTCGAATACCTTGGGGCCGAAGCCCGTGCCCTTGTGGGAGCCGTCGCAGAAGGGCTGCGTCTGTGAATGGCCGCAAGCGCAGAAAGCGTACTTCTTGCCCTTCTCGAGGGTGACCTGGGCTGGTTGGTTGTCGGCGATGACCGGCTGGCTCATGGAGACCTCCTGACGTCTGTAAGAGAGACGCCAGTCTGGCGGAGGGGTCATGGCCTTGGCAATCGCCTCCGGACCGTTCGCGCCCGCGCACGTCGCCTGCGGAAGCCGCAGGGTGAGCTCCCCTCGCCTGCTATTTCCCGCTCGGCTAGACTGGGTGGTTTCCGCATCAGAGAATCATCATGCAAGCCACCCTCGAGCAGCGCGCCCTCAAGCTCTCCATCCTCGTGACCCTGGGCGTCTCCAGCCTGGGGGTCACCTTCGGCCTGCTGGCCGGCTCGCAGTCGATCCTCTTCGACGGCGTCTTCTCCACCATCGACGCCGCCATGTCGGGGCTGGCGCTCTTCGTGGCGCGGCTCGCCGTGCGCGAGGCCAGCGACCGCTTCCAGCATGGCTACTGGCACCTGGAGCCGCTGGTGGCAGCGCTGAACGGCAGCATCCTGATGCTGCTCTGCTTCTATGCTTTCCTCACCGCCCTGCTCGACCTGCGCGAGGGCGGCCGCGAGCTCGCCTTCGATCTGGCGATCGGTTACGCCGTGGTGGTGGCCATCGTCTGCTTCGTCATGACCGCCTATCAGCGGCGCATCAATCGCACCGCGGATTCCGAGTTCGTGCGTATCGACATTCAGGGCTGGCTGATGGCGGCGCTGATCACCACCTCGCTGCTGGTGGCCTTCATCATCGCCCGCTTCCTGCAGGGCACCGCCTGGGCGCACTTCACCCCCTACGTGGATTCGGTGTTGCTGATGGTGCTGACGGCCAGCTTCATGCCGGTGCCCATCGGCATCGTGCGCCGCGCCATGAAGGAGGTGCTGCTGATCGCGCCGAGCGAGATCGACCGCGAAGTGCATGCTGCCATGGCCCCGGTGATGGCGCGCGAGGGTCTGCTGCGCTACTACAGCCACGTGGCCAAGGCCGGCCGCGGCCACTACATCGAGATCCATATCGTCACCACCCCCGAGTACGGCCAGGGCCAGGGCATCGCGGTGCTCGACGAGATCCGCGAGCAGATCAGCGCCGGGCTGAGCCCGCCGCCGGAGCGACGCTGGTTCACCGTGGCCTTCACCGCCGACGAACGCTGGGCGTAGGCGTGGCGCGACAGGGTCCGGGTCGACGAGGCGCGTCCGTCAGGCCACCATGCCTGGGCACAGGATGGACCGATGCTTTAGAGCAGCGGAAGTTATCGAACGACGCCAACCGATAAGGAGATGAACCATGAACGTGACCTTCATTGGTCTGGGCATCATGGGCAGCCGTATGGCGCGCAACCTGATGCGACACGACGAGGTGACGCTGAACGTCTTCAACCGCTCACCGGAGCCGGTCGAGAAGCTGGTCGAGGCCGGCGCCCATGCGGCGAACTCGGCCGCGGATGCTGTCGCTGAAGCCGATATCGTCTTCACCATGCTGGCCGAACCGAGTGTGGTCGAACAGATGGCGTTCGGCGATGCCGGCTTCGTAGCAGCGATGCGCAAAGGCGCCCTGTGGGTCGATTGCTCGACCGTGAACCCTTCGTTCAGCCGTGCGATGGCCGCTCGCGTCGGCGAGAAGGGGCTGCGTTTCGTCGATGCCCCGGTGGCCGGCACCAAGCAGCCCGCCGAGGAGGCCGAGCTGACCTTTCTGGTGGGCGGCGCGAGCGAGGATGTCGAGACCCTTAAGCCACTTTTCGAATGCATGGGCCAGAAGATCGTGCACGCCGGTGAGACGGGGCAGGGCACGGCCTTCAAGATGCTCGTCAATGCCCAGCTGGCGCAATCGATGCTGATCTACGCCGAGACCGCCCTGCTCGGCGAAAGCCTCGGTTTTTCGAAGGACTTCCTGATGGACACGTTGCCCAATCTGCCGGTCTCGGCGCCATTTCTCGCCGGCAAGGCGGAGTTGATTCGTCGCGGCGATTATGCCCCCCAGTTCCCGCTGGAGTGGATGCACAAGGACCTGCACCTGCTCGACCTGACCGCCTACGAGCAGAACCAGCCGCTGTACCTCGCCACTCTGGCCAAGTCGCTGTATGGAAGCGCCAAGGCGGCCGGCCATGGCCGCGACGATTTCGCCGCGATCCATGCCTACCTGGCGAGTCAGTCCGAGGGGGCGTGAGGCCGCTGGACCAAGGTTATCGATAGCTGGCGACATCAGGTGTTTTACACACTGCTCCACCCGTTCGACGAGGGTGCCATCGGCGTAGTCGCTATCCAGGGCGGCAAGACGGTGATCGGCGCCAAGGCCAAGGAGACCCGCCAAGCGCGAGGAGAGCAATCCGGCGCCGGATGCGGAGAGTTCACAAAACCTGCATTCCGGTCTCCCTTCGTCGCCCGGGCGTAGCGGGCCCTCCCGCCTCCGCTGTCGGCCTGCTCCTCAAGGATCAGGTCGTGGAAGTTTAGTCGATGGGCCACGGCGAGGCAGGAGACGACCCGCAACACCACCCACAGCAACCATGCGAGCGGGGTCTTCATAAGACTCCTTCCCGGGTTGTCGGAAACGCCCTCTTCCGTTGGTGGTCACCCCCTCTGGCGGGTTTCCAGCTGGCCGTGCCAGGGCAACATGGCCAGAATCTCCTCGTACCACTGCAGCGGTTCGGGTTCGACGGCGTCTTCCGGCAGGGGCGCCAGCGCGACCGGCTGCCAGCTGCTGGCCTCCAGCGACTCACGCAGCCGGGCATAGTCCACCGGAATGTCGGCCGCGGCCTCGTTGGCCTGCAGCTGGCCCAGCGCTTCCAGCAGGTCACCCATGCCGTTCTCCTGCTCTTCGAGGGACTTGAAGGACTGCACGTAGAGGCGCTCGCCCTCCTGGCCCACCTTCACCGGCATGTCGATGATGTTGACCCGCTCTCCGACCTCGATGCGTGAGAAGAGCGCTTCGATGGTCTCCGGCATCATACGGATGCAGCCGCGGCTGGCACGCATGCCGATGCCATCGGGGCGGTTGGTGCCGTGGATCAGGTAGCCCGGGATGTCGAGCAGGATGGCATGCTGGCCCAGCGGGTTGTCCGGGCCCGGCGGCACCACCTCGGGGGCCGGTTCGCCGTTTTCCTTGGCCTCCTGGCGTACCGACTCGGGCGGGTACCAGGCCGGGTCCTTGAGCTTCATGGTGGTCTCGGTCACGCCCAGGGGCGTATTGAAGCCCTCCCGGCCGATGCCGATGGGGTAGGTCTCGACCCGTGGCCTCTCCCCCTCCGCGGTATCCGGATAGTAGTAGAGGCGCAGCTCGGCCACGTTGATCACCACCCCTTCGCGTGGCGCCGGCGGCAGGATGTAGCGCGCCGGGATCACCACCTCAGTGCCCGGGTCGGGTGCCCAGAGGCTGACCTCCGGGTTGGCATTGCGGATCTCCTCATAGCCGACGTTGTGCTCGCGGGCGATATCGAGGAGCGTCTGGCCCTCGCTCGTCTCGACGCGATAGACCTCGCCCACCATGTTGCCCACCTCGGGCAACGGATAGTGGCCGCGGGGCCACTCCTCCTCGGCCAGGGCCGCCAGCGGCAGGCCCAGCAGCACGAGCGTCAGGGCCAGGAAGCGACAGCGCCTGGCCAGGGGGGAAGTCGCGGAAGCGTTCATGGTGTTCATGGACTCGATGACGTCGTCGGGGAAAGGGGATTAATTTACGAACAGTGTTTCATGGCACCCGCGTCACGGCAACCGGGAGTGCGAGGCCCGTAGGGCTATCGCAGATCGATAATGGTCTCGTTCATAGAGAAAAGCATGCTGCGGGAACTCAGGTTGCTGAGCGATTGGCGCCGACAGGCACCCTTGGCGGCCAAGCAACGTCCATACCCTCAGCATCGTACTGCAGAGCTGCGCTCCCGGGACGGGCACAGAGCGTGGTGCTATCGCCTCAGGGATAGCCTCACTCACCCTCCAACCCTCCCGCGGGTCGATGGTCGTCCGCCAGGGACGACCCCCGGCGCCAGTATCGCCGAAGCGCTGCGGCCCCGTCATCGCCAGGGTGCTTTTCGTCCATGGGGGCTCGGGGTAATGTGAGCCGACGCCCATCCGTTGAGAGTCGCCGATGTTGCGATACCGCTCCTTCCTCGTCCGCGCCCTGAGTTCCGGTGCCGCCCTGGCCTGGCTGGCCCCGCTCGCCGCCCTGGCCAACGACTGCCCCGCCCCCGGCCAGTGGCAGGTCGACGGCGGCGAGACGCTGACCACCGCCGGCCTGATGGCGGAACTTGCCGAGACTCGCGTGGTGCTGCTCGGCGAGCAGCATGACCGCCTCGACCATCATCGCTGGCAGCTTCACACCCTGGCCGCCCTGTATGCCCATCGCCCGGCGATGGTGATCGGCCTGGAGATGCTGCCCCGCGAGGCTCAGACAGCACTGGATGCCTGGGTGGCCGGCGAGCTCAGCGAGGCCGCCTTTCTCGCACAGAGCGATTGGCGTCAAGCCTGGGGCTTCGACCCCGACCTCTACCTGCCGATCCTCCACTTCGCCCGCATGCAGAGGATCCCGCTGCTGGCGCTCAACGTCACCCCCGAGCTGCGCGGCCGCCTGGCCACCGAAGGCTGGGAGACAGTGCCCGAGCAGGAGCGCTTCGGTCTCACGCCGCCGGCCCCGGCCCTGCCCGCCTACCGCAAATCACTGGAAGCGGTCTACACCCAGCATGTCGACCGCGACGACGACCCGGCGGACCTCCAGCGCTTCATCGACGCCCAACTGGTCTGGGACCGCGCCATGGCCATGGCCCTGGTGGATGCCGCCGCGGACGGGACCCTGGTGGCGGGACTGATGGGTGCGGGCCACTTGGCCAACGGCGACGGCGTGCCCTATCAGCTCGACGACCTGGGCCTTGACGACCACCGTAGCCTGCTGCCCTGGGTGCCGGGCGCCGACTGCCAGCCGCCTCTCGAGCAGGCCGATGCCCTCTATGTGCTGGACGACGAATCCGCCTTCCAGCCGCCCGACCCGCCGCGCCTCGGGGTGCTGATCGGCAAGCATGAGGATGGCGTACTCGTCCAGAGCATCGCACCCGGGAGCGTGGCCGAGGCGGCCGGCCTCGCCGAGGACGATGTCATCGTCACTGCCGCCGGCCAGCCCATGGCCGAACCCACCGACCTCACCGCGGTAATCGGCCGACAGGCCCCGGGCACCCTGCTGCCGTTGGAGATCCGTCGCGACGGCGAGTTCCAGGAGGTGCTGGCCCGCTTCCCGCCCGCGGCACCCTGAGGGCGCGGCCCGTCAACGTTCTCGCAACCCGAGACCACGACAGGCATCATGGGCGCCCTTTACCCATCCATCGTCCGCGAGGTTGATGACTGCCGATGAAAATCCTGATTCGCACCTTCTTCCGCGGCCTGCGCCTGGTGCTGGCGCCGGTCATGCTGGTCTCCGAGAAGCTCTCCACCCCCAAGGCCATCGAGCGCAGCCCCGATGAGCAGGCCCGGGTCGACGAAGCCTGCCGGAACCTGGCGCTCTACCAGTTCCGCACCTGCCCGTTCTGCATCAGGGTGCGCAAGGAGGTCGCCCGTCTGGGGCTCAACATCGAGCTGCGCGACGCCCAGCTCGACCCCGAGCACCGCCGTGAGCTCGCCGAGGGTGGCGGCCGCGTCAAGGTCCCCTGCCTGAGGATCAGCCACGACGACGGTGCGGACGAGTGGCTCTACGAGTCCGACGAGATCAACGCCTGGCTGCATCGCCACTTCGGCAACACCGACGCCCGGGCCGCCTGACCCTACGCGTTCCAGGGCAACATACAGGCGGCGACCGCCAGACACGTCACGGCGGCACTTGCCCTGCAGCGAGTGGCCGCCTACACCTTGAGCATGCGCACCCTTCCGGCACGCCCTGATTCACGCTGCGGTCCACTGGCCGTGGTCCGTTTCCTGGGCCTGGTACTCCTGGGGGCCCTCGTTGGCGCCGTCGCCGCCCTTCTCGCCGTGGCCTTCGTCAGCGTGGTACTGGCCCTCAACGACCTGCTGCTGATCTCACCGCGCAGCCGCATGATGTTTGACCACCCCGGCCTGCTGCTGGTCGCCACCATCGCAGTGCCGGCGCTGGGCGGGCTGGTGGTCGGCCTGCTGCACCGGGCGATTCCCGAGCAGCGCCCCCATGCGCCGGCCGACGTGATCGCCGCGGTGCAGACTCGCCGCGGCAGGCTGCCGGCCCGGGCAGGTGGGCTCTCGGCACTGAGCGCCCTGGTATCGCTGGGGGCCGGCGCCTCGGTGGGGCAGTACGGGCCCCTCGTGCATCTCGGCGCCAGCCTGGGCTCGCTGGGGGCCCGGATGCTGCGCCTGGGACGCTCCGACGACAACATCACCATCGCCTGCGGGGTGGCCGCGGCCATCGCCACCGCCTTCAATGCCCCCCTGGCGGGCATCGTCTTCGCCCACGAAGTGGTACTGCGCCACTATGCGCTGCGCGCCTTTGCCCCGGTGGCCGCAGCCGCCCTCGTCGGCTACGTGATCGCCACCAATGTGCTCGACCAGGGCGCCCTCTTCCATGTCGCCGAGACCGCCGTGCCCCGCCCCTGGGAGTTCGTGGCCTTTCTCGCCATCGGCGGCCTGGGGGCCCTGGTCGCCGGGGCCTACATGCATACCATCCTCGGTATCACGCGCCTGGCCGGCACCCTGCCGCTCGCCCAACCATTGCGTCCCGCCCTGGGCGGCGCCTTGCTCGGTCTCACCGCCCTCTGGGTCCCCGACATCCTCGGCATGGGCCAGGAGACCCTGCGCTTCGCGACCATTGCCGGGGCCTTCGGCAGCGCCGAACTGCTGCTGGTGCTGGTGCTCAAGATCGCCGCCACCGGGCTCTGCCTGGGCATGGGCTTCAGCGGCGGGGTGTTCAGCCCGGCGCTGGTCATCGGCACGCTGTTCGGGGCCCTCTGCGGAAGCCTGGTCGGTCAGCTCAACGGTGCGCCCCAGGAGACCTTCGTCTTCTACGCCGTGTGCGGCATGGTGGCCGTGACCTCACCGGTGATCGGCGCGCCCCTGACCAGCCTGCTGATCGTCTTCGAGCTGACCGGCAGCTATGCGCTGACGACTGCCGCCCTGGCCAGCGTGACCCTGGCCAGCCCCATCGCTGCCCAGCTCTTCGGCCGCTCGCTGTTCGACATCCAGCTCGCGGGGCGCGGCCTGGACCTCTCCGCCGGGCGCGGGCGTGCCGTGCTGCGCTCCACCCCGGTGGCCGAGCACCTGACCGACGACTGCGTGACCCTGCATCCACAAACTCGGGTCGCCGAGGCGGTGACCGCCCTGTGTCGGGCTCGGCATGGTGAGGGCTACCTGGTCGATGAGCAGGGACGCTATCGGGGCTGCGTGAGCCTGGCCGACCTGGAAGCCGCGCGGGAAGCGGCAACGGGGCCGACGGGGGTCGACGAAGTGGCGACCCTGGCGCGACTGGTGCTGCAGCCGGACACCTCACTGTGGGACGCCATGGCCGCGCTGCAGGACGTCACCGGCGAGGCCCTGCCGGTGGTCGATCCCGCCGCGGATGATGCCTTCCGAGGCGTGGTCTTTGAGTCGAGCATCGCCCGGGCCTACCTGGCGCACAGCGATGAACTGAGACGGGAGGAACATGGCACGGGGTGACGACAGCAGCCGATGGCTGGCGAGCGCGCTGTGGCTGGCGCTGCTCGCAAGCGTGCCCGGCCAGGCGGACGACGACGCCCTCACCGTGCTGAGCTGGGGCGGGGCCTACGAGCGCGCCCAGCAGGTGGCCCTCTTCGCGCCCTATACCGCCGCCACCGGCATGCCCATCGAGGTAGCGCAGTACGACGGGGGGCTCGAGGATCTGCGCCGTGCCGTGGCCAAGGGCGAGGTGCCCTGGGACCTGATCGACATGACCCGCAGCGAGGCCATGGCTGCCTGCGCGGAGAGGCTGCTCGAGCCGCTCTCCTCCGCGCTACTGGCGCCGGCCCCGGACGGCACGCCGCCGGAACAGGACTTCCTGCCGGATTCCTTCGGGCGTTGTGCCATCACCCACAGCATCTTCGCCACCGTGGTCGCCTACCGCCACGACGCCTTTCCCGGCACGCGCCCCGACGGCATCGCGGATCTCTTCGACCAGCAGCGCTTCCCCGGCCCCAGGGCCCTGCAGCGCACCCCGGCGGTCAACCTGGAGTGGGCACTGCTCTCCTATCGCGTACCCCATGAGGAGCTCTATGACCTGTTGAGCACCCGGCGCGGCCTGGACCTGGCACTGGGGCGTCTCGCCACGCTGGAGGAGATCCACTGGTGGGAGGCTGGCGACACCCCGGTGCGGTTGCTGACCGAGGGCGAGGTGGTGATGGCCTCGGGCTATAACGGACGCTTCTTCGATGCCATGATCAATCGCGGGGCGCCCATCGAGATTCTGTGGGATGGTCAGGTCCAGGAACACGAGACCTGGGCGATTCCCCGCGGCGCCCCGAACCCCCAGGCGGCCCGCGCCTTCCTGCGCTTCGCCACGACCACCGAGCGCCTCGCCGACCTGTCGCGGCACATCCCCTACGGCCCGGCGCGCCGCTCGGCGGCGGTGCGCGTCACCACCCATCCCGACAGCGGCGTGGACATGCGCCTGCATATCCCCACCCATCCGCTGAATGCCGAACGAGCGCTGGCCAAGGACGAGGCCTGGTACGCCCACAGCCTGGGGCGCATCCACGACTACTTCCGGGCCTGGCTGACGAAGCGGGAGGAGGAGTGACGCTCCCTCGCCCCATGAGCTAGCACCGCGAGGCCTGCGAGGCCCGCAATAGCAAGTTGCGCGGGGTCAGCTGGCGGTCGCAGAAGGTGCCGAGCTCGACCCTGAACCCCGCCTCCTCGAGGCGTCGCTGGCGATCCAGCACCAGCCACACCTCCAGCGGGCGACGGAAGAGGTGGCGGACCAGCTCGAGACGCGTCACCTCGGCCTGGCGTCGCTGGCCTTCCTGCTCGAAGGCGTGCCAATCGATGCCCGCCGGCAGGGCCAGCCCCTTGCGCTCGGCGGCCCAGCGACAGAACCCGGCGAAGCTCTCGGGAAGGCGGCCATAGGCCAGGCTCGGCACCGGCAGGTAGGCATCCCGGTCCCGCACCTGGCGCTGCAGGGCATCGAAGCCCAGCCGCCAGGCGTTGGCCCGCTCGCGATGGCGGCGCACATGGCGCGGGGCCGTCACGGTCTCCTGGACCGCCATGGCCAGGTCCTCCCGGGTGAGCGAGAAGCCGTGGGCGGCGGCCAGCTCGCGACCGCGCCGCGAGAAGGGGCGATAGTGTGCCCGAGCGGTGCGGTGATAGCAGCACGGCGCCAGCGTCACGGCGCTGCCCTGCTCGGCGGCCAGCTCGATCAGCCGCTCGTGCAGGTCGCCACAGGCATGCAGGGCCGCCACCTGGGTGTCCGCCGCGAGCCAGCGCGCGGCATCGGGGGCCAGCACGTCCTGCTGTGCCAACTGCACCCTGGCCCCCTGTCGCTCGGCCAGCGCCTGGCCGTCGCGGCAGAGCGCGGCCTGCCACTCCAGGCCGGTGACCTCGCGGTCGAGGCGGCGTGCCAGAGTCCGCGCCAGGTGGCCCTTGCCCGCGCACCACTCCAGCAGCGAGGTCCCCGGCAACACGGCCATCCGGGGCACGAAGGCCGCGATCTGCTGCCACTTGCGCCCGCCCATGTGCTCGGCCCACACGGCGGGCAAACATGCTCCCTCGGCCGGCAGCTCGGGAAGCGCGACCAGGGCCGCGAGTTCCGTCACC
>NZ_JAVLBC010000002.1:0-48295 GCF_031581305.1 Halomonas sp.
GCCCCTTGCCCCTTGCCCCTTGCCCCTTGCCCCTTGCCCCTTGCCCCTTGCCCCTATGCTAAGCTATCGGCCCATTTTCCGAGCAGCGATGCCTTCCCCATGGACGATGTCACGGCGATTCTCGACCACATGAACCCGGCCCAGCGCGAGGCCGTCAGCGCGCCCCAGGGCAACATGCTGGTGCTGGCCGGGGCCGGTTCCGGCAAGACCCGGGTGCTGGTACATCGCATCGCCTGGCTGATGCAGGCCGAGGGGCTGTCGCCCTATGCCGTGCTAGCCGTGACCTTCACCAACAAGGCGGCCCGCGAGATGCGCACCCGCCTGGAGGCGCTGCTGGGTATCTCCCTGCGCAATGTCTGGGTGGGGACCTTCCACTCTATCGCCCATCGCCTGCTGCGCACCCATTGGCAGGACGCCCGGCTGCCACAGCACTTCCAGATTATCGACAGCGATGACCAACTGAGGCTGGTCAAGCGGCTGCTCAAGGACCACCGCGTCGATGACGAGCGCTTTCCGCCGCGCCAGGTGCAGTCGTTCATCTCCGGCTGCAAGGAGGAGGGGCTGCGCCCCCACCAGGTCGATGCCCATGGTGATGCCTATCTGGCTCAGATGGTCGAGCTCTACGAGCGCTACCAGCTGACCTGCGAGCGTGGCGGACTGGTGGACTTCGGTGAGTTGCTGCTGCGTAGCCTGGAGCTTTTGCGGGACAACCCGGCACTGCTGGCCCACTACCAGGCGCGCTTCGGCCATGTGCTGGTCGATGAGTTCCAGGACACCAATACCCTGCAGTACGCCTGGCTCAAGCTGCTCACTGGGATGCAGACCCCGATGACGGTAGTGGGCGACGACGACCAGTCGATCTATGGCTGGCGCGGGGCGCGAATCGAGAACATCCGGCGCTTCGAGCAGGAATTCCCGGCGACCAGGACCGTGCGCCTGGAGCAGAACTACCGCTCTACCAGCGCCATCCTCGATGCCGCCAATGCCCTGATCCGCCACAACAGCGAGCGCATGGGCAAGGAGCTGTGGACCGAGGGCGCAAGGGGCGAGCCGATCTCCGTCTACTCGGGGTTCAATGACCTGGACGAGGCGCGCTTCATCGTCGACACCATCCGCGAGAAAGTCGAGGAGGGCACCAACCGGCGCGAGATCGCCATCCTCTACCGCTCCAACGCCCAGTCCCGGGTGCTGGAGGAGACCCTGATCCGCCAGGGCGTGCCCTACCGCATCTACGGCGGCCAGCGCTTCTACGAGCGCCTGGAGATCAAGAATGCCCTGGCCTACCTGCGGCTGCTGCTCAACCGTGACGACGACGCCTCCCTGGAGCGGGTGATCAACGTTCCGGCCCGGGGCATCGGCACACGCACCGTGGAGGTGCTGCGCACCCGCGCCCGGCAGACCGAGGTCTCGCTTTGGCAGGCACTGCACGACGCTCTGCTGGATGCCTCGCTCAAGGGGCGGGCCGCCACGGCGGTGCGGGCCTTCGCCGAGCTGATCGAGCGGCTTGACAACGACACCGCCGGCCTGGCGCTCCACGAGATCATCGATCACGTGATCGAGCGTACCGGCCTGATCGAGCACCATCGCAGCGAGAAAGGCGAGAAGGGGCAGGCCCGGGTCGAGAACCTTGAGGAACTGGTCACCGCCGCCAAGGCCTTCACCCAGGGCGAGACCTTCGACCCTCCCGAGGCCGGTGAGGGGGCGGTGGCCCTGGAGGCCTTCCTCTCCGAGGCCGCGCTGAACGCCGGTGATCACGAGGCCGACGAGTTCGAGGACTGCGTGCAGCTGATGACCCTGCACTCGGCCAAGGGCCTGGAATTCCCGGTGGTGTTCATCGCCGGGGTCGAGGAGGGCCTGTTCCCGCACAAGATGTCCATGGAGGAGCCGGGTCGCCTGGAGGAGGAGCGACGGCTCTGCTACGTGGGTCTGACTCGTGCCATGCGCAAGCTCTACCTGACCCATGCCGAGCTGCGTCGCCTGCACGGCAAGGAGACCTTTCAGCGTGCTTCGCGCTTCCTTCGCGAACTGCCGGAGGAGTACCTCGAGGAGGTGCGGCTGCGCGGCCAGATCTCGCGACCCATGACCGCCAGTCGACCCGAGGTCGGACTTTCACGGCAGACCTCGGTCAACGGGGGCGATGAGCTGCCGTCGCTTTCGCTGGGCCAGCGAGTCCGCCATCCGGTGTTCGGCGAGGGAGTGATTCTCAATGCTGAAGGAGAAGGCGAGCGCGCCCGGGTCCAGGTCAGCTTCGAGGGGGAAGGCGACAAGTGGCTGGTGCTGGGGTTCGCCAAGTTGACGCCTCTCTGATTTTCGTTGACGTTGACGTCAGCTGCTGACACTTGCCGGGCAATTCGGCTGTGACGCATACTCATGAGGGGACACATCTCAGCCCGCAAGCGTTGCGGGTACAATAAACAGCCTGGAGTCACGCTCGCATGCAACGTCGCTTCTTTCTCAAGAACACCCTCAAGACCCTGGGCGCCGGTGCCGCCGCCGGCGCTGCTGCTCCCTTCATCTCCACGGCCAGTGCCCAGGAAACCATCACCTGGGACATGGTGACTTCCTGGCCCAAGAACTTCCCGGCGCTGGGCACCGGGGCCAACGATTTCGCCGCGCGCATCGAGCGTCTCTCCGGTGGCCGCATGAAAATCCGCGTGCACGGCGCGGGTGAACTGGTGCCCGCCATGGAGGTGTTCGACGCAGTCGGTGAGGGCACCGCCCAGGTGGGCCACTCCGCCTCCTACTACTGGCGCGGCAAGACTCTGGCCTCCCAGTTCTTCACCGCCGTACCCTTCGGCATGAACACCACTGAAACCAACGCCTGGCTCTACTACGGCGGCGGCCAGGAACTGTGGGACGAGGTCTACGCCAAGCACAACCTCAAGCCTTTCCCAGTGGGCAACACCGGTACTCAGATGGGCGGCTGGTTCAAGAAGGAGATCAACTCGCTGGAGGACATGCAGGGCCTCAAGCTGCGCCTCCCGGGGCTGGCCGGCGAGGCCATGAACGGTATCGGTGTGACCACCGTGAGCACCCCGGGGTCCGAGATATTCACCTCCCTGCAGACCGGCGTGCTGGATGCCGCCGACTGGGTCGGCCCCTACAACGATCTGGCCTTCGGCCTGCACCAGGTGGCCAAGTACTACTACACTTCGTCCTGGAACGAGCCCAGTGCCATTCTCGAGGGTACGATCAACCTGGACGCCTGGAAGGCCTTGCCCGACGATCTCAAGGCGGTGGTCAGCGAGGCGGCCAAGGCCTCCAACCTGGCGATGATCAGCGAGTTCGCGGTGCGCAACGCCGAGGCGCTCGATACCCTGGTCAGCGAGCACGGTGTGGAGCTGCGCACCTTTCCGGAGGAGGTGCTGGAAGCGCTCTACGCCTCCTCCCAGGAGGTGCTCGAGAAGCAGGTGGAAGGCGATGAGGAGTCGCGGAAGGTCTACGACTCCTACACCGCCTTCCAGCAGAAGGTGCGGCGCTTCACCGATGTGGGCGAGTTCGCCTATTTGAAGACCCGGGAGAAGGTCGGCGCCTGAAGCCCGGCAGTCCACTCGCTACATACCCTGGGCGCCCCTGCGGCGCCCATTCTTGCTCCAGGCATGGTGATGTTGCGAGATGGCGACTTCAGTCGCCCTGGCGGACGGCGCGGATCCTTCCTTTGTCGTCCAGAGCCACCATCACGAAGCGCGCTTCGGTGACCTTGTGCAACTCGTCAGGGTCGCGTTCATGGGGGGCACGGATCCATACCTGCACGTCGATCTTGATCGAGCTGTGGCCGATCTCGCTGACCCGGGTGAAGATGTTGACCATCGAGCCCACCCGCACCGGGCAGAGAAAGTCCATGGCCTCGATGGCCACGGTGGCGATGCGGCCTCGAGCCTCGCGACCAGCGGCTACCTCGGCGGCCTGATCCATCTGAGCAACCAGCCAACCGCCGGGAATGTCGCCGTGCAGGTTGGTATCCTGGCGGCTGGCCAGCAGCTTGAGGGTCAATTGACCCTGGGGAGCGGGGATATCGTCGATGTCTGTCATGGAAGCCTGAGCGAATCGGGTTGTTGTTGTGGCGTGTTTATCAGCTTGCCATGGTATATGGCGAGGCTATCGATTCACCACCATTGCGACAAGATGCCCCGCTGCCGGCCCAGTTAACCCCTTCATGGAGGAGGTCGAGATGTCTGCCGTCCTGCGTCATTGCCTGGCCCCCTGGCTGTTGGTGGTCACGCTCGTGGCGCCTCAGGCTCAGGCCGAGCAAGTTGCCGGTACCCTAGGCACTGTCGGTTCCGACACCATGGCGGGGCTGATGCTGCGCTGGGGCGAGGCGCTGACACGCCAGCATCCCGGCATCCGCCTGCAGCTGCAGGCCAGCGGGTCGGCCAGCGCGCCGCCGGCCCTGGTGGCCGGTACTACCCGGCTGGGGCCCATGTCTCGTCCCATGAACGAGACCGAGCGCCGGGCCTTCATCGAGCGCCACGGCTATCCCCCTCGGGAACTGGCGGTGGCCCGGGACGCTCTGGTGGTCGTGGTCCATCGTCATAATCCCCTCGAGAGCCTGGGGCGTCGCGAGCTGGATGCCATCTTTTCCGACTCCCGACGCTGCGGGGTACGGGAGGGCGTCCATCGCTGGCAACAGTTGGGGCGCGATTGGCCCGAGGGGCGCATCCGCCTGCACGGCCGCAATGCGGCGTCCGGCACCCATGGGTTGTTCAGGCGGGTCGCCCTGTGTGACGGTTACTTTCGTCCTGAGATCAACGAGCATCCCGGATCCGCCGCGGTGGTCGCGGCAGTGACAGAGGACCCGCGGGCCATGGGCTATGCCGGGCTCAACCACCTCACGCCGGGCGTCAAGGCCCTGGCACGGCGTGATGCCGATGGGACGAGCCACTTCCCCGGTCCCGAAGCAGTTCGCAGCGGCGACTATGCGCTGTCCCGCGACCTTTACCTCTATCTCAACCTGCCCCCTGGCAAGCCCATACCGGCCGCCGAGCGCGCCTTCCTCGACCTGGTGCTCTCTCCGGCCGGCCAGGCGGTCGTCGAGGAGCTGGGATTCGTGGCGCTGCCCGATGCGAGACGGCTGCGCCAGCGACATGAGCTGGGGCTGGACGAGGTGGGGCGCTGATGCTGTCATCTCCCTGTCATCACACTGTCGTATAATTGCATTAGACCCAGTTTCGCGCAGGTCCGGTCATGCCCGACTCCTCCTCCCCGCCTTCCGTTCGACGCCGCCTGCGTCAGGGGCGCGATCGCCTGGCCACCATCCTGGTTACCGCGGGCGGTATCGGCGTGATCGCTGCCCTGTTGGCCATCGGGGTCTTCCTGGCGGTCGAAGTGGTGCCGCTGTTCTGGCCCGGCGGCGCGACGCAGATGGTCAGTCCGCAGGCCCTCTGGTTGCCCTTGGAGGGAGCAGATGACCCGGCCGGTTATCGCTGGGATCCCACGGCGACCCTGGGGACGGACGCGCAGGCCCGGATCAGCCTGGTGCCGCTGGCCTGGGGTACGCTAGAGGCAGCGGCCTGGGCCCTGCTGATCGCCGTGCCCCTGGCCCTGGGTGCGGCCGCCCACTCCGCCTTGTTCATGTCGCCGCGCCTGCGCAGTCGCTTGAAACCGACACTGGAGCTGATGGAGGCATTGCCCGGTGTAGTGATCGGCTTCGTCGCCGGCCTGGTGCTCGCCCCCTGGGTGGAGCGCCACTTGGCAGATGTGCTGGCCATGCTGGTGTTGTTGGTGCCCGGACTGCTGTTCGCCGGCGCACTCTGGTCGCGCCTGCCCCCGCGCCTGCAACAGGCGCTGCCGCTGGGTTGGGCGGGCCTGTGGCTGCTGCCCTGGCTGCTGCTGGTCCTGGCCGCCGCGTTTTGGCTCTCACCCTGGCTCGAGGACTGGGCGTTCGGTGGCGACCTGCGCCACTGGCTGGAGGTGCGCCTGGGGCTCGACCTCGCCGTGCGTAACGCCATGATCGTCGGCATGGCCATGGGATTTGCGGTGATGCCCAGCGTCTACTCGTTGGCCGAGGATGCCCTCTCGGGGGTGCCGCGGAGCCTATCGGAGGGCGCTCAGGCACTGGGGGCGACCCGCTGGCAGGCCCTGTGGCGGGTGGTGCTGCCGGCGGCATCCCCGGGGGTCTTCGCGGCGGTGATGATCGGCGCAGGACGGGCGGTGGGAGAGACCATGATCGTGTTGATGGCCAGCGGCAATGCGGCCCTGATGACCTGGAACCCTCTGGACGGGCTGCGTTCCCTGGCGGCTACCATTGCTATCGAGCTACCCGAGGCAGGTCCCGGCGGCCTGCACTATCGACTGCTGCTGCTGGCGGCCCTGCTGCTGTTCGTCTTCACTTTTCTGGTCAATACCCTGGCCGAGTTGGTGCGGACCCGTCTGAACCGTCGCTACGGGCGCCTGGGGGGTGGGGCATGAGGCTGGCTAACGGCCCACGGGCGCGATTGTGCCGCGGCGAGGGCTCCGGCGCCTGGCTGGCGGCAGGCAGCGTGGCGCTCTCGTTGCTGGCGCTGCTGGCGCTGCTGGCGCTGCTGGCGATTCGTGGCCTGGGGCACTTCTGGCCCGCGCCCATTGCCCTGGTGGCACTCGAGGACGGCCGACAGCTGGCCGGCGAGCGGGTCCGGGAGGCCCCGCTGCCGGCGGGGGTGGGGCATGAACGTCTCTACCGGATCGGCAATCGTGACCTGGATGGTGACCGCTGGGCATGGGTGGCGGTGTCAGACATCGCTGTGGTCAGCCACCCGCCCGACCTCGTGGTGCTGGAACGCCGCCGCTGGGGAGAGGCGATCGGCCGGCTGGTGGCGCTGGAGAGCGAGACGGGAGAGCGCCTGGAGGGTGAGGCCGCCCGGGCGGCCCTCGAGACCCGGATGACCGAGCTGGCAGCCCTGCGCCAGGCCCGCGACACCCTGCATGACGAGGTCATCCTGCCGCGCGTCCGGGCTCTCGAGGACGGGGTCGACGTGGAGCGCGAATTGGCTGCGGCCAATGCCCGGCTGCGCGAGTTGCAGGCGGCCATGGAGGCGGGTCACCTGACGCTGGAGACCGCCGACGGAGAGCGACTGCAGGTGCCGCTGGAACAGGTTCTGCGGGTGCAGCAACCGAATGCCATGTCGCCGCTCGACAAGCTCGTCGCCTGGGGCGAGGGCGTCTGGCACTTTCTCTCGGAGGGACCGAGGGCGGCCAATACCGCCGGCGGCGTCTGGCCGGCGATCTTCGGCACCGTGCTGATGGTGATGCTGATGTCGCTCCTGGTGACGCCCTTCGGGGTACTGGCGGCGATCTACCTCAACGAGGTGGCCCATCAGGGGCGGTTGACGCGGCTGGTACGGATTGCCGTGCGTAACCTCGCCGGGGTGCCGTCCATTGTCTATGGCGTCTTCGGCCTGGGTGTGTTCGTCTACGGCATCGGTGGCACCCTGGACGATTGGTTCTTCGACGCGGCCCTGCCCTCGCCGACCTTCGGCACCGGCGGGTTGCTGTGGTCCTCATTGACCTTGGCCCTGCTGACTCTGCCGGTGGTGATCGTGGCCACCGAGGAGGGGTTGGCGCGGATTCCCGACCAGCAGCGCGAGGGCGCCTTGGCCCTGGGGGCTACCCGGCTGGAGATGCTTACCCGGGTGGTGCTGCCGATGGCAGCGCCGGCCATGCTCACCGGGGTGATCCTGGCCGTGGCGCGTGCTGCTGGCGAGGTGGCACCGCTGATGCTGGTGGGCGTGGCCAAGCTGGCCCCCCAGGTACCGGTGGACGGCGACTTCCCCTTTCTGCATCTTGACAGGAAGTTCATGCACCTGGGTTATCATATCTTCGATGCGGCCTTCCACGGCGGTGATGTCCAGGCGGCGATGCCGTTGGTCTATGCTACGGCGCTGCTGCTGGTGCTGGTGATCCTGGTGCTTAACCTGACTGCAATATTTCTGCGTCATCATCTCAGCACGCGTCACGGGGTGCTCAGCCGTCGATGAGTCCAGTACCGTTGCGCCACCCGGGAGCCTCGATGTCATTCGTCCATGACCTGTGCCCGTCGCCCGACCCGGCGGCGTTCATCGACTTTCCCCCCGAGGCCAGCAGCCTGGCTATCCGGGGGCTGTGCCTCGCCTATGGGGACACGCCGGCGCTGCGGAATCTCACCCTGAGAATTCCCCGGAACCGCGTCACGGCCTTTATCGGCCCATCCGGCTGCGGCAAGTCGACCCTGCTGCGAGTGTTCAATCGCCTACACGACCTCAATGACGAGGTGGTACGCGAGGGTGAGGTGCTGCTCGAGGGGGAAGACATCCATGCACCCGGGGCGGCGGTGGCAGAGCTGCGTCGGCGGGTAGGGATGGTGTTCCAGGCGCCCAACCCCTTCCCCATGTCGATCCACGACAACGTGGCCTTCGGCCTGCGCCTGCAGGGGGGACTGAGCAAGCGCAAGCGCGATGACATCATCGAGTGGGCGCTGCGCTCGGCGGCGCTGTGGGACGAGGTGAAGGACCGGCTGCGTGTCTCGGCCTGGTCGCTCTCCGGGGGCCAGCAGCAACGCCTGGTGATTGCCCGCACCCTGGCAGTGGGACCCGAAGTGCTGCTGCTCGACGAACCGGCCTCGGCGCTTGATCCCATCTCCACGCTCAAGATCGAGGAGTTGATCGGTAACTTGAAGTCGCACCTGACGCTGGTGCTGGTCACCCACAACATGCAGCAGGCGGCCCGGGTCTCCGACTACACCGCCTTCCTGCAGGACGGCGAGCTGGTGGAATATGGCTCCACCGACACCCTGTTCACCAACCCGCGCCTGCGACGTACCGAGAACTACATCACCGGGCGCATGGCCTGACGGCCAGCCCCAAGGAGAGGTCACATGGACATTACCAGCAATAGTCACAGCCAGCATATATCGCGCCAGTTCAACCAGGAGCTTGAAGAGCTCAAGACCCATCTGATGGCCATGGGTGGCCTGGTCGAGAAGCAGGTCCAGGACGCCGTGGTGGCTCTGCTCGACGGCGACTCCGCCCTGGCCGAGCGGGTGGTCGCCAATGACCGCGCCGTCAATGACATGCAGATCAAGATCGATGAGGAGTGCACCCAGGTACTGGCGCGGCGTCAGCCTACCGCCTCTGACCTGCGTCTGGTCCTGGCGGTGATTCGCGCCGCCTCCGATCTGGAGCGGATCGGCGACGAGGCGAGCAAGATTGCCCGTAACGCCATCGAGCTGATCGAAGCCGATAACGGCAACCGCGGCTTCGTCGAGGTGCGGATGATCAGCGAGCATGTGCGGCGCATGGTGCGCGACGCCTTGACCTCTTTTGCCCGTCTCGATACGGAACTGGCGCTCAAGCTGGTCCATGAGGACGAGGAGGTCGACAGCGAGTACAAGAGTGCCATGCGCTCGTTGATGACCTTCATGATGGAGGATGCCCGTTCGATCTCATCGGTTCTCAGTGTCATGTGGATCCTGCGCGCCCTCGAACGCATCGGTGACCACGCCAATAATCTGGCCGAGTACGTCGTCTACCTGGTCAAGGGGCTCGATATCCGCCACACCGACCCCGAGGACCTCGACAAGGACATGCTCGAAGGTAACGATTGACCAAGAACCCCGTTTGATCTCCCAATGACGCAAGCCGCCGCCCCGTCGGGCGGCGGCCTGCTTTGTGATATGAGGACGTGACGGATGCTCGATGCCTTCACGGCGCTGACTCGCGGGACCCGCCTGGTCTACTCCCGCGGTCTCCGGCGCTACGTGTTCCTGCCGATACTCGTCAACCTGCTGGTCTACACGGTCATGCTCTGGTACGTGCTGGGCCACTTCGGCGGCTGGCTGGAGGGCTGGATGGCCATGGTCCCCGGCTGGCTGGACTGGCTCTCCTGGCTGATCTGGCCACTCTTCGTGATCAGTCTGGGGCTGATCGTCTTCTTCACCTTCACTCTGGTGACCCACCTCATCGCCGCGCCCTTCTACGGCTTCCTGGCGGCGCGGGTGGAGGTCGAGGTGACCGGGCGGCCGCCGTTGGACGATCGCAGGTTGGCAAAGACGGCGGTGGACGCCCTGGGGCGCGAGCTGGTCAAGCTGGGCTACATTTTGCCGCGCATGACTCTGCTCTTCGTGCTTAGCTGGATCCCGGTGCTCAACCTGGTGGCGCCACTGCTATGGGCGGCCTTCTCGGCCTGGATCATGGCGATCACCTACCTCGACTACCCCATGGACAACAACAAGGTCAGCTTCGCCGACATGCGTCGCCGGCTGAAGGCGCGCTGGTGGCCGACACTCACCTACGGCGGCTGGGTGACCTTGATCACCTGGCTGCCGTTGGCCAACCTCTTCCTGCTGCCCGGCGCCGTGGCCGCCGCCGTCTTGATGTGGGAGCGTCACTACCGCAGTAGCGAGGCCGATAAAGCGCATACGCGGCCTCAGGCGCGCTGAGCGCTCTCGGTCGTGTTGCCCAGGCGTTCGGCCGGAAACAGGCAGCGGAAGGTGGCGCCACGGCCGGGGCGGGAGTCAATCTCCAGCCGGGCGTCGTGGCGCAGCAGCACGTGCTTGACGATGGCCAGGCCCAGGCCGGTGCCGCCGGTGGCGGTACTGCGGCCCTTGTCGACCCGGTAGAAGCGCTCGGTGAGGCGTGGCAGGTGCACCGGGTCGATGCCTTCGCCGTCGTCCTCTACTTCCAGGCTGGCGCCCTCGCCGTGGGGGCGCCAGCGCAGCACGATATGCCGCCCTTCGCCGGCATAGCGTACGGCATTGAAGGCCAGGTTGGAGAGCGCACTGCGGATCTCCTTCTCGCTGCCCACCAGCGGGCGAGGTTCCTCGACCTCGACCCTGATGGAGTGACGACCTTCCGAGAGCGCCGCGGCGTCACGCTGTACGGCCTCGAGCAGCTCGCCCATCGCCAGCGGGGCGTCATCGCGCCCGCCCTGGTCGATTTCCAGCCGGGACAGCAGCAGCAGGTCGTTGACCAGGTTCTGCATGCGGTCGGTCTGGGCCTTCATCTGCGACAGGCCGCGGCCCAGTCGCGGCGGCAGCTGGCCGGCCATGTCGCCATAGGTCTCCAGGTAGCCGGCCAGCACGGTCAGCGGGGTGCGCAGCTCATGGGAGACATTGGCCACGAAGTCCCGGCGCATCTGCTCCAGACGGTGCAGCCGGGTGATATCGCGGGCCATCACCAGGCGCTCGTCGTCGCCGTAGAGGGTGATCTGGAACTGCAGGATCAGCGACTCGTTGATGGGCGAGGTGAGGGTCAGCGGCTCGCGATAGTCGCGTTCATGAAAGTAGTCGACGAAGCGCGGGTCACGCAGCAGGTTGGTGATGTGCTGGCCGCGGTCAAGCCGGGGCTTGAGCCCCAGCATCCTCTCTGCGGCGCTGTTCCACCACTCGAGGTCGCCGTGGCGGTCGAGCATCACCACGCTGTCGCGCATCGCCTCGGAGGACTCCTGGATACGCTGCAGCGTGGCCCGCAGCCGCTGCTGGGTGAGGCGCTGGCTTTTCTGGTAGCGGTACAGGCGATCGAACAGCTCGCCCCATAGGCCGCTGGCAGTGGGGGGCTCCTCCTGCGGACGTAGGGTGAGCCACTGGTGGAGGGCATGGAGCTGGCGCAGGTGGAAGACCAGGCAGAGCAGCAGGCCGATGGCGATGCCCGTCGGCATCGCGGAAAAGGGCCAGCCGACCAGCGCCCCGGCAGCGATCAGGGTCGCCAGGCGCCAGAACTCGCGTCGCCAGAGCCGTCCCACGTCAGCCCTTGGCGGAGAACCGGTAGCCGGTACCACGCACGGTCTGGATCAGCTGGTGATGGGGTTCGCCCAGCGCCTTGCGCAGGCGGCGGATATGCACGTCCACGGTACGCTCCTCGACATAGACATTGCCGCCCCACACTTGGTCGAGCAGCTGTCCGCGGGTGTAGGCACGTTCCTGGTGGGTCATGAAGAACTGTAGCAGGCGGTACTCGGTGGGCCCCATCTCCAGCGAGTGTCCATCGACGCTGACCCGGTGGCTGACCGGGTCGAGCAGCAGTCCGCCGACCTCCACCGGGTCCTCGACGCCCCGCGGTGTCGCGCGGCGCAGTACTGCCTTGAGGCGTGCCACCAGCTCCCGTGGCGAGAAGGGCTTGGTGATGTAGTCGTCGGCCCCGGCCTCGAGTCCCTGGATCTTGTTGTCCTCTTCACCCTTGGCGGTGAGCATGATGATCGGCAGCTCGGCAGTGGCCTCCTCGCGCTTTAGCCTTCGGGCCAGCTCGATGCCGCTGGTTCCGGGCATCATCCAGTCGAGCAGCACCAGGTCGGGCTGGTGGTCGACCACCATGGCGTGGGCATCCTGGGCATTGTCTGCCTCGAGGACGCGATAGTCGGCCATCTCCAGCGCCACCGCGATCATCTCGCGGATCGGCGCCTCATCATCGACAATCAGTACGGTCTTGGCAGTCATCCCGGAGCCTCGTGGTCAATGACAGATCGATGACGATGACAACACGTCATGATGACAATAGCGTGACAAGTCCGGCCTGTCGCCCGCTCAACCTCCGTTCATTGCCGGCCACAGGGATAGCGCGATGCCGGCGAAGACCAGCAGGCCCGACCAGTGGTTGTTGAGGAAGGCCTGGAAGCAGCGGTCCCGGCCGCGTTCGCGGATCAGGAACTGCTGGTGCACGAATGTCGCCGCCATGGCGGCCAATCCCAGCCAGAAGAACCCCCCCAGCGCGAGTAGCCCGCCGGCCCAGGCCAGCAGCCCCAGGGTCAGGCCCTGCAGCAGGCCGATCATCAGCCGGTCGGCGCGGCCGAACAGCACGGCGGTGGACTTGATGCCGATCTTCAGGTCATCGTCGCGGTCGACCATGGCGTATTCGGTATCGTAGGCCACCGTCCAGGCCACGTTGGCGGCGAAGAGCAGCCAGGCGACCGGCGGCACAGTGCCCAGTACGGCACCGAAGGCCATGGGGATCGCCCAGGAGAAGGCAGCGCCTAGGAAGGCCTGGGGTAGGTGGGTGTAGCGCTTCATGAAGGGATAGATGAAGGCCAGCACCACCCCCACCACCGAAAGCATCACCGTGAAGAGGTTGGTGAACCAGACCAGCACGAAGGCGGCCGTCACCAGCATCAGGAACAGCGCCTGGGCCTCCCCTTCGCTGATTCGGCCGGTGGCCAGAGGGCGATTCCGGGTGCGTTTGACGTGACCGTCGAAGTGGCGGTCCGCGTAGTCGTTGACCACGCAGCCGGCGGCGCGCATCAGGTAGACCCCGGCGACGAAGATCAGCAGTACCTTGCGGCCGGGGAGGCCCTCGGCGGCGATCCATAGCGCCCAGAGGGTGGGCCACATCAGCAGCCAGGTGCCGATGGGGCGATCGAGGCGGGTCAGGTGCAGGAAGTCGGGCACCCGGGCCAGGCCCTTGGGGTGCATCAGGGAACGGTCCATCTCTACCTCGTGAATATTTTCTTTATTGGCAGACGGTGTTAAGGGGCGGGGCTATTCCGGCGACAAGCCTGCGAGGAGGCGCTGTGAATACCTCCCTGTACGCTACCGACGCCATCCCTGGCGTAGGACCTCCTCTTCGGCTTGTCTCCGGCGCCCCTCACCGTCGGCATCGGAGACTGGCCCAGAGCCTAGCGTGAAGGCAGCCCGAGGTCATCCGCCATGCAGTCGAGGAAAAACTCCTGGACCAGCACGACGAAGCGGTGATGGCGGAACAGCGAGCGGCGCGCCCAGGGGCCCGAGGCGGGGTGGAAGGGGGGAGGGTCGGCGGTGACCTCGAGGGGGCTGCGTTCCAGGTCCGGCTGACGGAACAGCCAGCTGCCCAGCGAGCGCTCGCCCAGGCGGTCGAGCCGCTGGCCATGCAACCCATCCAGGGGCACCACCGAGCGTGCTACCACCCAGGGGCGCTCGTCCAGGCACAGTGCTACCTCGCGCAGCCAGGCATGACGGGCAGGGGGCAGGTCCAGGGCCAACGCTTCATCGCGACGCGGTCGACCGAGGCGCTGGTTCAGCAGGCGGACCCGGAAGGTCCGGTGGCTGCCGGCGCTGACCAGACGGGCGGTGAGCGAGTCGCGTGAGGCGATCCACTGCCACCAGGCGGGACTCATGGCAGGGCGGGCCACCGCCAGGGGGCGCCAGCGGGGATCGCTTCCCGGGCCGTTGCTCACCGTCTCTCTCCGCATCGATTTCGGGGGCGGCTAGTGTACCATGCTGCCCCATCACTCTTACCCTGATCGATGAGGCCTATGAGCGCTCCCCTGACCATCATCGGTTCCGGCATGGCGGGCCTGGGCCTGCTGCGGCAGCTGCGCGCGCAGGATCCGGCTCGCCCGATGACGCTGATCACCGCCGACAGTGGTGATGACTACTCCAAGCCGCTGCTCTCCACCGGTTTCGCCAAGCGCCTGCCGCCGCAGCGTCTGGCGGCCCGCTCGGCCCTTGAGGTGGCCGATGACCTCGGCGTCCTGGTGCGCACTCACACCCGGGTGGAGGCCATCGACCCGGTGGCCCGCACCCTGACCCTCGGCGCCGAGACCCTGCCCTGGAGCGAGCTGGTGCTGGCCACCGGCGCTGCACCGGCGCGGCCCTTCACGGTGCCCGACGCCGTGGCCGACCGGGTCTTCAGCGTCAATGATCTGGATGATTACCGCGCCTTCCATGCGGCCCTGGAGGCGCTGGGCCGGCCGGCGCGCGTGGTGGTCATCGGCATTGGCCTGGTGGGCAGCGAGTTCGCCAACGACCTCGTTGCCGGCGGCCACACCGTCGAGCTGGTGGCCCCGGAACCGGCTCCTCTGCCGCGACTGGTCCCGGAGCCGCTGGGCCGTGCCCTGGGCGAAGCCTTTCAGGAGGCCGGCATGGTACTGCATACGGGGCGCCAGTTGGTGGCCCTGGGGGCCGACGGCGCCTCCGTCGGCCTGGAACTGGACGATGGCGCCTCGCTGTCGGCCGACCTGGTGCTGGTGGCCACGGGGCTGAGGCCGCGTACCGCCCTGGCCGCGTCGGCCGGGATCACGGTCAGTGAGGCGGGCATCCACACCGACCGCCACCTCGCCACTGCGATGCCCGGTATCCATGCCCTGGGCGATGCGGCCTGCGTGGATGGCGTCAATGCCATGTACGTGCAGCCGCTGCTGGCCAGCGCCAGGGCCCTGGCCCACACCCTGACCGGCACCCCCACCGCGGTGACCTATGGCCCCTGGCCGGTGCTGGTCAAGACCCCCCTGCTGCCGGTGGTGGCCCTTCCGCCGGCCCGAACCCCGTCCCGCTGGCGCCTCGAGGGCGAGGGCGGTGACCTGACGGCCCTCGCCGAGGATGAGGACGGTCGTTTGATCGGATTTGCGTTGACAGGACGCTGCGTCCGTCGAAAAGTCGAACTGGCGCGAGCCGCGCCGCCGTTGCTAGGCTAGTCTCGTCAACGACGGGGCCTGCCGAGGATTGCGAGCCGGCAAGGCAGCGGCGTTGAGGACCGGTATCATCCGCATGTCGTTTCCCGAGATATCTCTGTCTGGGGCGCAAGGCCCCGGGAGCGAGCGAGCCGGCATGCGCGTGATGGACCGACAGGTCATGTGCCATAACAACATCGCCGGTGGTGATCGCCGGCATCATGATGCCAATACCAGGAGGGCTGTATGCGCAAGCCAGAACTCGCCGCGGCGATTGCCGAGCGTGCCGATCTTTCCAAGGACAAGGCGAGCCAGGTGCTCAACGTCATCCTCGACGAGATCACCGGAAGCGTCTCTCAGGGGCAGGATGTCACCCTGATCGGCTTCGGTACCTTCAGTGTGCGCGAGCGAGCCGAGCGCACTGGCAAGAACCCCCAGACCGGCCAGCCGTTGACCATTCCGGCCAGCAAGACCGTTGCCTTCAAGCCGGGCAAGGGTCTCAAGGACGCTGTCGCGAAGTAAGGCATTGCGGCCCGTCTCGTGCGGGTCGCCTCACACTCTCTTCCCGGTAGCGGAGCTGATATGAAGCTGCGACTGATGCTTTGGCTACTCGGGCTGATGCTCAAACGCGCCCTGCGCCGCAAGGCGCGATTTCGTGAACTGCTCGGCGAACTGCGTGGCCTCGACTGGGGGATCGCCACCGAAGACCTCTCCATCGCCCGCTATTATCGCATGTCGCCTCGTGGCATCCGTACTGGACGTGGCCTGCCGGTGGATCTCGACCTTGAGCTGCGCTTCGAGGACGAGACCACGGCCATCAAGGTCCTCAAGAAACCCACTCAGCAGGCCTTTCTCGACGGCATGATGGCCGGCAGCGTGCGCCTGGTCGGCGATTCCGGCGACCTGCAGAAGCTGCAGCGGCTCCTCAAGCACCTCTGACCGGGCTTCGCCCGGAGCTGTAAGCCATAAGCTTGAAGCTGTAAGACACCCCTAATCGCAAGGCTGGATGGCGATATTCTGGCTTACGGCTTACGGCTTACGGCTTACGGCTTACGGCTAAACTTGCCCGTAGCGCCCCGCTTCTTCTCCCAGCCAGCGCCGGATCAGCGGGCGGCTGGCCTGGGGGTGGTCGTCGAGCAGCGCCTCGGCCAGGGGAGTGATGCGGTCCAGCAGGTCGGCATCCCGTTCCAGGTTGGCGACCTTCATCTGCGCAAGACCCGTCTGGCGGGTGCCCAGCACCTCGCCGGGGCCTCGGATCTCGAGGTCTTTCTCGGCGATGCGAAAGCCGTCGGTGGTCTCGCGCATCACCGCCAGGCGCTCCCGGGAGTGGGCCGACAGCGGCGGGTGATAGAGCAACACGCAGAAGCTCTCGACGGCGCCGCGTCCCACCCGGCCGCGCAGCTGGTGGAGCTGGGAGAGCCCCAGGCGCTCCGGGTTCTCGATGATCATCAGGCTGGCGTTGGGCACGTCGACCCCCACCTCGATCACCGTGGTGGCCACCAACAGGTCCAGCTCACCGGCCTTGAAGGCCGCCATCACCGTGGCCTTCTCGCTGGCCTTCATGCGCCCGTGGACCAGGCTGATGGCGAGCTCCGGCAGTGTCTCGACGAGCTCATCGCGGGTCGCCTCGGCGGCCTGGCACTGCAGCGCCTCGGACTCCTCGATCAGGGTACAGACCCAGTAGGCCTGGCGGCCCTCGGCACAGGCGTGGCGGATGCGCGCCATCACCTCGGGGCGCCGCTCGTCGGGCATCACCACCGTCTTCACCGGAGTCCGGCCTGGTGGCAGCTCGTCGATCACCGAGACGTCCAGGTCGGCATAGGCGCTCATCGCCAGGGTGCGTGGTATCGGGGTGGCGGTCATCACCAGCTGGTGGGGCGTGAGGCCGCCGGCCTCGCCCTTCTCGCGCAGCGCCAGGCGCTGGTGGACGCCGAAGCGGTGCTGCTCGTCGATGATCGCCAGGCCCAGGCGCTGGAAATGCACGTCGCCCTGGAAGAGCGCGTGAGTCCCCACCACCATGCGGGCCCGACCGTCGCTGATTGCCGCCTTGGTGTCCAGGCGCGCCTTGCCCTTGAGCTTGCCGGACAGCCAGGCCACCTCGATGCCCAGTGGCTCGAACCAGGCGCTGAAGGTGCGGTAGTGCTGTTCGGCGAGAATCTCGGTGGGGGCCATCATCGCGGCCTGGCAGTTGGCGGCGATGGCCGAGAGGGCCGCCATGGCGGCGACCACCGTCTTGCCCGAGCCCACGTCGCCCTGCACCAGCCGGAGCATGGGAACCTGGCATGCCAGGTCGGCGGCGATTTCGTCGAGTACCCGGCGCTGGGCGCCGGTCAGCGCGAAGGGTAGCTGGGTCAGGAAGCGTGCCTGCAGGCTGCGCCCGCCGGGCAGCGCCGGGGCCCCGTCCTCCTGGATGCGCTGGCGTACCTCCTGCAGGCTGAGCCGATGGGCAAGCAGTTCCTCCAGGGCCAGGCGGCGCCGTGCCGGGTGGTGGCCAGCCGCCAGCTGCTCGGCGTCGGCTTCCGGCGGAGGCCGATGCAGGGTGTCCAGGCAGTGGTGAAGCTCGGGCAGCCCGAAGCGCTGCCGCAGGGGGTCGGGGATGCCGTCGGGGAGGGCATCCGGAGTGGCATCCAGGCGGGCCAGGGCCTGGTCGATGAGCGCCCGCAGACGGGTCTGGTGGAGGCCCTCGGTCGCCGGGTAGATGGGCGTCAGGTGGTCCTCTACCGGCGCTTCACCGCCGGCCATCAGGCGGTACTCCGGGTGATAGAGCTCCAGGCCGGTGGCCCCGGCGCGCGCCTCGCCAAAGGCGCGCACTCGACCGCCGGGCTGGAACTGTTGCTGCTGTGCTGGTGAAAAGTGGAAGAAGCGCAGGCTGATGATCCCGGAGCCGTCGCGCAGGCGTACCAGAAGGCTGCGTCGCCGGCCTTGCACCACCTCGCTGGCCACCACCTCGCCCTCCACTACGGCCTCGTGGCCCGCGCTCAGAGTGGCAATGGGGGTAATGCGGGTGCGGTCCTGGTAGCGCAGCGGCAGATGAAACAGCAGGTCGCTGACGCGTTCGATGCCCAGCCGGGCCAGCTTGAGCGTCAGCGCTTCGCCGACGCCCTTGAGGTCCGTGACGGGCGCTTCAAGAGCATTGATGTCAGCACTCATGTCGGCTCGAGCTCTGCCTGGCGGCAGCGTGCGATGGCGTCGGTGACGGCATCGATGGCCCGGGGCCGAGGGAAGCTGGCGCGCCAGGCGATGGCCACGGTCCGCGAGGGGGCCGGGGCGGTGAAGGGACGGCTGACCAGCATGCCGCTCTCGTAGTGGCCGGTACCGATGGCCGAGTGGGGCAGTACGGTGATGCCAAGCTTGGAGGCCACCATGTGGCGGATGGTCTCCAGCGAACCGCCTTCGGCGGTGAGGGTGTTGGAGGGGCTGTTGAGCTGGTGACTGATCGCCGGGCAAGCCTCGAGGATCTGGTCACGGAAGCAGTGGCCCTCGCCGAGCAGCAGCAGACGCTCCTCCAGCAGGTCTTCCTTGTCGATGCTCTCCCGGGAAGCCCAGCGGTGGTCGGCCGGCAGCAGCACCTCGAAAGCTTCATCGTAGAGTGGCTTGGTGACCACGTCGGTCTCGGTGAAGGGCAGCGCGATGATGATGGCGTCCAGTTCGCCGCTGCGTAGCTTGCGGCGCAGGTTACCGGTGAAGCCCTCCTCGATGTAGAGCGGCATCTGCGGGGCATGCCGTGAGAGCGCCGGGATCAGGTGGGGAAAGAGGTAGGGACCGATGGTGTAGATGGCACCGATCCGCAGGGGGCTTGCCAGTTGGTCGCGACCGGCCGTGGCCAGTTCCTTGATGACACTGCTCTGTTCCAGCACGCGCTGGGCCTGCTCGACGATCTTCTCGCCCAGCGGAGTGACCTGAACGGTGGATTTCGAGCGCTCGAACAGCGCCACGCCCAACTCCTCCTCGAGCTTCTTGACGGCCACCGAGAGCGTCGGCTGCGAGACAAAGCAGCGCTCCGCCGCACGTCCGAAATGGTGCTCCTGGGCCAGTGTCACGATGTAGCGGAGTTCTGTTAGAGTCATGTGGTGCCGGCAGGCATCCTCTTCCGAAACGGGTGGAGGTCCCGATGATCTCGCCCGATGCACAGGGACACAATAATGCCAATAGGGACTTTTTATCAGGGGGCGAAGGAAAGGTGAAGACGACGACACTGATTCTGGGCTGCGGCGACATCGGCATGGCCCTGGGGCACGAGTTGCGCGAGACGGGGCACCGAGTGATCGGGGCGCGGCGCAACCCGCGCGTGCTGGAAGGCAGCGGGCTGGAGGCCGTTGCGGTCGACCTGAACGATCCGGCCACCCTGGCCGGGCTGCCGAACGCTGATATCCTGGTCTACGCGGTCAGCGCCGACCGCTTCGACGAGGCCGCCTATCGCGCCGCCTACCTCGATGGCCTGACCGCGGTGCTGGGTGAGTTCGCCGGGCGCGATACGGCGCCCGGGCGGGTATTCTTCGTCTCTTCGACCAGTGTCTACGCCCAGCGTGATGGCGAGATGGTTGACGAGACCAGCCCCGTCGAGCCCTCGGGCTTCTCGGGGCTGCTGATGTGCGAGGCCGAGCAGGCGCTGATCGACCATGACCTGCCGGGCACCGTGGTGCGCTTCTCGGGCATCTACGGCCCCGGTCGTGACCGCCTGATTCGTCAGGTGGGTGAGGGGCGCATCGCACCCTCGAGTCCCGTCATGTACTCCAACCGCATCCACCGCGACGACTGCGCCGGGGTACTGGCTCACCTGATCGGCCGGCACCTGGCCGGTGAGCCGCTCGAGGCGCTCTACCTCGGCAGCGACTGCGAATCGGCCCCCCTCCACGAAGTGATGGCCTGGCTGGCGACGCAGCTCAGGGTCGAGGCCACCGAGACCATCCAGTCCCCGCTGCGCCGCCGTGCCAGCAAGCGCTGCGACAATAGCCGGCTGCTCGAGAGCGGCTATTGCTTCCGCTATCCGAGCTATCGCGAGGGCTATGCCCAGGTGCTGAAGGCGGGGGGCTTCCTGCCCGAAAAGGCCTGATGGAGATCCGATAGAAAGACGGCCTGATCAGGCCGCCGGCGAACGGGCCAGGGTCTCGTAGCGGGCCCCGTCGTTCTCGGTGAAGGAGCGCACCAGCGAGAGTCGTCGCCAGGGCCAGCTCAGGTCGATTGTGGGCAGGCTGCGGGTCTCCAGCTGTCGGGCGCGGCGCAGCAGGGTGACGTGGGGCACAAAATGCTCTGCCCTGCCGCTGAAACCGAACGCCGACAGCTCGGCCCATAGCGATTCATGGAGCCGCTCCAGTGCCGGCGACCGGCCGCCTACCCAGACGATGCCCGGGCGACGAAAGGTCCCCCAGGCGTCGAGTCGCCACTCCCCCGTCGGGATCGGCCGCTCGCCGACCCACGCCGAGAGCGCCGCCCCCTGCTCCTCGGCCACCTCGCCGAGGAAGGCCAGCGTCAGATGCAGGCTGTCATCCGGCATGCGTCGCCCGCCGCAGCGGTCCTGGGCGAGTTCGGCCAGTTCGCTCAGACGCTCACGCAGCTTGTGCGGTGGTTCCAGGGCCAGGAAGAGTCTCACGGCTGCGCTTCAGTCGCCGATGACCATGATCCCTTCCGCTTCGAACTGGGCTCCCTTGGGAAGCGCCTTGACGCCTACCGCAGCACGGGCCGGGTAGGGCTTATCGAAGAACTCTTCCATTACCTTGTTGACCACGGCGAAGTTATCCAGATCGACCAGGTAGAGGTTGAGCTTGACCACGTCCTGCAGGGTGCCGGCGGCCTCCTCGCAGACGGCTCTGAGGTTGGTGAAGACCTGGCGTGCCTGGGTCTCGACGTCGTCGGAGACGAGCGCCATGCTGGCCGGGTCCAGCGGGATCTGTCCGGAGAGGTAGACGGTGTTGCCGGCCTTGATGGCCTGGGAGTAGGGGCCGATGGCGGCGGGAGCCCGATCGGTGTTGATCACAGCCTTGTTGCTCATGGTGATTCTCCTTGCGGTCCAGCGTCTCGAAATGGGAAAGCCGCCCGCCCGCCGCTTCATGCGGCCGGCGGGCGAAAGGGCTCAGTTGCCGAGGCGGGTGATGCGGCCTACATGGGCGAGGTTGCGCAGGCGCTTGATGATGCGCGCCAGGTGCACGCGGTTGCGTACCGCGAGGGTGAGATTGACGATCGACAGCCGCGCGTCGCGCTCCTCGATGCCGATGCGCTCGATGTTGGCGCCGGCGTCGGTGACCAGGGCGGCTAGCTCCGCCACCAGGCCGCGGCGGCTCTCCATTTCCAGGCGCAGGGCGGCGGGGAAATCCTCGGCGATGTCGTTGGACCACTCCAGGGCAAATAGCTTGTCCGGGTCGTTCTTGAGCTCGGCGAGATTACGGCACTCGGCGCGGTGGACCACGATGCCCTTGCCTGCCGACAGATGGCCGATCACCGGGTCGCCGGGCAGCGGGCGGCAGCAGCGGGCGAACTTGATCACCATGCCCTCGGCGCCTCTGATCATGATCGGACCCTGGGCACGCGCCGGTTGCTCCGCAGGCTCGCCCGTATCGCCCTGCTGCAGGTCGACCAGGCGGCGAGCTACCACATGGGCGACTCGATTGCCCAGCCCGATGGATTCCAGCAGGCTCTCCTCGCCCTTCAGCGAATGCTCCTTGAGCAGGCTGTCGAGAAGGCCCTCGGGCAACTCCTCCAGGCTGGTCTCGAACGGCGCCAGGGCCTTGTTGAGCAGGCGCCGGCCCAGCTGCACCGCTTCGGCCTGTTGCTGGTGCTTCAGTGCGTGGCGGATTGCCGAGCGGGCCTTGGCAGTGACCACGAAGTTGAGCCAGGCCAGGTTGGGGCGTGCCCCCGGGGCAGTGATGATCTCCAGGGTCTGGCCGCTCTCCAGGCGTGTGGAGAGCGGGGCCAGATGGCGGTCGATACGACAGGCGATGCAGCTGTTGCCGATATCGGTGTGCACGCTGTAGGCAAAGTCGATCACCGTGGCGCCCTGGGGCAACTCCATGATGTCGCCCTTGGGCGTGAAGACGTAGATGTCGTCGGGGAAGAGGTCGTTCTTGACATGCTCGATGAACTCCAGCGAATCCCCGGCATGGCGCTGCATCTCCAGCAGGCCCTTGACCCAGGCTCGGGCGCGGGCATGGCTGCCCTGGGCGATGGGATGCTCGGTCTGGCCAGCCTTGTAGAGCCAGTGGGCCGCGATGCCATTGTTGGCCAGAGCTTCCATCTCGCGGGTGCGGATCTGCACCTCGATGGGCATGCCGCCACGGCCGAAGAGGGTGGTGTGCAGGCTCTGATAGCCATTGGCCTTGGGGATGGCGATGTAGTCCTTGAAGCGTCCCGGCACTGGCTTGTAGAGGTTGTGCACCACGCCGAGGATCCGGTAGCAGCTGTCGACGTCCTTGGTGATGATGCGAAAGCCAAACACGTCCATGATCTCGGCGAAGGACTTCCGCTGGTCGCGCATCTTGCGGTAGATCGACAGCAGGTGCTTCTGGCGGCCGATCACCGTGCCTGGCAGCCCCTCGTCATCGAGGCTCTGCTGCAGGCTGGTCTGGAGCTGGCGTATCGTCGAGCGGCGATGGCCCCTGGCACTGGAGACGGCACGCTTGATGCGCTCGGCGCGCATCGGATAGAGGGCCTGGAAGGAGAGATCCTCGAGCTCGACCCGGATGGTGTTGATGCCCAGTCGGCTGGCGATGCGGGCGTAGATCTCCAGGGTCTCCCGTGCGATGCGGCGCTTCTTCTCGGGGCGCAGGGCACCCAGGGTGCGCATGTTGTGCAGGCGGTCGGCGAGCTTGACAATGATCACCCGAATATCCCGGGACATTGCCAGCACCATCTTCTGGAAGTTCTCGGCCTGGGCGACCGCCTTGTCCTCGAAGGTGATCTGGGTCAGCTTGGAGACGCCGTCGACCAGCTCGGCGACGGGCTTGCCGAACTGCTCGCCCAGGGCCTTCTTCGAGACACCGGTATCCTCGATGACGTCGTGCAACATGGCGGCCATCAGGCTCTGATGGTCCATGTGCATGTTGGCCAGGATGTTGGCTACCGCCAGCGGATGGGTGACGTAGGGCTCGCCGGAACGCCGGCGCTGGCCGTCGTGAGCCTGCTCGGCATAGTAGAAGGCGCGCCTGACCTGACGGATCTCGTCATGGGGAAGGTAGCCGCCGAGTCGGTCGGCCAGGTCATCGATGGTGAACATGCGGCGCGCCCTGACTGCTGCGTGATGGCCCTGAGGGAAAGCGCTCCTGCGCCGGGAAGGGCAGGATCACTCTTCGACGTGGGTGCCTGGCTCGAACTCGGGCCGCATGCGTACCGGCGCCGCCTCGATGGGTTCGTCGAGCACGCTGACGTCGACCAGGCCGTCGGCGATCTCACGCAGCGCCATGACGGTGGGCTTGTCATTCTCCCAGGGCAAGAGGGCGTCGCGGGAGCCGCGGGCCAGCTGGCGGGCTCGGTGAGTGGAAATCATCACCAGCTTGAAGCGGTTTTCGACGTTTTCCAGACAATCTTCGACGGTGACACGTGCCATGGATGCCTTCCTGAATAATGCTGACGGGTAAAACCCCGGTCGGCGTGGAACGCCCCGGGAATTCTACCGATGGATAGATCGAATAGCCTACTCGACGCCCGGTTCCCCTGACAAGCGTCGCGTCGGGGTCGAGACAAGCCCCGAGGCCGGCGTCACGAGAAACGCCGCTGCTGACGTTACGATAAGAGTGCAGCGAGCAGCGGGGCGTGGTGCTCGCTCACCCGCTCGCGGGTCAGACGGCGAGCGATGACCAGCGACTGCAGCTCGCGCAGGGCGGTGGTGAAGTCGTCGTTGACCACCAGGTAGTCGTACTCGTCGTGGTGGGACATCTCCTCCACCGCATCGCGCATGCGCCGGGCGATCACCGCGTGCTCGTCGGTGCCGCGGCTGGCCAGCCGCCGCTCCAGCTCCTCCCGGGAGGGGGGCAGGATGAATACCGAGACCGCTTCGGGCAACTGCTGGCGAACCTGGCGGGCACCCTGCCAGTCGATCTCCAGGATCACGTCCTGGCCGGCGGCAAGCATCGACTCCACGGTTCGCCTCGAGGTGCCGTAGTAGTTGTCGAAGACTCGGGCATACTCGAAGAAGTCGCCATGCTCGATCATCGCCTCGAAGGCCGGCACGTCCACGAAGTGGTAGTTGACGCCGTCCACCTCGCCTTCGCGGCGCTCGCGAGTGGTGTGGGAGACCGAGACCTGGATGCCGTCGAGGCTTTCGATCAACTCGCGCACCAGGCTAGTCTTGCCGGCGCCGGAGGGAGCGGAAACGATGAACAGCGTACCTTGGGCCATGAGCAGGGGTCCCTGACGTTGACAGCGAAGAGTGAGCGACTGCGTAAAAGACGGAGTATCGCACAGAATGGCGCCAGGCCTGTAGCCGCGGCCTACTCGATGTTCTGGATCTGCTCTCGCATCTGCTCGATCAGCACCTTGAGCTCCACAGCGCAGCGGGTGGTGGCGGCAACCACCGATTTGGACGACAGGGTATTGGCCTCGCGGTTGAGCTCCTGCATCAGGAAATCCAGGCGACGCCCCACCGGGCCCTGCTGGTCGAGCTGGCGTTCCACCTCAGCGACATGGGTGGCCAGGCGGTCGAGCTCCTCGTCGACGTCAGCCTTCTGGGCGAGCAGCACCAGCTCGGCCTCGAGTCGCTGAGGGTCCAGCTCGGCGCGAATCGTCTCCAGCCGCTCCAGCAGCTGAGCCCGCTGGCGTTCGAGAATCCGTGGCAACAGCCGACGCACCTCGGCCACCTGGGCATTCACTGCGGCGAGTCGTTCGCGGATCAGCGCGGCGAGCTTCTCGCCTTCACGGGCGCGACCGGCGACCAGGTCGTCGAGGGCGGCCTGGAACAGTGCCAGCGCTTCCTGCTTGACGGTCTCCAGGTCGGGACGGCGACTCTCCAGCACCCCGGGGTGGCCGAGCAGGCTCAGGGCATCGGGCATGGGGGCCCCGGGGACGCTTTCGCTGACCTCCTCCAGGGCCGTGGCCAGCGCCGCCAGGCGTCGGCGGTCGACGGCCGGTACGGCCTCGTCGCCGGCGGGCTCGAAGCGCAGGGTGCATTCGACCTTGCCACGGGCCAGGCGCGCACGCAGCGCCTCGCGAAACAGTGGCTCCAGGTCGCGTAGCGACTCCGGCAAGCGAAAGTGGGGTTCCAGGTAGCGCTGGTTCACCGAGCGCAGCTCGAGCTGCAGGGCGCCGGCCACGGTGTCGCGATCCTGGCGTGAAAAGGCGGTCATGCTGTGGGCCATGGTGCCTCCCGATGCGCCGTGATCTCTCTGGGTCGGGCAGTGTAACCGATTGCCCGGCGATAGCGTGTAGAATGGCTGCCATTCCATAGCGTGACTCCCCGTCATCACCCCGATTCAAGAGAGGTACCATGTCTTCGGAGATCCGGCGTCCCAGCGGACGCGCCCCCGACCAGTCCCGCGAGATTCGTCTAACCCGCGACTATACCCGCCATGCCGAGGGCTCGGTGCTGGTGGAGTTCGGCGACACCAAGGTGCTGTGCAACGCCAGCGTCGAGGTCGGCGTGCCGCGCTGGCTGCGCGGCAAGAAGCAGGGGTGGGTGACGGCTGAATACGGCATGCTGCCCCGGGCCACCCACACCCGCGGTAGCCGCGAGGCGACCCGCGGCAAGCAGGGCGGGCGTACTCTGGAGATCCAGCGGTTGATCGGTCGCTCGCTGCGGGCGGCCGTGAACCTCAAGAAGCTTGGCGAGTTCACCATTACCGTGGATTGCGACGTCATCCAGGCTGACGGCGGCACCCGTACCGCGTCCATCACCGGCGGCTGTGTGGCGCTGATCGATGCCATCCGCCACCTGCAGCGTGAGAAGCTGATCAAGGGCGACCCCTTCCACCAGCTGGTGAGCTCGGTTTCGGTGGGGCTGTTCAAGGGGCTGCCGGTGGTTGACCTGGACTACCCCGAGGACTCGAGCGCCGATACCGACATGAACGTGGTGATGGCCGAGAGTGGCGGGCTGATCGAAGTGCAGGGGACCGCCGAGGCCGGTACCTTCAGCCGCACACAGCTCGATGCCATGCTCGACCTGGCCGAGAAGGCCGGCAATGAGCTGTTCGACCACCAGCGCGAGTCGTTGGGCATGCCTCGCTGATCCTATCCATTCCCCTTAACGCACAGTGCCGGCCACATAGGCCGGCACTGTGCGTTCCGGCGAACCGGAACGGCGACGAAGGGAGCGGGCTCAGAGCGTCAGGTCATACTCGACGATCAGCGGGGCGAACTCCGAGAAGGTGGCATCGTAGTCGATCCAGGCGTCCACCACGTGGCGGCGGAACTCGGGACCGACGACCTGGTAGTCGATGCGCCAGCCTTCCTGGCGGGAGCGGGGCACCTCCTGGTCGAGCTTCGGCCACCAGGTGTACTCGCCCGCATCGCGATTGATTTCGCGGAAGGTGTCGATGAAGCCGGTGGGGCCGAACACCTGGTCCATCCAGGCACGCTCCTCCGGCTTGAAGCCGGGCGTGGTCTGGTTGTCGGCCCAGTTCTCCAGGTCGATGGTCTTGTGGGCGATGTGCCAGGTGCCGCAGATGATGTACTCCCGCCGCTTGCGGGCCATCTTCGACAGGTACTCCTGGTACTGGGCCATGAAGGCCTGCTTCGCGGCCACGTCGCTGCCGTCGGGCATCAGGAAGCTGGCGATGCTGAAGCGGTCGTAATCGGCCTGCAGGAAGCGTGCCTCATGGTCGCACTGGGGAAAGCCCAGTCCGTACATGATCGCCTTGGGGATCTTGCGGCAGTAGAGGCCGACCCCCGAGAAGCCGTCCTGTTCGGCATCGAGGAAGTAGCCCTCGTAGCCTTCCGGATAGAGGATGCTGTCGTCCAGCTCGAAGCTCTTGGCCTTGAGGTTCTGCACGCAGACGACATCGGCGTCCTGGCCGGCCAGCCAGTCGAGGAAACCTCGATCGACGGCCTCGCGGATGCCGTTGACATTGATGGTGGCGATTTTCATACATGGTCCCTTTTGCGTCGCGCGTGTATGATACCCGACGTTTCGACGTTTGGGTAAATGGCCCCGGGTCGATCGACATGATAATGGGCCCTTGACCGTGAGAGGAGGCGCCTGTGGCGGACCAGCCCGGCACGCAGCGCATGCAAGACTACCAGCGAGCGTTCATCGAGTTCGCCATTGATCAGGGCGTGTTGCGCTTCGGCGAATTCACGCTCAAGTCCGGCCGCGTCAGCCCCTATTTCTTCAACGCCGGCCTGTTCCGCACCGGCCGCGCCCTGGCCGAGCTGGGGCGCTTCTATGCTCGGGCCATCGCCGACAGCGACCTCGAGATCGACGTGCTCTTCGGCCCGGCCTACAAGGGCATCCCGCTGGCCGCCACCACCGCCGTGGCGCTGGCCGACCACCACAACCGCGACCTGCCCTACGCCTTCAACCGCAAGGAGGCCAAGGCCCACGGCGAGGGCGGCAACATCGTCGGCGCCGAGCTCGCCGGGCGCATCCTGATCATCGACGACGTGATCACCGCCGGCACCGCGATCCGCGAGGTGATGGGCCTGATCGACGACGCGGGCGCCAGGGCGGCGGGCGTGGTCATTGCCCTGGATCGCCAGGAGCGCGGCCGTGACGAGAACGACCCGCGCAGCGCCATCCAGGAGGTCGAGGCCACCTACGGCATGCCGGTGGTCAGCATCGTCACCCTGGACCTGGTGCTCGAGTACCTCGAACGGCACGCCGGCGAGGCGCTCAAGGGCCACGCCGAGGCGATCCGCGCCTACCGCGACCGCTACGGCGTGCGCGTCGACTGAGTCCGCTTCGGCGTGCGCGCCGATTGGGGCCTAGCGGCGCGATGCCCGCGCCAGGCGATTCTTTCTCGGGCCCCGTACGGGGCCCGAGCGCGTTGTAAGCCCTTAATATCAGGAGCCGTTGATGCTTGACGTGGTGCTCTACCAGCCCGAGATCCCGCCCAATACCGGCAACCTGATCCGGCTCTGCGCCAACACCGGCTTCCGGCTCCACCTGATCGAGCCGCTGGGCTTCACGCTGGACGACAAGCGCCTGCGCCGCGCCGGCCTCGACTACCACGAGTGGGCCCGGGTGCGGGTGCATGCCGACTGGGCCGCCTTCCTCGCCGCCGTGGCGCCCGAGCGGGTCTTCGCCGTCTCGACCCGCGGGCGGACCGGCTATCATGAGCCGGCCTATCGCGAGGGGGATGCCCTGGTGTTCGGCCCCGAGACCCGTGGCCTGCCCCAGGCGTTGCTCGATGCCCTGCCCCCATCCCGACGCCTGCGCATTCCCATGCGCCCTGACAGCCGCAGCCTGAACCTCTCCAATGCCTGTGCGGTAGTGGTCTACGAGGCCTGGCGTCAGCTGGCGTTTGTGGGGGCCGGCCATCCGGGGGCCGGCCTCCCGAGTGCTGGCTCGCCCGAGGGCATCGACCCCGAGTCCGCGAGGAACCGCTGATGTCACCGACCATCGCCAGCCGCCTTGCCGGCCTCAACCCCCGCCAGCAGGAGGCCGTGCGCTATATCGACGGCCCCTGCCTGGTGCTGGCCGGGGCGGGCTCGGGCAAGACCAGCGTGATCACCACCAAGATTGCCTATCTGGTGCAGGAGTGCGGCATGAGCGCCCGGCGGATTGCCGCGGTGACCTTCACCAACAAAGCTGCCCGTGAGATGAAGGAGCGCGTGGGGAGCATGCTCAAGGGCAAGGAGGGACATGGGCTGACCGTCTCCACCTTCCACACCCTGGGGCTCAACATCATCCGCCGCGAGCTGAAGGTGCTGGGCTACCGGCCGGGTTTCTCGCTATTTGACCCGGAGGATGCCAAGGCGCTGCTGCGCGACCTGATGAACAAGGATGCCCAGGTCGACGCCGACCAGATCAACGCGGTGCAGCACCAGATCTCCCAGTGGAAGAACGACCTGGTGCTGCCCGGCCAGGCGCTCTCCCATGCCGCGGACGACGACGAGCAGTACGCCGCCCGGGTCTTTGAAGCCTATGTGCGCCATCTCAAGGCCTACAACGCCGTGGACTTCGACGACCTGATCCTGCTGCCGGTGGTGCTGCTGCGCGACAATCCCGAGGCGCTGGCCCGCTGGCGTCGCAAGATCCACTACATGCTGGTGGACGAGTACCAGGACACCAACATCAGCCAGTACCTGTTGGTTCGGCTGCTGATGGGCGAGCGGTCGACCTTCACCGTGGTGGGCGACGATGACCAGTCGATCTATGCCTGGCGCGGGGCACGCCCCGAGAACCTGGTCACCCTGGGCGAGGATTTCCCTCGCCTGAAGGTGATCAAGCTGGAGCAGAATTACCGCTCCACCGGCACCATACTGCGCGCCGCCAACACCCTGATCGCCAACAATCCCCACGTCTACGACAAGACCCTGTGGTCGGAGATGGGCGAGGGCGCGGCGATCCGCGTGGTGGTCAACCGCCACGAGGAGGCCGAGGCCGAGCGGGTAGCCAGTGAGATCCTCACCCGGCGTATCAAGGAGCGGGCCGAGTGGCGCGACTTCGCGGTGCTCTACCGCGGCAACTTCCAGGCCCGGCTGCTGGAACTCAAGCTGCAGCACTACCAGATTCCCTACAAGCTCTCGGGCGGGACCTCCTTCTTCTCGCGCAACGAGATCAAGGACGCCATGGCCTATCTGCGGCTGCTGATCAATCCGGCCGACGACAACGCCTTCCTGCGTATCGTCAACGTGCCGCGTCGCGAGATCGGCCCCAGCACCCTGGAGAAGCTGGCCAACTATGCCAACGACCCGGCCACCGGGCGTGGCATCTCGCTGTTCGCCGCCTGCCACGAGCTGGGCCTGGAGCAGCAGCTGTCGGTCAGAGCCGTCGAGAGGTTGGGGAGGTTTACCCACTTTATCGATGGCGTCCGTCGGCGCATGGACCAGGGTGATGCCATCGAGGCCATCCGCGGCATGCTGCACGAGATGGACTACGAGGCCTGGCTCTACCAGAACGCCAGCGCCCCGACCATCGCCGAGCGCCGCATGGCCAACGTCTGGGTGCTGGTGGATCAGCTCGAGAAGTCCATGAATCGCGATCCCGAGGACACGGCCAGCGAGGAGACCGAGACCGATGACGTGGAGGCGGCGATCTCCCGACTCGTGCTGCGCGACATTCTCGAGCAGCAGGCCGAGGAGGACGACTCCGACCGAGTGCAGCTGCTGACCATGCACGCCTCCAAGGGCCTGGAGTTCCCCCACGTCTACCTGATGGGCCTGGAAGAGGAGCTGCTGCCCCACCGCAATGCCATCGAGGTGGACACGGTGGAGGAGGAGCGTCGCCTGGCCTACGTGGGCATCACGCGAGCACGACGCACCCTGACCCTGACGCTGGCGCGTCAGCGCAAGACCTATGGCGAGCTGATGGACTGCACACCCAGCCGTTTTCTCGACGAGCTGCCGGAGGGCGATCTCGAGTGGGAGGGCCGCGCCGACCGGGAGGACCCGGAGAAGAAGCAGGCCCGCGGGCAGGACGCCATCGCCGGGCTGCGCTCTTTACTGGGTTGAGAGGGTGCTGCGCGATGGCGCGAGCAATATATCGAGCGACCCAACGCAAGCGGGGCGCCTCAGGGCGCCCCGCTTGCGTTCACGTAGGCCGGAGCTTACTGCACCGGCTCGACCAGATAGTCGGTGGCGGCCTTCACCTCGTCATCGGAGAGACTCGGGTTGCCGCCCTTGGCGGGCATGGCGTTGAAGCCGTTGATGGAATGGTCATAGAGGATCTCGATGCCCTGCTCCAGGCGGGCGGACCACTGGTCGGTATTGCCGCGCACCGGGGCACCGGCGGCGCCGGTCTCGTGGCAGGCCATGCAGATCTGGTTGTAGATCGCCTCACCGTTGATGCCGGCATGGGCCGGTTCGTCGCCGGATGCATCGGCCTCGGCCGCCGCGGCCTCGCCATCAGTGGACGCGGTCGCCTGATCGTCGGGCGCCCCGCCTGCCTCGCTGGACGCCGCTTCCTCGGCCGGCGCGTCGTCACCACCCAGTTCCGGCACGTCCATGACCGGCTCGACCAGGTAGCCGACCGCAGCCTGGACTTCCTCGTCGGAGAGGCTCGGGTTGCCGCCCTTGGCGGGCATGGCGTTGAAGCCGTTGATGGCATGGCTCAGCAGGGTCTCGAAGCCCTTGCCGGTGCGCTCGCTCCAGGCGGCTTCGTCGCCGCGCACCGGTGCGCCGGCGGCGCCGGTCTCATGGCAAGCCATGCAGACATTGTTGTAGATGCCCTCGCCATCCACGCTGCCGCCACCATCGGAGGTGTCACCGCCGCCGCTGCTGGCTGCCATGACGGTGCCGCAGTCCTCGCCCTGCAGGCAGAGTTCCCCGACCGGCTTCAGGCGTTCCGCGATGGCCTCGCGCTCGGCGTCGTCCTGTGCCATAGCCACGCCTGCGGTCAGGCCCAGGGTGGCTGCTAGACACCCCATGATCAGCTTGCTGGATTTCACTCTCACCACCTCTCGACGGTCCTTGGAACGGAATCACGCTCGGCATCACGTCAGCCGGTGGACGCCATGGCGCGCATAAGTTGCCGCCAGTATACCGGCATCACTGACGCCAGGAAAATGCCTCGGCTCATACCATGGCCGGGGACGAGCGGAGCGGGATGGTCGCTGGCGGGATGGTCGCTGGACAGCGGAAGGCCTGGCGGGTACGATGTTGACCGCCTAGCAGCCATCGCCAGGCATGTGCGCCTGTAGCTCAGTTGGATAGAGTATCGGCCTCCGAAGCCGAGGGTCGCAGGTTCGAATCCTGCCGGGCGCGCCACGAATTCAAGGGCTTACGACAATGTCGTAGGCCCTTATTTATGTCTGTGACCACGTTGTGCCTTGCTCACAAGGCTCACTGTTCGCTCCTCAGTGAATCCGAACGAGTCAATGTTGCCGGCAGTGTGGCTTGTAGCCACAGCCCAGCACCGGCGTGCGAGTTGCTGAGTCGCCAGTGAGCGCAAGGCGGATCATCATGAGAACGGCGGACTCAAAGGCGCATCTTCCTGGTCATGCGGTACGGAGGGTAAGGGGTGTCCCGCGGCCCCCTGATGCAGGGGTCATGTTACGAGCCCATTGCGGCAACCCATGCAACAATCAGCAGTCATGGATTAAGCAGCCCAGCCGCGCATCGACGCGCAGCGTGATGCGCCAGTTATCACCCCGTGTTAGCTTATAACCATGCTGCCCCCTCTGCCACTCAACAAGTTGCCTCCACTGAGCTCTCTGAGAGGGTTCGAGGCGGCCGCGCGACTGCAAAACCTGCGTGCGGCTGCTGAAGAGCTGCACCTGACTCACCCCGCTATTGCCAACCAGATTCAGCGACTCGAGGAGAGCTTAGGCGTCAAGCTTTTTGAACGCCAGGGGCGTCACGTCGTCCTGACGATGGCGGGCCATCGCTTTTATCCCCATGTACGAGAAGCTATCTCGACCCTGATCAATGGCGCCGAAGCGGCTCGCCAGTTGCATCATGCTGACCCGCTTCGCATGCAGGTCTATGTCACCACGTCGATACGCTGGCTGGCACCTCGCCTTGTCCAGTTCTATGACAGTCATCCCGACGTGGAATTACAGGTGATGACCTACAGCGTGGGTTGGGAGTTCGATGAAGCTAACGCCGATGTTGCGATTATCTATCGTGATACCCCCCTTCCTCCACATCTTCACTGGATACCGTTGTTTCCCTCTCGGATCTTCCCGGTCTGCAGCCCGGACATGTTGCCAGGGCTTGAGCCACCTTTGCCCTTGGAAGACCTGAAGAGCGACCCACTCATCGAGGTCTATACGGAAAGCTGGAGCTGGGAGAACTGGTTCAATACGCCATCTCCCGAGTTGCCGAAATACGAGTCTGATTATCCTCGAGGAAAGATTGTCGTGGATACCTTGGCCGCTGCGCTTGAAATGGCCGAAAGAGGTGAGGGCGTGGCACTCGTCAATGGTCCCTTTGCCGATGATGCTCTTGCTGACGGTCGATTGATCAATCCTGCGAATAAAGTCAAGGAGTCTCAGGGTGAGTGGGGTATCGTATGCCAGAAGGGCACTGCCTCTAATGGAAGAGTCAGCTCTCTCATCAGTTGGCTTACCTCCCAGATATCGTGATGTTTTTCAAGGGATGACAAGCGCCTCTTGCAAAAGGCCAGTTTTATGCAGAGATCCTCATGGCGGGAGAGTCCATTTTGGCCTTAAAAAAGATGTTACCAGTAATACAAAAAACCGTGAATTGTCCTTGCGCCCTGCGTTCCATAACCTCCCCTGATATCGAGCTTGACCGCGGCAAGGTTCAGAGAGTGTCCATGTCGACCTTTTCTCTGTTCTGCCTGTGACGAAGCGCAATTCGCCGAAAGTGAATCTTGATGGGAAGGCAGCACATGAAAATCGGTTTCTTAGGCCTGGGAAACGTGGGCGGCAAGCTTGCAGCCAGTCTGCTCCGCAATGGTCATGACGTGACAGTCCGTGACCTGGAACCTCAGCTCGTACAGACCTTCATCGATCAAGGCGCTTCCCTGGCAGACTCGCCTAGGGCGCTTGCCGAAGCCTGCGACCTGGTCATCACCTGTCTACCGTCTCCAGCAGCTTGCAGTGCTGTCATGGAAGCTGAGGATGGCATTATTGCCGGGCTGTCGGAGGGCAAGATATGGCTCGAGATGAGCACCACCGATGACAAGGAGCTCATCCGCATTGCCGATCGAGTGCACGAGACAGGCGCCATGGCCATGGAGACGCCGGTATCCGGTGGATGTCATCGTGCCGCCACCGGCAATATCTCGATCTTTGCCGGGGGTGACCGAGCCACCTTCGACCGGGTGCTACCGGTGCTGACCACGCTTGGTCGCCGTGTCCTGCATACTGGGCCACTGGGTTCGGCCTCAGTGCTCAAGGTCCTGACCAACTACCTGGCAACCGCCAATCTATGTTCCCTGGCCGAGTCCCTGACCGTTGCCCGTAAGGCCGGTATGGACATGAATACGACCTATGAAGCGATTCGCATTTCCTCGGGAAATTCCTTCGTTCATGAGACCGAGTCACAGGTCATCCTTAACGGCAGTCGCAATATCAGCTTCACCATGGATCTTGTCCTCAAGGATGTAGGCCTGTTCGATTCACTGGCCAAGAGCCTGGATGTCCCGCTCGAAGTCTCGCCCTTGTTGCTGGATATCTTCCGTGATGGCCAGGATTCCTTTGGCGCCCGGGAGTGGTCCTCCAACATCATCCGCCGTCTCGAGGAGCGCTGTGATGTCAGTGTGCTTGGCGAGGGCTTTCCTGCCGAGCTGATCGACGACGAGCTGGAGGAGATGGGCCACGAGGTCCACGTGAGAGCTCCGCAGGCCATGGAAGAGTCGCGCTGAGCGTTCGTGACAGGGATGATTTCTTGCTGTCGCTTGACACAAGCTGTCGTTATTTCGACCCACGGCGCGAGCGGATAGGATACGTAACGTATTGCCTTTCACCTTTCACCAAGCGTCATCGGAGGTCGCGCATGCAACATAGAGACTATTTCTACATCAACGGCCAATGGCAGGCCCCCATCAGCAGAGAACGTCTGGAAGTTCTGGATCCGGCCACTGAGGCGCTCTGTGCTTCCGTACCTCGCGCAGGCTCGCAGGATGTCGAGAGGGCCATCTCGGCAGCGCGGGAAGCGTTCCCTGCCTGGTCAGCCACTCCGGCACAACGTCGTCACGAGCTGCTGATGGCTGCCGCGGACGAGATGCAGCGCCGCTACGATGAGCTTTGCGACGTCCATATCATGACCCTGGGCAGCCCGACCCAAGTAACCGGAGCCATTCATGTGGATGGTCCCATCGAAGGCATGCGCTACTACGCTGAACGTGCCTTCAGGATGGAACAGGTCGAGCACAAGGAAGGTGTCGCCATCGTTCGCGAGCCTATCGGCGTCTGCTCCCTGATCAATCCCTGGAACTATCCCCTGCATCAATTGATCGGTAAGTTGGCCCCTGCTCTGGCGGCAGGTTGCACCGTGGTGGCCAAGCCCGCTGAACAGACACCCCTGCAGGACTTCATCATGGCCGAAATCCTCGACAGCGTCGGGGTGCCGCCGGGCGTCTTCAACCTGGTAACTGGCATGGGCAGCGAAATCGGCCCGGTCATGGCGAGCCACCGGGATGTGGATATGGTCTCCTTCACCGGGTCCACCTCAGCTGGCATAAAGGTGGCGGAAAAGGCAGCACCAAGCGTCAAGCGAGTCTGCCAGGAGCTCGGCGGGAAGTCCCCGTTGTTGATCACCGAAGAGGCTGACCTCAACGTGGCGGTCCGCCTGGGCGTGGAAAACGTGATGGCCAATACCGGACAGACCTGCGATGCACTGACACGCATGCTGGTACCGAGGTCGAAGCTTCAGGAAGCCGCCACCCTGGCCGGCGAGATCGCAAGGGAACAAGTGGTCGGTGATCCCGGGGATAAGCGAACGACGATGGGACCCCTGGTGTCCCGGCGCCAGAAGGATACTGTACTGGGGTTCATTCGAAGAGGTCTTGAAGAGGGCGCCACCTTGGTCGAAGGGGGAGCGCAGGAGCCCGAAGGGCTCTCACGGGGCTACTACGTCCGCCCAACCATCTTCAGCGACGTGCACAATGACATGGCAATCGCTCGTGAAGAAATCTTTGGTCCGGTGCTGTGCATCATTGCGTATGACACGTTGGAGGAAGCGATCGAGATTGCCAATGACTCGGATTATGGACTTTCCTCGGCGGTGTTCGCTCGCAGCGTCGACGATGCACTACCCATCGCACGACGCCTGAAGGCTGGCCAGTGTTATCTTCAGGGCGCGGAATTCTCGTTCGATGCCCCCTTCGGCGGCTACAAGCTGTCGGGTAACGGTCGCGAGTGGGGAGACGAGGGCCTTCTCGAGTACGCCGAGACCAAGGCAATACTCGGCGCCTGATCCCCTGACGCGTTTCTGACACGCTTCCCCTTCGCGGGGAGCGAACTATCGCCAACATCCTCGTGGCGAAAAGGGGAGGGCGGTGTCGTGACTACACCGCCCTTGAAGCGTTGCCGACACCTCCTTTCCTTCAGTTTTCGTCACTCCTTCATGGCTTGCCATTCTCACGTGGGTCGGGAGCAGGCGTCGTGCGTCTGGCCGGGCCAGGGGGAGTGAGCATCGACGCCTCTGCCGCCCCGAAGCACCTGAAAGCCGAGGTGGCCAAGCGTCACGCCATCAATAGCGAGCCATGCGCATGGCGCATGGCCCTCCGATCAAGAGGAGAGTTGACGTGGAACTGATTCAGTAGGCACTGGACAACATCGACCTATTGACCACCCGCACCCTGGAACACATCGCGCTGGTGAGTATTACCGCCGGCATCGCTACCCTCACCGGCGTGCCGATTGGCATCGCCATCACCAAGAGTGTGCTCTACGCCGCCTCGATCATTGTCACCATTCCGTCGATCGCGCTGTTCGGCATCATGATCCCGGTGCTCTCGTTGATCGGTCATGGCATCGGCTATGTGCCGGCGGTCTTCGGGCTGTTCGTCGCCACCCTGCTGCCCATCACCCGCAACACCTACCAGCAGTTGCTGAAAGACCTGGAGGGAACCTATGTCAACTAAACCTCGACTCCAGTGCAAGTTATGCCCTGTTGAATGACGAACGGGAGTCACCTGAATGACGAATTGGTGACTTGCATTTGTAACCTGTTGATATATGCAAGGGCAGCGACTCTGTGACCTGTCTCGTGACCTGAGTGACTCGCTCCCGTGTCACGAGATCATCATTGTCTAGACAACTGACGTTAACCTGATGCCGCGACACTGATGCCATCCCAACGAGGAGAGGTGTCATGTCGATTCCCAGCATCCTGGTTGACCAGCTAAGCAAAAGCTTCGGTCACCACCCCGTGCTTCGCGATGTCGGTTTCTCGGTCAAGCCCGGTGAGATGGTGGCGCTGATCGGGCCGTCAGGCTCCGGCAAGTCCACCCTGCTGCGTCACCTCGCTGGCCTCACCCGTTCCAATCGCGATGGCAAGAGCCGCGTTCAGGTTCTTGGCCGCGATATCCAGAGCGGTGGCCGCCTGAGCCGCCGTTCTCGCGCCGATCGCTGCCGCACTGGCTACATCTTCCAGCAGTTCAACCTCGTCGGCCGACTGAGCGTGCTGACCAACGTGCTGATCGGTCAGCTGGGCAACATGCCCCGTGGACGCGCCCTTTTGGGTCGCTTCACCGAGGAAGAGAGGCAGTGTGCGCGCCGTGCTTTGGCTCGGGTGGGTATCGAGGTCCTGGCCGACCAGCGCGCCAACACCTTATCCGGCGGACAGATGCAGCGCGTGGCCATTGCGAGAGTGCTGATGCAGGACGCCGACATCATCCTGGCCGATGAGCCTATCGCCTCGCTGGATCCACGCAGTGTCCGTGAAGTTATGGAAATCCTGGCACGTATCAATGCCGAAGACGGCCGCACCGTGTTGATCACGCTGCATCAGGTGGAGGTCGCACGGCGCTTCTGTCCGCGTGCCATTGCCCTCAAGGAGGGGGGCCTGTACTTCGATGGCCCCACCAGCCATCTCACCGATGCCCGCCTCGAGTCGTTGTACGAGAACGCTGGACTCGACGAGCTCCATTCCCATTCTACCTCCGTTGACCTGGCCACCCCCGTGGGTGCGCTGGGCTGACCCCTGTTTCCTGATCACTACCTCTGAAGGAGTCCTTGCCATGACCCGTTTTACCCTGCGTCGTATCGCCCTGCCGCTGGTGGCCGGTGCCAGCCTGCTTGCCAGCCAGCTGACTCTTGCTGCCGACACCTTGAACTTCGGCATCATATCCACCGAGTCGAGCCAGAATCAGGCCACCCAATGGGAGCCCTTCCTGGCCGAGATGTCCGACACCTTGGGGATGGAAGTGCAGCCATTCTTTGCCACTGACTACGCCGCGGTCATTCAGGCCATGCGCTTCGACAAGGTCGATCTGGCCTGGTACGGCAACAAGTCGGCCATGGAGGCCGTTGATCGTGCCGGTGGCGAGGTCTTTGCCCAGACTGTGGCCGCCGACGGTGCGCCGGGCTATTGGAGCCTGCTGATCACTCATCGTGACAGCAACCTCGAGAATGTGGAGGACATGCTGAACCGCGCTGATGAATTGATCTTTGGTAACGGTGACCCCAATTCCACCTCCGGTTATCTGGTGCCTGGTTACTACATCTTTGCAAAGAACGGGGTGGATGCCACCACTGCCTTCAAGCGCACCATGAACTCCAGCCATGAAACCAATGCGCTCTCCGTGGCCAACGGTCAGGTCGACGTGGCCACGTTCAATACCGAGAGCATGGAGCGACTAGAAATCAATCATCCCGAGAAGGCAGAACAGATCAAGGTGATCTGGAAGTCGCCGCTGATTCCCTCCGACCCGCTGGTATGGCGCAAGAACCTTCCCGAGGATCTGAAGGCAGAGCTGCGTGAGTTCTTCTATTCCTACGGCGAGACTGAGGCCCAGCGCGAGATCCTCGAGCCGTTGCAGTGGGCACGCTTCGACGAATCCAATAACGATCAGCTTCTGCCCATTCGTCAACTGGAGCTGTTCAAGGAGCGTGCTCAGGTCGCCAAGGACGAGAGCCTGTCCGAAGAAGAGCGCGACCGCCAGCTGGCCGAGTTCGATGCCCGGCTCGAAGAACTGAACCAGCGACTCGAGGCAGCCGAGGCCCGATCCGATGAGGCGCCGGCGACCGCAATGGTCAGCCAGTAACGACATCCAGCGCTGAATGACGAGGGGCTTGCGGGCCCCTCAACGGGAGTTCCCATGAATGTGCATCACTCCACATTGGACGCCCGAGCGGCACGGCGAGGCTGGGTCCCGCTGGCGGGATGGGCCCTGACCCTGGCGGTGCTCGGGTGGGCCTGGCAGGGCGCGGAAATGCAGCCCGGGCTGCTGATTGCCAATACCGACAACATGGCCGAACTGGCCGGGGATTTCTTCCCGCCGGCCCTGGGCAATCTGGAGCACTACATCGACCAGATGCTGGTCACCATCCAGATCGCCATCTGGGGCACCTTGCTGGCGGTGCTATGCGCCATTCCCTGCAGTCTACTGTCCTCCGAGAACCTCGCTCCATGGTGGGTACATCAACCCATGCGTCGGCTGATGGATGCCTGCCGTGCGATCAACGAGCTGGTGTTCGCCATGGTCTTCGTGGTGGCCGTGGGACTGGGACCCTTCGCCGGCACACTGGCGCTGTTCGTCCACACCACCGGGGTGCTGGCCAAGCTGTTCTCCGAGGCAGTGGAGGCGAGCGATTCGGGCCCCATGGAGGGGGTGCACGTGACCGGTGCTGGGCGCATTGAAGAGATTATCTTCGGGCTGATTCCTCAGGTCCTGCCGCTGTGGATCTCGGTCAGCCTGTATCGCTTCGAGTCCAACATCCGTTCAGCCACGGTGCTGGGCATGGTGGGTGGCGGCGGCATCGGTGTGGCGCTGTGGGAGACCATGCGCGGTTTCCAGTACACCGAGACAGCCACCATCATGCTGGTGATCATCGTGGCGGTGACGCTGCTCGATATGGCCTCCCAGAAGGTTCGCAAGCGCTTCATCTGAAGCGCTTCTTTTTCAGGAGGCGACATGTCTAGACAAGCCCTTCGTGAACCTCGCTATCTCACCCTGGCCGGGACACTGTCCGAAGAGGTGAGGACCCACTTCTCCCCGGGACAATGGTTGCCGAGCGAGTCCCAGCTGGCCCGGCGCTTCGGTGTCAACCGCCACACCGTGCGCCGCGCCCTCGACGAGCTGGTGTCGGACGGCATGGTGACTCGCCACCAGGGCCTGGGCACGCTGGTGGTCGATCGGCGGCTGGACTATGCAGTGAGCGCTGGCAGCAAGGTGACGCACAACCTCGCGGAGCTGGGCATCACCACCACGACCGAATGCCTCCAGCAGTCGCTTGTCGTGGCGCCAGAGGCAATTGCCGCGCGATTCTCTCAACCCGCCGGCATGACCCTGATGTGCGTCGATACCCTGCGCTGGGTGGACGAGGCGCCGCTACTACGTCTGCGCCACTGGTTCGACCCAGCGCGAGTACCCGGCTGGCTGGATCGATACCGGGGCGGCTCCACACGCGCACTGCTCGATCAGCACTACGGGCTACGGCTTGCACGTCGCCGGGTCCGGATCGAGGCCGGGGTCGCCGACCGTGAGGACCAGCGCCTGCTGCAGTGCCCGCATCAGGCCCCACTGCTGCAGCTGGCCAGCGACAACGTTGATGCCGACGGCGCATTGGTCGAGGTCTCGATCAGTCGTGCCCGGGCCGACCGTCTTTCCTACCACATCGACTTTACTGACGAGGTGTCTTCATGACGTCTGCACGACGCCAGCGCATTCTGGCGCTGACTCCCCGCGAGCGTCTGGCCGAGCACTGGGCTCGGTTGGACATCGCTCCCGACTACCGCTGTGTCCGCGGCCCCGAGACCGGCATGGCCATGGTGCGCGGCCGCATGGGCGGCAGCGGCAAGGCCTTCAATCTCGGCGAGATGACCCTGACCCGGGCGAGCGTGTCCCTGGACGACGGCACGCCGGGCGGCGGTCCACTGGGCCACGGCTGGGTCAAGGGCCGCGATGCGCATCATGCTGAGCTCATCGCCCTGGCTGATGCCTGCGCACAGCGTGACGACTGGGGACAGCGCATCGAGGCCGAGCTGCTGGCGCCGCTTGAGGCTGCTCTCTGCGCCGAGCGTGACGCGCATGGAAGACGCGCGGCGGCGACCCGTGTCGATTTCTTCACCATGGTCCGAGGGGAATGAGCATGCAGTGGTCCGCTTTTGACGATCCCGTCCACGACAGCCAGCGCGCCTATCGCCAACTGCTGTCGACCATGGCGGAGCCCGGCACCGTTGAAGACATGCTGGAGACCCCGCACAGGCCTGAGGAAGCCGCCATCGGCGCAGCCTGCTGGGCGACACTGCTGACGCTGTGCGATCTCGACACACGGGTGTGGCTGACCCCCGAATTGGCCGCCGGTGGCTTGGGCGAGGGATTGAGGTTCCATACCGGCAGCCGCCTGACCGACAAGGCCGTTGAGGCGGACTTCGCGCTCGTGACCCCGGCCACCCTGGCCGATCCCACTCGAGTATTCAACGAAGGCAGCGATATCTACCCCGACCGCAGCACTACGCTGCTGGTGGTGCTTGAGCAGCTGGATACCGAGGGTCCCTGGCGGCTTCAGGGGCCAGGTATCCCCGGATTCCGGCGCCTCGGCATAGGGGAGGACGATGCCCTCATGCACCGCCTGGCGGCCAATCAGTCCCGCTTCCCGCGTGGGCTGGACGCCATCCTGACCTGCGGGGCCCGACTGGCAGCAGTGCCGCGCAGCACCCGCATCACATCTTCCCGGGTAGAGGAGGCTGACCCATGTACGTCGCAGTGAAGGGCGGAGAGCAAGCCATTGCCAATGCGCACCGATGGTTGGCCGACCGCCGGCGAGGCAGTCGCGAATCCCCCGAACTGGAGGTAGCTCAGGTGGAAGGGCAGCTGCGCCTGGCCGTGGCGCGGGTGATGGCCGAAGCCTCGTTGTATGACCCGGAGCTCGCTGCTCTGGCCATCAAGCAGGCCAGCGGTGACATGGTCGAGGCGGTATTTCTGCTGCGCGCCTATCGCACCACACTGCCGCGGCTGGCTGAAACGGTGCCTCTGGACACCGCGGCGATGCACATCGAGCGACGCATCAGCGCCACCTACAAGGACATCCCTGGCGGCCAGGTACTGGGCCCGACCTACGACTACACCCACCGCCTGCTGGACTTCCTCCAACTCGCCAAGGGAGATACCCCGACGCCGGTCGAGACCGAGGAGGCCCTGGCGGCCTGTCCGCAGATCCTGGAACTGCTCGATGACGAGGGGTTGCTCGAGCGCGAGGCAGACGACGGCAGCGAGCCCTATGACATTACCCGTGACCCCCCCGACTTCCCGGTAGATCGTGCCACCAGGCTGCAGATGCTGGCACGCGGCGATGAGGGTTACCTGCTGGCCCTTGGCTATTCCACCCAGCGCGGCTATGGGCGCAACCACCCCTTCGCCGGGGAGATTCGCCTGGGTCGTGTGGCGGTCGAGATCGAGGTGGAGGAGTGCGAGATGCCCATGTGCATTGGCGAGATCGAGATCAGCGAGTGCCAGATGATCAATCAGTTCGGCGGCTCGCGTGAAGTGGCACCGCAGTTTACCCGCGGCTACGGGCTGGCCTTTGGCCACAACGAGCGCAAGACCATGGCCATGGCGCTGGTCGATCGCGCCCTGCGCGCCGAGGAACTGGGTGAGACCCCAACGGGCCCTGCCCAGCAGGCGGAATTCGTGTTGGCCCACGCCGATAGTGTCGAATCGGCGGGCTTCGTCTCACATCTCAAGCTGCCGCACTACGTGGACTTCCAGTCGGAGCTGGAGTTGCTGCGGCGCCTGCGCCGCGAGCATGCCGCCCGCCGGCTACAGCCTGACGAGGAACCCACTACCGCGCCGGAGGAGCAGCAGGCATGAACGACTATTCTGATGCCGCGACCGGTTACAACTTCGCCTACCTCGACGAACAGACCAAGCGCATGATCCGCCGCGGCCTGCTCAAGGCAGTGGCCATTCCCGGCTATCAGGTGCCCTTCGGCGGGCGCGAGATGCCGATGCCTTACGGCTGGGGTACCGGTGGCATGCAGCTGACGGCCAGCATGCTGGGTCAGGACGATGTGCTCAAGGTGATCGACCAGGGCGCCGACGATACCACCAATGCGGTGAGCATCCGCGCCTTCTTCGAGCGGGTGGCAGGGGTGACGACCACCTCGGCGACGGCCGAGGCCGATGTGATCCAGACTCGCCACCGCATTCCGGAACGGCCTCTCCGACAGGGCCAGATCCTGATCTTCCAGGTGCCGATTCCCGAGCCGTTGCGCTTCATCGAGCCCAGCGAAGAGGAGACGCGGCTGATGCATGCCCTGGAGGAGTATGGGGTCATGCACGTCAAGCTCTACGAGGACATCGCGCGTCATGGGCATATCGCCACGACCTATGCCTATCCCGTGAAGGTGGACGGGCGTTATGTCACCGACCCCTCGCCGATTCCCAAGTTTGATAACCCCAAGCTGCACATGGCCGAGGCCCTGATGCTGTTCGGTGCCGGACGCGAGAAGCGGCTCTACGCCATTCCGCCCTATACGTGGGTGGAGAGCCTGGATTTCGAGGACCATCCGTTCGAAGTGCAGCAGTGGGAGGAACCCTGCGCCATCTGCGGGGCTCGCGACACCTTCCTCGACGAGGTGATTACCGACGACCGGGGCGGGCGGATGTTCGTCTGCTCGGATACCGACTACTGCCAGTCACGTCGTGAGGAGGTGGCATGAAGCGTCCCGATCTGCAACGGCCCGCTCTGCTGGAAGCGCGCGGTGTCTCGCGCCTGTACGGCCCCGGCAAGGGCTGCGAGGCGATCGATTTCACCCTGCATCGCGGCGAGGTGCTGGGCATCGTCGGTGAGTCCGGTTCCGGCAAGTCGACCCTGCTGCGCGTGCTCTCGGGCCTGGAGCGCCCGGATACCGGGCAGGTGGCCTACCAGAGCCACGAGGGGGAGCTCGATCTGTATGCCCTTGGCGAAGCGCGTCGACGGGCACTGCTGCGCATGGAGTGGGGGCTGGTGCACCAGAATCCGCGTGATGGGCTGCGCCTTGGGGTTTCGGCCGGTGCCAATATTGGTGAGCGCCTGATGGCCCTGGGCGAGCGTCATTATGGCCAGCTGCGGGCGGCCGGCCAGGACTGGATGGGTCGGGTGGAGCTCGACCCGACGCGCATCGATGACGCGCCGAGGACCTTCTCGGGCGGTATGCAGCAGCGCCTGCAGATCGCTCGCACCCTGGTGACCCGGCCGAATCTGGTGTTCATGGACGAGCCGACCGGAGGTCTGGACGTCTCGGTGCAGGCCCGGTTGCTCGACATGCTGCGCACCCTGGTACGCGAGCTGGGCCTCTCGGTCATTCTAGTGACCCATGACCTGGCGGTCGCCCGACTGCTGGCCCACCGCTTGATGGTGATGCGCCGCGGCCAGGTGGTCGAGAGCGGCCTGACCGATCAGATTCTGGACGATCCGCAGCATGCCTATACGCAGCTGTTGGTGTCGTCGGTACTCACGCCTTGAGGAGCTGTCACCCATGACAACCCTGACGCAACCCTTCCTGACCGTCGACGCCCTGCACAAGTCTTTCGTGCTGCACGGCCAGGGCGGCATGACTCTCGAGGTAATGCGTGGCCTTTCGCTCTCCCTGTTACCGGGCGAATGCCTGGTGCTTGCCGGACCCAGTGGTATCGGCAAGAGCACGCTGCTCAAGATGCTCCACGGCAGCTATCGCGTCACCGGTGGGCGCCTGCGCCTGCATTTCGAGGACGGCGAGCTCGAGCTCGCCGATCTGCCGGCCCACGCCTGGCACTCTCTGCGCCGCGACGTGATCGGCTACGTCAGTCAGTTCCTGCGGGTGGTACCTCGCGTGCCAGCGGTAGAAGTGGTGATGGAGCCGCTGCTGGCGTGTGGTGTCGAGCCTGACGAGGCCCGTGAGCGCGCCGAGACAATGCTGGCTCGGCTCAACCTGCCACCGCGGCTGTGGTCACTGCCGCCGGGCACCTTCTCCGGCGGTGAGCAGCAGCGCGTGAACATCGCCCGGGGCTTCATCGCCGAGCACCCTCTGCTGCTGCTCGACGAGCCGACCGCCTCGTTGGATGCCGCCAACCGCGAGGTCGTGGTGGGCTTGATCGAGGAGGCCAAGGCGCGCGGCGCGGCATTGCTTGGCATCTTCCATGATGAGGATGTGCGAGAGCGAGTAGCGGATCGCCTGTTGCCGCTGGAGGCCCACATGGGAGCCGTGCTGGAAGCGGCCGAGACCCCGTTCGAGGAGGTTCGCTGATGAATGCCGCCGAACAGATTCTCACCAACGCGCGTCTGATTCTGGACGATGAGGTGTGCCTGGGCTCGCTGAAGATTCGCGACGGCCGCATCGCCGGCATCGACAATGCGCCGAGTCGGCATCCTGGTGCCCTGGATTGCCGGGGCGACTACCTGATGCCGGGCATGGTCGAGCTGCACACCGACAATATGGAGAAGTATTTCCAGCCGCGCCCCAAGGTGGCTTGGCCGGGACGCCCCGCGGCGCTGGCGCATGATGCCCAGATGGCTGCCAGCGGCATCACCACCGTGTTCGATGCGCTCTCGATCGGCGATGTCGACGAACAGAGCATGCGCCACGGCGCGCTGCTCGACATGGTCGACTCGCTGCAGGCGATCATGACCGACGACATGGCGCGTATCGATCACCGCCTGCACCTGCGCTGTGAAGTGTGCCACCCCGAGACGCTCTCTCGCTTCGAGGCACTGGCCGGCTCGCCGCTGCTGGGCCTGGTGTCGTTGATGGACCATGCGCCGGGCCAGCGTCAATTCGCCAGTCTGGATGCCTACCGCACCTACTACCAGGGGAAATATCGGCTCAGCGACGAGGCACTAGAGGCGTTCATCGAGAAGCAGCTGGCCAACAGCGCTCTCTACAGCAGTGCACATCGACGCGCCATCGCCGAGGCGTGTCAGGCGCGGGGTCTGGCCCTGGCCAGCCACGATGACGCCACCATCCAGCATGTGGCCGAGAGCGTCGAGTATGGCACCCGGGTGGCTGAATTCCCCACGACCCGCGAGGCGGCCGAGGCCTCTCACCGCCACGGCCTGGCGGTGATGATGGGCGCGCCAAACGTCGTGCGTGGCGGCTCGCACTCCGGCAATATCGCGGCGGCAGAGCTGGTGCGGCTGGGTGTGCTCGATGTGCTCTCCTCGGACTACTATCCTGCTGCACTGCTGGATGCGGTGTTCCGCATTGCCGGCATGGCGGAGGGGTACTCCCTGCCTCAGGCGGTGGCCACGGCCACACGAACACCGGCCGAGGCAGTGGGGCTCACTGATCGCGGTCGGCTCGCCCCGGGGCTGCGCGCCGATCTGCTGCGGGTGCGGGTGGTCGACGACCATCCGCTGGTGCAGCGGGTATGGTGCGCTGGCAGGCAGGTGCACTGATGGGCCGCCTGGTGTATCTGGTGGGCGCCAGTGGGGTGGGCAAGGACACCCTGCTGGAGGCAGTCCGCCGGCGCCATCCCGAGTGGATGGTCGCCCATCGCTACGTGACCCGTCACAGCGGACCCACCGAGAACAGCGTGGCACTGACCAGCGAGGAGTTTGCCGCCCGTGAGTGCTCGGGTCTGTTCGCCCTCTCCTGGCAGGCACACGGGTTTCAGTATGGCTTGGGCATCGAGCTGGAGGCCTGGCTGGCTTGCGACAAGGTGGTGCTGGTCAATGGCAGCCGGCGGGCACTTGGCCAGGCCCAGGCGCGCTTCGGTGAGGCGCTTCTCCCTGTGGTGATCACGGCAGCGGAAGAAGTGCTGCGCGGTCGGTTACGTCGGCGTGGACGAGAGAGCGAGGCGGAGATCGAGGCCCGGCTGCAGCGTCATCGGGAACTGCGCGATGCCTTGCCGGACGTGGTGCGCATCGATAACGGCGGGCCTCTGGATGCCAGCCTGGCGGCGATGGACCGACTGCTCGAGACGGAGGTTCCTGCGTGAAGTTTCGCTTCGTGGGGACAGGCGACAGTGCCCAGGTGCCCTGTTTTGGCTGTGACTGCGACGCCTGTGCGCGTGCGCGGGTGCTGTCCAGTCATCGCCGGGGGCCGTGCAGCGCCGAGGTTCGTGTCGATGGCCACCGCTATCTGATCGATGCGGGACGCATGGATCTGGCAGAGAGCTGTGAGCGCGAGCGGCCGTCGGCGATCCTGCTGACCCACTATCACGCCGATCATGTGCAGGGCCTCCTGCATCTGCGCTGGGGCAGGGGGGAGCCGCTGCCGGTCTATGGCCCCAAGGACCCACAAGGTTTTGCCGACCTCTTCCGCCACCCCGGGGTGCTGGATTTCAAGGCGGGCCTCAAGCCGTTTCGGCCGCTGCTGCTACCGTCGTTGACGGTGACGCCCGTACCACTCCATCACAGCAAGCCGACCCTGGGCTATTGCCTCGATGACGGAGGCGGGCGACTCGCCTACCTGACCGATACCTGCGGCTTGCCGGGGGCGACAGAGCGCTTCCTGCGCGAGTGGCAGCCGGATGTGGTGGTACTCGACACCGGCCACCCCAGCAGCGTCGTCAACCCGACCAATCATAATTCCCTGCCGATAGCGCTGCAGATTATCGAGCGCGTCGGCGTTTCGGCGGCGTATCTGACCCATATCGGTCACGATCTGGATCGGGAGCTTGCCGAGTCGCCGAACTCTCTGCCCGCCAATGTGCGGGTACCTAAGGATGGTGAAGAGGTCTGCGTTGGTCCAATGACACAACCCTCCATGACACACTACAAGATGGGAGACGCAGGATGAGTCAACCGAGGATGAATACCCTGGCCATCGAGCCCACTGTGCATGAGACTGCTTGTTTGAATGCCACTCGGTTGGGAAACTGGACGGAGATAGGTGAGCGTTGTGTGCTCAACCACGTCGATATAGGAGACTACAGCTATATCTAGCGTGACGGTGACCTGATGTTTACCAGGGTTGGGCGTTTCACGTCAATCGCCTCCAGCGTGAGGGTCAATCCCAGTAACCATCCCTGGTGGCGTCCCACGCTACATCACTTTACCTACCGGCCCGGCAAGTTCGGGTTCACATCGGACCAGCAATTCGTGGATGACGAGGTATTCGCGTGGCGCGAGGCCGACCGCGTGGTAGTGGGCCATGACGTATGGATCGGTCATGGCGTCATCGTCTTGCCGGGCGTGTGTATCGGCAACGGCGCGATCATCGGCGCGGGGAGTGTGGTCACGCGAGACGTGCCGGCCTACATGATCGTGGTGGGTAACCCGGCTCGAGTCCTGAGACCGCGCTTCGAGGACCCCGAGATCGCAGAGCGTCTGGAAGCACTCGCCTGGTGGGACTGGTCTCATGAGCGGCTTCAGCGTCATCTGCATGACTTTCAGGGCAACGCTCGCGCGTTTCTGGAGGCGGTGGAGGA
>NZ_JAVLBC010000304.1:0-295 GCF_031581305.1 Halomonas sp.
AGAAAGGGGGCGGGGTGCTCACAGCTTGCCAGGCTGGCGCGAGGTGGATGAATGTCGATCATCACGTCCTCGCCTGAAACAGAGGCCTGCTCGTAAAGGAAGGCGTGGATCTTCGCCATCATGGCGCCTTCGTCGGCCTGGCCAGGCAGTGACAGCGACAGCAAGGCCAGCGCCAGCAGGCAGGCGCCGTACCGGAAGAGGCTTGACGATAAACGGTGCTGGAGCATGTCGAGGCCGGGGTCGAGGCTGATGCCACGATTCTAGCGGCGGTCTCCACGGTGGAACTCGTGAATTG
>NZ_JAVLBC010000304.1:305-2278 GCF_031581305.1 Halomonas sp.
GGCACTCCGAATGTCGGCTGTTCGAGGCTTTGTCATGACAAGGGCCTGGCTATTCTCCAGCGTCGACTCATACCTTTTGCGGGGAGTGCCGGGATGATCGATCGGCTCGCAGCCTCTTTGAACTTCCACCAGCAGGCCCTGGGGCTACGCCAGGAGCGCCAGAAGGTGCTGGCCAGCAACATCGCCAATGCGGATACACCGGGCTACAAGGCCCGCGACATGGACTTTGCCGGCGAGCTGCAGAAAGCCGTCAAGCAGGGCAGTAGTGATGGTGGCTTGGCCCTCTCGCGGTCGTCCGCGCGCCATATCGAGGGCCAGGGGGTGCCCGGAGCCTCTCACGAGCTGCTCTATCGGGTGCCTGACCAGCCGAGCCTCGATGGCAACACCGTGGACATGGACCGCGAGCGCACTCAGTTCGCCGACAACTCGGTGCGTTATCAGGCGGCGTTGACCATCCTCAACAGCCGCATACAGGGCCTCAAGAAGGCCATGCAGCCCGAATAACCAAGGAGTGACCGCATGTCGATGTTCTCCATCTTCGCTATCTCCGGCTCGGCCATGAGCGCTCAGTCACAGCGCATGAACGTCACCGCCAGCAACCTGGCCAATGCCGACAGCGTGTCGGGCCCTGACGGTGAGGCATATCGCGCCAAGCAGGTGATGTTCGAGACCCGTGCCCAGTCGCGCGAGGGCGTCGGCGGCGTCGGCGGCGTCGGCGTGCGCGAGGTGGTGGAAGACCCCTCGCCGATGCGCATGGCGTACCGTCCCGAGCATCCGCTGGCCGACGAGGAGGGTTACGTCACCATGCCCAACGTCGACCCAGTGGGCGAGATGGTCAACATGATCTCGGCCTCGCGCTCCTATCAGGCCAACGTCGAGGTAATGAATACCAACAAGCAGCTGATGCTCAAGACGCTGACGCTGGGAGAGGGGTAAGGCCGTGAGCAACACGATCGACAGTAATGCGCTCAATGCCCTTGGCGGCGCCTCCGGTCTGGCGGGCGGCAAGGGCGACAACTCGGCCGAGGCGCTGAGTGAAAACTTCATGACCATGATGATCACCCAGCTGCAGAATCAGGACCCGCTCAAGCCCATGGAGAACCAGGAGATGGTCTCCCAGCTGGCCCAGATCAACACCCTGAGCGGCATCCAGGAACTCAACGAGACGCTTGAGAGCATCGGCTCCCAGATCGATGAGGGACAGGCCCTCGAGGCGGCCGGCCTGATCGGTCAAGGGGTGCTGGTGCCGGGGGATCGGGTGTTGGTGGGGCGTGACGGTGAGGGCAAGGTGAACGCCACGCCCTTCGGCGTCGAACTGGATGAGCCGGCCGACAACGTCACGGCCACCATTACCGACGGCGCGGGACAGGTGGTGCGTCGCTATGACCTCGGCGCCGTGGATGCCGGCGTCTCCTCCTTCCTGTGGGAGGGGGACACCGATCAGGGCAACCTGGCCCAGGATGGGGCCTATCGCGTCAGCGTCGAGGCCACCCGGGGCGATGACGGCCTGCCGGCCTCGACCCTGAACTACGCCCAGGTCAACGCGGTGACGCCCGCCGACGAGAACGGCAGGGTCAGGGTTGACCTGGGTGCCATACATGGCCAGGCCAGCTTGGCAGAGATCAAGCAGATCCTTTGATAACGCATTTCAACAGCGGGGAACCAACGTCATGAGCTTCTCTCAAGCCCTTAGCGGCCTGTCCGCCCAGTCCGAGAACCTCAAGGTGATCGGCAACAATATCTCCAACTCCCAGACCGTCGGCTTCAAGAGTGGCAGCGCAGTCTTTGCCGACGTCTTCGCTGGCGCCAGCAGCAAGGTGGGCCTGGGCACCAGCGTGGCCGCCATTACCCAGGACTTTACTTCGGGGGATCTCGAGAACTCCGGCCGCAACCTGGACCTGGCGGTGGCCGGTGAGGGCTTCTATCGCCTGGAGAGCTCCGGCGGCGAAGCGGTCTTCTCGCGCAACGGCCAG
>NZ_JAVLBC010000100.1:0-7250 GCF_031581305.1 Halomonas sp.
TTCGAGGATTACACCCCCGGCGAGGCGATGTCGGAGCGCTTCTACCAGGTGCGCCGCCGCATGCAGGACGCCGCCCCGAGCCTGCCCGATGGCGTGGTGGGCCCCTTGATCAACGAGGATTTCGGCGACGTCTACTTCTCGCTGGTCGCCCTGCGCGCCCCGGACATGCCGATGCGCGAGATGGTGCGCGAGGCCGAGGCGATCCGCGATCGCCTGCAGCGGGTGGCGGGCGTCAACAAGGCGCAGGTGCTGGGCGAGCGCCAGGAGCGCATGCACCTCGACTTCGACCTGGCCCGGCTGCAGAGCCTGGGCGTCACGCCCCAGGCCGTCTTCGCCGCCATCGAGGCGCACAACCGCCTGCTGCCCGCCGGGCGCGTGGACACCGATGGCCCCCGCCTGCACCTGCGGTTGAACCAGGACCTCTCGGACCCCGAGGCGCTGGCCGAGGTGCCCATTCGCATCGGTGAGCGATTGATCCGCCTCGGCGACATCGCCGAGATCTCGCGCGGCTATGAAGACCCCCCGAGCTATCGGGTGCGCGCCTTCGGCGAGGAGGCACTGCTGCTGGGCGTGGTGATGCAGAACGGCGTCAACGGCCTCGAATTCGGCGAGCGCCTCGACGCCTTCTGGCAGCAGGAGCGCGAGCGGCTGCCGCTGGGCATGTCGCTCGACGTGATGACCGACCAGGCGGATGCCATCGCCGGGGCCGTGAACCTCTTCCAGGTGAAGTTCCTGGTCGCCGTGGTGGTGGTGATGCTGGTCACCATGCTGGCCGTGGGGCTGCGCGCCGGCATCGTGGTCGGCATCGCCATTCCGGTGACGCTGGCGCTGACCTTCGTGGTGATGCTGGCGATGGGCATCAACCTGGACCGCATCACCCTGGGGGCGTTGATCATCGCCCTGGGGCTGCTGGTCGACGATGCCATCATCGCCATCGAGATGATGATCGTGAAGATGGAGGAGGGGTGGGATCGGCTCGAAGCCGCCTCTCACGCCTGGAACGTCACCGCCGCGCCGATGCTCTTCGGCACCCTGGTCACGGTGGCCGGCTTCGTCCCCATCGGCTTTGCCCAGTCCGCCGTGGGCGAGTATGCCGGCAACATCTTCTGGGTGCTGGGCATTGCGCTGCTGCTGTCGTGGATCGTGGCCGTGGTGTTCACGCCCTACCTGGGGGTCAAGCTGCTGCCCGAGCAGACGGTCGGCCATCAGGGGCTCCAGGCGTACCAGTCCCGCGGCTATCGGCGCCTGCGTGCTGCCATCAGCGCCTGCGTGCGCTACCGCAAGAGCGTGGTGGTGGTGACGGTGGCCCTGCTGGTGGCCGCCGTGTCGGGCATGGCCGGGCCGGTGGAGAAGCAGTTCTTCCCCAGTTCGGACCGCCCTGAGGTGCTGGTCAGCGTCTACCACCCGCAGGGCACGGCCATCGGCGCGACCGACGCGACGACGCGGCGCCTCGAGGCGCTGATCGGCGAGGCCGAGGGGGTGGAATCGCTCTCCGCCTACGTGGGGGCCGGCGCCCCACGCTTCTTCATTTCCGCCAACCCGGAGCAGCCCGACCCGGCGTTTGCCAAGCTGATCGCCGTGACCGAGGGCGTCGAGGCCCGGGAGCGGCTGATAACGAGGCTTGAGGAACGCCTCGCGGCCGGCGAATTCCCCGAGGCGCGGGTGCGCGTGCAGAAGCTGCTCTATGGCCCGCCAGTGGACTGGCCGGTGAGCATTCGCGTGCTGGGCGACGAGCCCAACCGGCTTCGCGAGATCGGCCACGAGGTGCGCGAGGTGATCGCCGCGCACCCCGCCACCCGTGATCCGCACCTGGAGTGGGACGAGCGCGTGCCCCGGCTGCATCTGGCGATCGACCCTCACCGGCTGCAGCTGATCGGCCTGACACCGGACGAAGTGGCGCGCCAGCTGCAGTTCCAGCTGGACGGCATCACCATCACCGAGCTGCGCGACGGCATCCGCCTGGTGCCCGCCGTGGGGCGCGGCGCCGCCCAGGACATCGCCGACCTGCAGAGCCTCGAGGTGGTGAACCGCGCCGGCCAGCGGGTGCCGCTCACCCAGCTCGGCGAGCTGGAAACCGTCTTTGAAGAGCCGGTGATCAAGCGCTACAACCGCCAGCCGTTCGTGGCCGTCAATGCCGATATCGAGGGGGCGCAGCCCAACGACGTGACCCTGGAAGTCTGGGAGGCGCTGGGGGCGGTGCGCGAGCGCCTGCCCGGCGGCTACCAGTTGCAGATCGGGGGCTCGGTCGAGCAGTCGGACGAGGCGCAGGCCTCGATCCAGGCCCTGCAGCCGCTGATGGTGGTGCTGATGCTGATCTTCATCATGCTGCAGATGCGCTCCTTTGCCGGCACCTTCATCGTGGTGGCCACCGCGCCGCTGGGGCTGATCGGCGCGGTGGCGGCGCTGCTGCTGTTCCAGCAGCCGTTCGGCTTCGTGGCGACCCTGGGGCTGATCGGCCTGGCGGGCATCCTGATGCGCAACACCCTGATCCTGACCCAGCAGGTTGCGGACAACGCCCAGGCCGGGATGGCGATGCGCGACGCCGTGGTGGAGGCTGCCGTGCAGCGCGCCCGCCCGGTGGTGCTCACGGCAGTGGCGGCGATGCTGGCCTTCGTGCCCCTGACCCTGGACAGTTTCTGGGGGCCGCTGGCCTACGTGCTGATCGGCGGCGTGGCCGTGGGCACCCTGATCACCCTGCTGTTCGTGCCGGCGCTCTATGCCCTCTGGTACCGCATCGCCTCGCGCGCCGAGTGAGCCGCGGCCGGCCGTTTCGCTGCCAGACGCTGCCTGCTGCGCGGGCTCCGGGTTGGACGTCGCCTCCCGCAGGCGGCTAGAGGAACGCTTCCAGCTCGTCGCGCCCCATGTTGCCGCCGGTGATCACCACCACCACATCGCCGTCGGGCGGCAGGGCCGCGGCATCCTCCTGCAGGGCGGCCACGCCCACGGCGGCGCCGGGCTCGGCGGTGAGCTTGCTGCGGTAGAGGAGGTGACGCATGGCGTGGTGGATGGCGGCCTCGTCCACGGTGGCGAGCGCCTGCACGTGTTGCCGGCTCAGCGGATAGGTGTGTTCGCCGACAATGGCCGCGGCCAGGCTCTTGGCACAGGTCTCGACATGCGCGAGCCTGTGCGCGCCGCCCGTGGCCCAGGCGTGGGCCATGCTCGCCGCCCCGGCGGGCTCCACGCCGACCAGCGCAAGCGAGGGGCGCAGGCTGGCGGCGGCCACGCCGATGCCGCCGATCAGCCCGCCGCCGCCGATGGGGCAGAGGATGGCGCTGGCCGCGGGCGCCTGCTCGAGAATTTCCAGCCCCACGATGCCCTGGCCGGCCATGATGCGCTCGTCGTCGTAGGGATGCACCAGGGTCAGGCCGCGCTCCTCGACCAGCCGATGCATCAGCGCCCAGGCGGCGTTGATGTCGCCGTGCAGGATCACCTCGGCGCCGAGTTCACGGCTGCCTGCCACCTTGAAGGGGCTGGCGTTCTCGGGCATCACGATGGTGACCGGCACCTCGGCCTGGCGGGCCGCCCAGGCCAGGCCCAGGGCGTGGTTGCCGGCCGAGACGGTGCCGAGCCCGCCGGCGAGTTCCTTCGGGCCGGCGGTGCGCAGCCAGTTCAGGGCGCCGCGTGCCTTGAACGAGCCGGTGCGCTGGAAGAGTTCGCCCTTGAGCCATACCCGCCGCGCCAGCCTGTCGCTGAGGGCGTGGTCGAGCACCAGGGGCGTGGGGGAGAGGGTGTCGGCGAGGCGTGTCTGCGCCTGCTGGATATCTGCCAATGCGATCATTCTTGAAGCGTAGCCGTTGACCCGCCCCGAGACGAAGCCTGCGGTGCGCCTGGCGAGGGGATGCGATAAGGCTCGCGTCATGCCGATGCCCAAGGCAGAGCTGATGGTAAGGCCTTACCCCATGGCCCCTTGTTATCGTAGGCTTGGCAAGCACCAGCGACCGGACGAATCCCGGTTGCCGGGGCCGCTGCCGGTAAACGCGGTGATCATGGAACACAACAAGAGGACCCCCAGATGCCAGAACGGATCCGCATTGCCCGCCTCGATGGCGACTCGCCCCATGTAGCCATCCTGGCTCAGTGGATCCACGATACCTGGGGGCATCTGCACCCGGGCAGACGCCTGGACACCGCCACCGCCCTGCTGCGCGAGGAGTGTGGGGCGGGCGGCGTGCCGTCGGTGTTTGCCGCCCTGCATGGCGATACGCCGGTGGGCACCGCCAGCCTGGTGGCCGACGACATGAGCGACCGCCGCGACCTGACGCCCTGGCTGGCGTCGGTCTTCGTGCGGCCCGGGTGGCGCGGCCGGGGCATCGCCTCGCGGCTGGTCCAGCGCGTGGAAGACGAGGCGCAGGCCCATGGGGTTGAGCATTTCTACCTCTACACGCCGGATCAGCAGCCGCTCTATCGACGCCTGGGATGGCGCGACATCGAGGCGCGAGACTACCGCGGCGAGACTGTGACCATCATGCGCCGCATCTTCAGCCCCCTTTCCTGAACCGCTGGCCGCCGAGCGCGCCGCCGGTTTCCCGACTCCACCGAAGGAGAGCACATGGCGAAATTGAGTACGCTGTTCGTGATGCTGGCCGCGCTGTTCTGGGGACTGTCCGGCGGCATCGGCGGCGTGCTCATGGCCGATGGCTGGGACCCTCTCGTCGTCTCGCTCTACCGCGGCGCGATCGGGCTGGTGTTCGTGCTCGTCTGGCTGGCGTTGCGCCCGGGCGGCAGCGGCCTGACCGATCGCCGGTTATGGTTCTGGTCGGCGATGGCCGGTCTCGGCGTGGCCGGCAATTTCACCTTCTATTTCGTGAGCATCTCCGAGGGCAGCGTGGCGGTGGCAGCGACGCTGATGTATTGCGCGCCGGTCTTCGTCTTTCTCGTCTCCTTCGCCCTCCGGCTGGAACGGCCCACGCCGCTCAAGTGGGTCGCCATTGTCATGGTCATGCTGGGGATCGTGCTGCTGACGCGCCTCTACGACGTCCAGCCGGGCGGGGTGACCCCCGTCGGCGTCATCGCCGGGCTGCTCTCCGGGCTCTCCTATGCGGTCTTCATCTTCGGCTTCAAGTACGCCGCACCCCACGGCAGCCCCCAGGCCATTCTCGTCATCGCCTTCGCGGTACTCTCGCTCATCCTGTTCTCGCTGGGCGATACCCAGCAGACCCTGTCCGCGTTGAGCACATCGAGCTGGCCGCTCTTCGTCACGCTGGGCGTGCTCGGCGCCGGCGTGTCGTTCATTCTCTATATCGTCGGGTTGAACTATACCGCCCCGGCCGTGGCCTCCATCGTGGCGATGGTCGAGCCGGTCACGGCGTCGCTGTTCGGCGTCGTGGTGCTCGATGAGAGCCTGGTCGCGATCCAGTTGGTCGGCATGGGCCTGATCCTGCTCACGGTGACGGCATTGAGCGTCTCCACGAGCACTCGGTAGGCTTCCTGTCATCTGGACAGATATCCGGTACCGTGGGCATCGGCAACATCCGCAAGCGCGCGGAATTTGCATCGCCCGGCGGGCTTTACCTAGGCACGGTCAGGCCGCTCAGGCCGGATACCAGGACCGCTGGGCTGACGGCAAGAGCCACGCGGCGGATAGTACGGTTTACCAAGGGTTTCAGGAGATCAGAATGATGGGTTGGGGCAATGGGCATGGATGGATGGGCTTTGGCGGGATTTTCATGATCCTGTTCTGGGGGCTGGTCATCCTGGGAGCCGTCGCGCTTTTACGATGGCTGTGGATGAGTGGCAAGGACAGTGGCAAGGACAGTGGCAACGCGTCTCGGAAAACAGCGCTCGACATCCTGCAGGAACGCTATGCACGGGGAGAGATCGAGCGGGATGAATATGAGCGCAAGCGCCGGGACCTCGAAGGGTAGGCAGCGCGCCTGCGTCACCCATGCAACCGGATTGCTGCCATGTATCGCGCCCTCTTGCGCTATTTCGAGACCCTGGTCAATCCCTACCCGGAGGACAATCGGGGCACACCACCCAGGGGGTTGTTCGCCTTTATCCGGCACTTCTCGCGGCCGGTGCTGCCGCTGCTGATCGTGATGTCGCTGCTCACGGCGCTGGTCTCGGCGGCGGAGGTACTCTTCTTCCACACCATGGGCGAGCTGGTGGACTGGCTGGCGGGTGCCGAGCGCGAGGGCTTCTTCGCCGAGCATGGCTGGCGCCTGGCCGGCATGGCGGCGCTGGTGGTGATCGGCCTGCCGCTGTTGACGCTGCTGCAGGCGCTGGTGACCCACCAGAGCATCTTCGGCAACTACCCGATGATCGGCCGCTGGCTGGCGCATCGCCACATGCTTGGCCAGAGCCTGGCGTTCTACCAGGACGAGTTCGCCGGGCGGGTCTCCCAGAAGGTGATGCAGACGGCGCTTGCCATTCGCGAGACGGTGATGAAGCTGATGGACCTGATGGTCTATGTGCTCGTCTACTTCAGCGGGGCCATGCTGCTGATGGGCCGTGCCGAGCCCTGGCTGATGCTGCCGCTGGTGCTCTGGCTGGCCGGCTATATCGCCATCATGTGGGGCTTCGTGCCGCGGCTGCGGGCGGTCTCCATGGCCCAGGCCGACGCCCGGGCCGTGATGACCGGGCGCATCGTCGACAGCTACAGCAATATCCAGACCATCAAGCTGTTCGCCGATACCCGCCGCGAACAGGAATACGCCCGGGGCGCCATGGAGGGGTTCATGAGCACCGTGCATCGGCAGATGCGCCTGGCGACCGGCCTGACCGTCAGCCTGACCCTGCTCAACTCGCTACTGCTGGCCGGGGTGGCGGGCATGGCCATTGGCGCCTGGTACCTGGAGGCGGTATCGCTGGGCATCATCGCCGTGGCGATCGCCCTGGTGATGCGCATCCGCTTCATGTCCGACTGGATTCTCTGGGAGGTGGCCGGGCTGTTCGAGAACATCGGCACCGTGCAGGATGGCCTCAATACCATCGCCCGGGAGCCGGCGGTCCAGGACGCGCCCGAGGCCCGGGCGCTGACGGTGCCGCGCGGCGAGATACGCTTCGAGGCGCTGCGCTTCGGCTATGCGCGCCCCGACGGCCAGGGCCGGCGGGTCTTCGACGGTCTCGACCTGACCATCGCCCCCGGCGAGAAGGTGGGGCTGATCGGCCGCTCCGGGGCGGGCAAGTCGACCCTGGCCAACCTGCTGCTGCGCTTCTATGACCTGGAGGGCGGACGCATCCTGATCGACGGCCAGGACATCACCGATGTGACCCAGGAATCGTTGCGCCGCCACATCGGCATGGTCACC
>NZ_JAVLBC010000100.1:7260-11944 GCF_031581305.1 Halomonas sp.
GTACGAGCCCGACAAACCGATCTTGAGCGACTTTACCCTCAAGATCAACCCTGGCGAGACGATCGCTCTGGTGGGACCTACCGGCGGCGGCAAGACAACCATCGTCAATCTGATCTGTCGCTTCTACGAGCCCAAGCGGGGGGCGATCCGCATCGGCGGGCGCGACTACCGGGATCTCTCCCTGCACGCCATCCAGTCGCGCGTGGGCGTAGTGCTCCAGACGCCCCACCTCTTCTCCGGCACCATCCGCGACAACATCCGCTACGGCAGCATTGATGCCAGCGAGGAGGCGATCTGGGAAGCGGTACGCCGCGCCCATGCCGACACCTTTCTCGACGACCTGGTGGACCTGCAGGGCCGCCGCGGCCTGGATGCCCATGTGGGGGAGCGCGGCGTGAAGCTCTCCGGCGGCCAGCGCCAGCGCATTGCCATCGCCCGGGTGCTGCTCAAGAATGCGCCCATTCTGGTGCTGGATGAAGCCACCTCGGCGCTCGACTCCGAGGTGGAGGCGGCGATCCAGGAGCAGCTCTATGCGCTGATGGAGGGCAAGACGGTGATCGCCATCGCCCACCGCCTCTCGACCATTGCCATGCTCGACCGCCTGGTCGTCATCGACGAGGGGGGCATCGTCGAGAGCGGCAGCCACCGGGAACTGCTGGCCAGGGACGGCCTCTATGCCGCCCTGTGGCGGCGCCAGTCCGGCGGCTTTATCGGCGAGGATATCGAGGACGAGGCCGAGACGGCCTGATCGAACCAGGGCTGACCGGGCGGGCGTCAAGGCACGATGGGCATGACTGAGGGCTAGAACCAGGGCAGGGCGGCGTCAGCTCGGGTCACTCAGGTGCTGGGACCTGAGCGCGGAGCCAGGCGATCTCCTCGGCCCAGATCGCCGGCTCGACGGTTTCCAGCACCATGGGAATCTCGTCGATGCGCGGGTCGCGCATGAGGGTGGTGAAGGCGTCCAGCCCGATGTTGCCCTGGCCCAGGCTGTGATGACGATCGACGCGGCTGGCGAACTCGCTCTTGGCATCGTTCAGGTGCATGCCGCGCAGGTACGCAAAGCCCACGACCTTGTCGAATTCATCCAGCGTGGCGGTGCAGGCCTCCGGGGTGCGCAGGTCGTAGCCGGCGGCGAAGGCGTGGCAGGTATCGAGGCAGACCCCGACCCGCGATGTGTCATCGACCTGGTCGATGATCTCGGCCAGATGCTCGAAGCGCCAGCCCAGGTTGGTGCCCTGGCCGGCCGTGTTCTCGATCACCGCCGTCACGCCACGCGTCTCGGCGAGCACCTGGTTGATGGAGTCGGCGATGCGGGTGAGGCACTCGCCTTCGCTGATCTTCTTCAGGTGGCTGCCGGGATGGAAGTTGAGCAGGGTGAGGCCGAGCTGCTCGCAGCGCTGGAACTCGTCCAGAAAGGCCGCGCGGGACTTCTCGAGCCCGGCGCTCTCCGGGTGGCCGAGGTTGATCAGGTAGCTGTCGTGGGGAAGGATCTGCCCCGGGCTGAAGCCGTGCGTTTTGCAGGCCGTGCGGAAGGCCTCGATGGCCTCGTCGGTCAGCGGCTTGGCTTTCCACTGGCGCTGGTTCTTGGTGAACAGGGCGAAGGCATCGGCGCCGATCTCCACGGCGCGCAACACCGCCTGGTCGGGGCCGCCGGCGGCACTGACATGGGCTCCGAGGTATTTCACGCGAGTTACCTTCCATCATCGTTTCGGTGAAGCCCTACCATAGCACCGCAAGACGCCGCGCCACGACAAAACTCGACTTTGCAACACGACACCGGCTCACATAGGCTCATTGATGAAATGCCCGGCAGGCAGGAAGGGAGGAAAGAAGACATAGCGTGATACTCGATGACTACCGCATGAAGGGCAGTCGCTCAGTCAACATGCACCGGTAGGGGCGGTAGCGTGGCTGAACATTAGGTTCCTTCGCCTATTGGCGCGATGCAGTCCTGGGGGAGCGACGGTTCAGCGCTCCGACTTCAGATCGCGAAAGAAGGCCAGAGGCCTTCCAAGTAATAGGCAGTCAGTGAAGGGGACCCCTGGCGCTCCACCGCCAAGGGTTCCATAAACGCCTATACCTTTGAGGCTCCCATGCTGGCGGGGTGCCGGATCCCACGGAAGCGGATGAAGTCGCGTATCCATACGGCTGACCTCTCTCGATGCATGGATATACGTACCATTATCGGTAATGGTGGAATGCGCAAGCACGCAAATCCTGCATAAATAGACAAACTAAAATTAATTTTTTTAAATCAGTAGGTTAAGTGGTCATCGGCAGGCTATATTTGCCTTGTAATCGTGCCGGAACGTGGATCCAGTCATAGAACGCGCCGTCTAAAATCTACTGGGCCGCACCATTCTGTTTACTGACATCAGGAGGAGGATTACATGAGCTCGTGCCCGCGTGCCGTTCTTAAATTGGGGAACGTGGTTGCCGTTCTTATGCTGTTGAGCAGTTTCACGGTGTTCGCACAGACTCCGCAAGAGCGCGTCCACCAGATGTCGCACAACATAATGCCCTTTGAGATGGCGAAGACCGTACACATCTTCAAGATGACAGAGTCGGGAGGTGTACAGCGGGTGATTGCGCGGGACCCAAGCGAAAGCGACCAAATTGCACTGATCCAGCAGCATCTCAAGCACGAGGCTGAAAGGTTTCAGCGCGGCGAATATTCAGACCCAGCGACGCTGCATGGCACAGACATGCCGGGGCTTAAGGAGCTTCGAGCTGGAGCCTCGGGCATCAAGCTCTCGTATGCGGAACTTTCCGCGGGCGCTGAGATTACGTTTGAAACGACTGATCTTCACTTGTTAACTGCTATACATCGCTGGTTCGGCGCTCAGCTTTCGGAGCACGGCGCCGACGCCAAGGCAGAGTGAGTCGCAGCGGCCCAACAAGGCGCTGCAGACGACGCGGAAAAGCCGCGCGGCTGAGCGCTAGCGTTATACCGCCTAACAAAAGGATATAGCCAATGAACACTACAACCACCTATTCAATACGTCCAATTGGTTTTGTCCGCTCTCAACTTGCTGACAAAAAAGACGCTCCTGATCAAGGTTCAGAAGGGGCACCGGAAGCGTGGATAGAGATAGATAAAGAATTTACAAAGGCGATTGATGGAATTTTTTCTGGTAGCGAGATCATTCTACTTACATGGCTTCACCAGAGTGACCGTAGTGTATTACAGGTACATCCTCGAAACAATCCCGATAATCCCCTGAAGGGAGTCTTCGCTACCCGTGCGCCGGATCGACCAAATCCTATTGGTTTGCACCGCGTTCAGGTGCTAGAGACTGCTGAGCCCGCACGTTTGAAAGTAAGTCCCTTAGAAGCACTCGACGGCACCCCGGTGATTGATATAAAACCTGTTCTTTCCAATCAGCATTGATGCCAATTATTGCCAACAACAGGCGGTATGAGCCGCGCATTAAGCGGATACGCCTCGCCAGGTCTAGCCACTTTCTGTATTTTTAATTCTCCGTTCATTATTTATTATCTCAACATTCATTTTCGTGCAGCTTATGCGCAGTGTTGTTATTTTTAAAAGAGGTGTCTAAGATGATCGAGAAACGAAATATATTATTTATGCTTTCTTGTTTTTTATTGCTTTTCTGGACCGCCGTTTTTTCAAGTGTAGCTCATGGAGAAGATGTCGCGGGTAGCGAGGACCATCCTCTAATTTCCAGATTTCCTGGTTCAACTATTGTTTATCATGAACAGGTAGGATTTGATGAGTACGTTCTTCCACTTGGAGGGCTTGACGATGAAAGGAATTTATCCGAGAGTCGGAGAGTTGCCGGGAAGGTAACAAGAATCCAGTATAGTACCCCAGAAGATTATTCCACGTTCGAGGTGTACAAGAATTATGAGTTAGCCCTCAAAGAGGCAGGATTTGAGATATTGTTTTCAGGAACTAATGAAGAGCTTTCCTGGAGGTGGACTTCAATTTTGTACGATTATGGAGAAGTGAACCAGCCACTGCCCTCGGAGGTGCTGGAGAAAAATCTTTTGGTGAGCGAGGATGATTTCCGGTATCTGTCCGCCGAGCTTAGCCGTGCAGGGGAGGGGAATGTGTACGTGGCCCTGACGGTTTCACGAACCCAATCTGCCGACGGGCCTGGCATCCAGCTGGATATTGTTGAAGAAACGTCGATGGAGGAGGACAAGATCACAATCGACGCCGACGCCATGGCCAGTGAGATTGGCCGTGGCGGATCTGTCTCTATTCAGGAGATTTACTTTGATACCGGGAAGGCAACGTTAAAAGATGAGTCCGACGTGGCCTTGGAGGAAATTGCGAAGCTTGTCCATCAAGAGTCTGGTATGCGTTTTTATGTTGTCGGGCACACCGATAGCCAGGGGGCACTTGATTACAACATGGCCCTTTCAGAGCGGCGGGCTGCATCGGTAGTCGAAGCATTGGTCGAACACCATGATGTCGATGCAAACAGGCTTACCCCTAAAGGTGTAGGCCCATTAGCGCCCATTGCAACCAATGAGACTCAAGAAGGCCGAGCTCAGAATCGACGTGTGGCAATTGTGAAGAAATAGGTAAAGCCGGAAAATTTCATCTCGCCTCATTCATCAGGATGCCGAATGACGGTGTTCAACCGGGGGGTGCCCTCATGCACGGCATGGTTGCTGTCGTCGTGACCAAGGCAGGTCAGCAGCCGCAACAGCG
>NZ_JAVLBC010000101.1:0-11877 GCF_031581305.1 Halomonas sp.
GATGGCGAAGCGGTGGGATTCGTCGCGGATATGCTGGATCAGGTGCAGGGCGGGGGAGGCACCGTCGAGGTCCAGGCTGCGGTCGACGGTCTCGACGAACAGCGTTTCGAGCCCCGCCTTGCGTGTGGTGCCCTTGGCCACGCCCAGTAGCATGACGCCGTGCACGCCCAGCTCGGCGAACACGTCCCTGGCCATGTTCAGCTGTCCCTTGCCGCCATCGACGATCAGGATATCCGGACATTCGCCTTCGCCCTCCTTGATCCGCTTGAAGCGGCGGACAAGGGCTTGACGCATGGCAGCGTAGTCATCTCCCGCCGCCACCCCCTCGATGTTGAAGCGCCGGTAGTCGGACTTTCGCGGCCCGTTCTCGTCGAAGACCACGCAGGAGGCCACCGTGGCTTCGCCATGGCTGTGGCTGATGTCGAAGCACTCCAGGCGGCGGGGGGTGTCCTGGAGTGCCAGGGCTTCGCGCAGGGCCGCAAAGCGCTTCGACAGTTGGGTCTGGCTGGCCAGCTGACTGGCCAGCTGCTGTTCGGCGTTGGTGCGGGCCAGCTCCCGCCACTGGGCGCGATGGCCGCGGACCTGGTTGGTGAGGCGAATGCGCTTGCCCGCGCGTTCACCAAGCGCGCGGGCGATCAGGTCGGTATCCGGGACCGGGTGGCTGGTGATCACCTCTGCCGGGATCTCCCTGGCTTGGCCCAGGTAGAACTGGCTGATGAAGTCGCCGAGCAGCGCCTCGTGGCCCAGGTCGAGCCCATTGGCCGGGGTATGGTGCCGGGCCCCCAGCAGGCGGCCCTGGCGTACCGTGAGCACCGAGATGCACAGCGCCCCGGGGCGGCTGGCCAACGCGAAGACATCGGCATCGCCGCCGCCAGTGTCGACGAACTGGCGCTGCTGCATCTGGCGCAGGTGCTGGACCTGGTCGCGCAGCCGGGCGGCCTCCTCGAAGTCCAGTCGGACGCTGGCCGCCTCCATGGCCTCGGTCAGCTCGCGGGTCACCGCCTCGCTCTTGCCCTCGAGACACATCACCGCATGCTCCAGGTCGCGGCGATAGTCCGCTTCGCTGATGTAGCCTACGCAGGGGGCACTACAGCGCTGGATCTGGTACTGCAGGCAGGGGCGGGTACGGTGGGCGAAGACGTTGTCCTCGCAGTTTCGGATGCGGAAGATCTTCTGCATCAGCGACAGGCTCTCGCGCACGGCGCCGCTGCTGGGATAGGGGCCGAGGTAGCGGCCGTTGTCACGGCGCACCCGGGCGCGCTTGTACTCCAGCGCGGGGAAAGGGTGGCGGTCGCTGACGAAGATGAAGGGGTAGGACTTGTCGTCGCGCAGCAGGATGTTGTAGGGCGGGCGCAGTTCCTTGATCAGCGTCTGTTCGAGCAGCAGGGCCTCGGTCTCGCTGTTGGTCACCGTGACCTGGATATCGGCGATGCGGCTCACCAGAGCCTGGGTCTTGGTGTTGAGGGCGCCGCGGAAGTAGCTCGCCAGACGCGCCTTGAGGCGGCGCGCCTTGCCGATATAGAGGGTCTCGCCCTGCTCGTCGAGCATGCGGTAGACCCCTGGGGATTCGCTGACGCTGCCGAGGAAGTCGCGGGAATCGAAGCTCATGGAGAGGGTGTGCCGGGGACGAGAAGCGAAGTCGTCATTTTACCAGATCGCAACCACTGGGAAGGCGTTCAATCGGCGTCGGTGAAGTCGTCGACCAGCCCGTGACGCAGGCCTAGGTGAGTCAGCTCTACATCGGAGGTCACACCGAGTTTCTCGAAGATCCGGTAACGATAGGTGTTGACGGTCTTGGGGCTGAGGAACATGCGGTCGGCGATGTCGACGACACGCTGGCAGTTCACGACCATCATCGCGACCTGGAGTTCGCGCTGGGAGAGCTGGTCGAAGGGGTTGTCCGGCGCATCGAGGCGCGACAGCACCAGTCGCTGGGCGATCTCGGGACTGATATAGCGCTTGCCGCCGAACACGCAGTGGATCGCCTCGACCATTTCGTCATGCTGGCAGCCCTTGCTGATGAAGCCGTGCGCCCCGGCCTCGAGCAGGCGCTGGGCGAAGGTTTCCTCGATGAAGGCGGTCAGTACCAGGATGCGGATGTCGCTGGCAAAGCGGTGGATCTTGCGGGTCGCCTCCAGTCCGCCGATGCCAGGCATGCGGATATCCATCACCACGATGTCCGGCTCGAGCTTGCGCGCCTTGGTGATGGCCTCCTCACCATCAGCTGCCTCGCCGACCACGCGGATCCCGTGCTCGGCATTCAGCAGGTGGGCGATACTGGTCCGTACCAGGTGGTGGTCGTCGGCGACGAGAACCCTGATCAACGCGGATGCTCCTGAAAATGAAATAAGTGAGTGTCGTCCCGAGACGAGGCCTGGCTTAAGTAAGCTGCCAACATGTCGGCCGGCTCGGTATCAGTCTCGTCAGCGTGGCACAACTCGCCCCTAACGGGAATTGGCACAAGGCAGGAGAGTAAAAGTGCTCCTGTGGGGTTGACGAATTCGGTAGGGGAACATAATATACGCCTCGTTCTCGCAAGGCGGGAACGTCGTGGGGCCTTAGCTCAGCTGGGAGAGCGCAACACTGGCAGTGTTGAGGTCAGCGGTTCGATCCCGCTAGGCTCCACCAAGAACTTTCATGAAACGCCGCCTGAAGCCCTGCTTCAGGCGGCGTTTTCGTTGATGTACGCCCGTCAACGCCCTTGCCGGCCTGAACGGCATGATCGGTCCACCGTCGCTGCCCGCTTGCCGGGGCGATATCCTCCATTACGAATGGCGAACAGTGCAGTACCCTGTAGCTCGGGTCCGGTTATCAGGGAGAGGCCATCGTGGGGTATCGCTTCCAGCATCACATTCGTCTCGCACCGGGTGTGCGACTCACCACCTGCAAGCTACGCCCCGGGCTCTCGGTTGGACCGCCCGGCATTCGTCTGCAGCTGGCGACCGGTCAACGGGGCGAAGTCCTGCCGGTGGACCTCGATATTGCCGCCAACGGAGAGATCCGCTACCGACATCCCGACGGGCGCCGGCTTCCCGATGCGGAGGCCCGAGTGCTTCGCCGCCAGGACGAGGCGACGATACGCGCAGCACTCGAGGCGCACTGCCAGCAACTCAATGCCGAAGTCGACCGGCTCGGCCGCCTGCACGAGCAGACGCCACCACCCGGGTCGACCGGCTATGAGCCACGCAGCTACCCGGTGTCTCCCCCCGCGCCGGTGAACCTGGAAAAGCCCGACTGGCGGCATCACCTCTGGCCGGGTGCCCGAGCGCGACTCGACCGCGAGAATGCGCGCCGTGAGGCGTCACATGCCCAGGCCTACCGCACCTGGGAGTGGCAGAAGGCCGAGTTCGATGCCCGTGAGTTCGAGCGTCAGCAGCGCGAGGAACTGGCGGCCTGGGAGGATCCCGAGGCCATGCAGCGGACGCTTGCCGATCGGCTGGACGAGCTCGGCTGGCCGCGTGAGACGCGGGTCGACTTCGAGCTGAGTGACGACCTCCGCACCATCGCCCTGGACATCGACCTGCCGGGGGAGGAGGCGTTGCCTGACCGCTACTGGAGCATGCCTGCCAAGCGCCTCAAGCTCTCGCCACGCAAGCTTGGCGTCACGCGCCAGCGCGAGCTCTATCGGCGTCATGTGCATGGCGTGGTCTTGTTCGTGCTGGGGACGGTCTTTGCGCGGCTGCCGGGAATCGAGCGTGTCCTGATTTCCGGCTATTGTCAGGCCAAGGGGCCAACTGGCGATGGGCATCAGGTCCATTATCTCATCAGCGCCAAGGTCACCCGCGAAGCGTGGGAGGGCATTGACTTCGACCGACTGGCGCGACTCGACCCGGCCGAGGCCCTGGCAGACTTCTCGTTGCGGCGCGAGATGAACCGGGGCGCCACCTTCCGCGACATCACGCCCTTCGAGCTGGACTGGCGCTGGCGGTGACGCCGGCTGTGTCGTCCGCCCCAGGGTGTCCCGTCGGACATGGGCCATCTCGGGCGACGCCTGCTAGCTTGACCTCAGGGCGACGAAATGAGGAGAGCGGCGATGGGCGATGCCTTCGAGCTGGCTGATGACCTGGGACCCGAGAAGGTCCTCTACCTGCATGACCCGGCCACGGGGCTCCGGGCCATCCTGGTGGTCGACAACGTGGCGGCCGGGCCGGCCATCGGCGGCACGCGCATGGCGCCGGACGTGAGCCTGGCGGAATGTGCGCGGCTGGCCCGCGCGATGACCCTGAAGAACGCGGCGGCCGGCCTGGCCCATGGCGGGGCCAAGGCGGTGATCTTCGCCGATCCCGCAATGCCGGCCGATGACAAGGAGCGTCTGGTGCGTGCCTACGCTTATGCGCTGAAGGACGTGACGGACTATATCGTCGGCCCGGACATGGGCACCGACGAGACCGCCATGGCCTGGGTGCACGACGTCATCGGCCGCTCGGTGGGGTTGCCGCGGGAGATCGGCGGCATCCCCCTGGATGAGATCGGCGCCACCGGCTTCGGCCTGGCCGTCGCCCTCGAGGCAGCTGAGCCCTTCGCGACCCTCCCGATCGCCGGTGCGCGGGTCGCCATCCAGGGCTTCGGGGCGGTCGGCATGAACGCCGCGCGCTTTCTCGTCGAGCGCGGCGCGCGGCTTGTGGCGGCATCGGATTCGGCGGGCAGCCTGGCGCGAGCCGAGGGCCTCGATGTCCCGGCGCTGGTCGACTGGAAGCGTCAGGGTGGTCGCCTGGCCGAGTTCCCGGGCGGCGAGGGTGGGGCACGCGATGCCATCATCGACGCCGAGTGCGACATCTGGATCCCGGCGGCGCGACCCGACGTCATCCACGAGGGTAACGTGGATCGGCTTCGGGCCCGTGTGGTGGCGGAGGGGGCGAATATCCCGGTGACCGAGGCGGCGGAGCGGCGGCTCGCGGAGCGTGGCGTGCTGGTGCTGCCGGACTTCATCGTCAACGCCGGCGGGGTGATCTGCGCGGCCGTCGAGCACCGTGGCGGCAGTCAGGGGCAGGCCCTCGAGAGCATCGCGGAGAAGATCCGCGCCAACGTCACCGAGGTGCTCGAGCGCGCCGAGGCCGCCGGAGGGCTTCCCCGTCAGGCGGCCGTCGAGATGGCCCGGGAACGCGTGGTCACCGCCATGCGCTTTCGTCGGACCTGGTGACCGGGGCGCGGTCTCCCTGCCACCCGCCGGGCGGCGTTCAGTCGGTCGTGGCCTGGCCGGCGCTGAGAATATGGTGCAGGCCGGCGCACGTCACCAGGGGGTCGTCGCAGTTGACCACGATGTCGGAGCGGGCCAGCACGTAGCTCTTGCCGGTGATGGTGTTCTCCACGACCGTGTGGGTCCCTTCCTGTCGCGTGCCGGTGAACTCGCCGATGAAGCCGGTCTCGCGCAGCGAGACGGTTTCCAGCTTGTCGCCGGGCTCGATGGTGCCCTCGTGGCGCATCAGGGCCAGGCGCGCCGAGGTGCCGGTGCCGGTGGTGCTGCGGCAGATCACCCCCGGGTGCACATAGGTGGCCGAGCGCGAGCGGTAGAAGTCGTCGGCGACCTTTTCGACCGGTCCCATGAAGTGCAGGAAGGGCAGCGGGCCCACGTCGCCCAGGGTGTAGTGGGAGAAGCCGCGCTCGGCCTGGATCGCTTCGACGATCTTGTGGGCACACTGGGCGAGTTCCCGCTCCTCGTCGCGGTTGAGGTGGAAGCCCAGCTCGGTGGCGTCCACCAGGGCGTAGAAGCCGCCGCTGTAGGCCACCGAGTAGGTCACGTCGCCAAGGCCAGGTACATGCAGGCTGGCACGGTAGGTGTCGATATAGCTGGGCAGGCCGCCGCAGGTGATCGCCTCCACGACGCCGTTCTCGACCACTGCCTCGATCTGCACCAGCCCTGCTGGCGACTCCAGCTTGAAGCGCTGGCGTCCCTCCTGCTTGGGTACCAGGCCGCTCTCCAGCACCGCCGTGGCGGTGCAGATGGTGTTGGAGCCGGAGTAGATGGGATACCCCATCACCTCCATGATGATATAGCCCACTTCGGCGACCGGGTTGGTGGTGGGCACGATCAGGTCCACCGACATCTCGGGAATGCCGTAGGGCTCCTCCAGCAGCAGCTTGCGCAGGCCATCGGCATCGTCGCGCAGGTAGTGCATCTGGTCGCGCACGGTGGCGCCGGGCAGAGGATCGATGCCGCCGACCACGATACGGCTGACATCGCCGCCGGCATGGGTATCGATCAGTTGCAGGGTCAGTGCCTGGCTCATGAGTGTCCCTCGAGAGCGAAGGGCGCACCATGCTCGGCCCACTGGCTGTCGGGGACGATCACGATCTTGCCCAGGAAGTTGCTGCCGCGGCTGACGAAGTAGCGCTCGGCCTCGTGCAGATCCGATAGCCGAAAGGCGGCATGCAGTACCGGCTTGAGCTTGCCGGAACGGATCCAGGCGATCAGCTGCTCGGCCTCCTCGCGGGTGCCGTGGGAGACGCCAAAGATCTGCACCTGGTAGAGGTAGATGCGCGTCCACAGGATCTCGCTGATGTTGCCGCCGCTGGCCCCGGCGATGGAGAGGCGCGGGTAGGTGCTGCGTACCTTCATGTCCTGGATCATGGTGTCGATGAAGCGGTCGGTCATCTCGCCACCGACCAGGTCCATCACCGCGTCGATGGGCACGCCGCCGGTGGCCTCGAGCACCCGCTCGGCGAAGCCCTCCAGATCGCCACGGTCGATCACCGCCTCGGCACCCAGCGCCTCGAGGGCTGCTGCCTTCTCCTGCTGGCTCACCGCGTAGGGCACCGCGCCGACGATACGGCAGAGCTGGATCAGTGCCGTGCCGACCCCGCCGCTGGCGCCGGAGACCAGCACCCGCTCGCCGGCCTTCACCCCGGCCGAGGTCATCATGTGGTAGGCGGTCTGGTAGGAGCACATGCCCAGGGCGGCGAGCTCGGCATCGGCAAGCTCGGGGTTGGGGACGTGGTGGAACTGGTCCGAGGGCACGGCGACATATTCGGCGAAGCCGCCGTCGGCGCCGTGGCCGAAGTAGTCCGGGGTCAGGTTGATGTCGCGCCGGGCATCCGGGTAGAGGTTGAAGTCGAGCAGGCCGCGTTCGCCGATCCGCGAGGCCTCGACCCCCTCGCCCACCGCCACCACGCGCCCGGCGATGTCGGCGCCCTGGATGCGCGGGAAGGTCAGGGTCGGCTCGCCGCCCATGGCAAAGGAGGTCACTTCGCCCTTCTTCACCGGGTAGAGCCCCTCGCGGGCCTTGCGGTCGGTGTTGTTCTTGGCGGTGGCCGTGACCTTCACCAGCACCTCGCCGGGTCCCGGCCGCGGGGTCGTCACGTCGTCGTGGTAGACCAGCCTGTCGACGTCACCATGCCCGGTCAGCAGCATGGCGGCCATGGTATCGGGAAGGGTCTCGCTGCTCACTGGGTGCCTCCTTATCGTCTGCGGGGTCGACTCGGGCAGACGATAGCAGACTTCCCCGTCCCGACGTCATCCCCTCTGGCGGGGTGTGGAAGGGAGTCGCGCCAAGTCAGCCGCCGTCGCGGTGCCAGAAGGGCTGTCCCACCGTCGGCGTGCTGGGACTGGCGGTCTGGCGCTGCTGCATCAGCCCGGCCAGGTAGGCCTTGCGGCCGGCGCGGATGGCCTCGGCGAAGGCCTCGGCCATCAGCGGCGGGCGATGGGCGCGGGCCACGGCGGTATTGAGCAGCACGCCGTCGAAGCCCATCTCCATGGCCTCGGCGGCCTGGGAGGGGGCGCCCAGGCCGGCATCGATGATCAGCGGCAGGTCGAGGCGCTGGCGCAGGGTCTGGAGGGCATAGCGGTTCATCAGCCCGCGGCCGGTGCCGATGGGCGAGCCCCAGGGCATCAGCGCCTGGCAGCCGGCATCGCGCAGTCGCTGACAGAGCACCAGGTCGTCGGTGCAGTAGGGCAGCACCTTGAAGCCCTGGTCGACCAGTTCCCGTGCCGCCTCCAGCAGGCCGAAGGGGTCCGGCTGCAGGTTGTAGTCGTCGCCGATCACCTCGAGCTTGATCCAGGGCGTACCGAAGAGCTCGCGGGACATCTGGGCCAGGGTGATCGCCTCCCGGGCCGAGCGGCAGCCGGCGGTGTTGGGCAGCAGCCGACAGCCGCTGTCGCGCAGGATCTGCCAGAAGGCGTCGCCGTCGCCGGACGCGGGGTTCTGCCGGCGCAGGCCCAGGGTGACCATCTCGCAGCCGGCGGCCCGGATGGCCTCCTGCATCACCGTGGGCGAGGGGTAGAGGGCGGTGCCGAGCAGGAAGCGGCTGGCGAAGGCCTCGTCATAGAGCGTCAGGGTATCGTCGTGCAGCGCGTCCATCATCCACCTCCCACCGGGGCCACGATATCGATGCGGTCGTCCTCCTGCAGGACCCGTCCGTCGTAGGCGGAGCGGGGGACGAACTCGCCGTTGACCGCCACGGCGACCCGGCGGTCGGCGTAGTGCCACGTCTGCAGGGCGTCGGCGAGCGGTGTGCCGGCGGGAAGGCGAGTGGTCTCGTCGTTGAGGCGCAGGGTGATCTCGTTCATGCAGCATTCTCCTGCGGCGGGCGAGCCGCCAGAATGTCGGCGAAGGGCCGGTCGCCGTGGCCGCGAATCCCGGCCAGCAGGTGGCAGACCACGGCCGGCGCGAGCAGGTAGCCGTGCCGGAACAGGCCATTGGCGGTGACCAGCCCCTCCTGGTGGGTGACATGGGGCAGGTTGTCGAGGAAGGCGGGACGCAGATTGACGCCCTGCTCCAGAATGCGGGCTTCGGCAAAGGCCGGGGAGAGGGTATACAAGGCACTGCCGAGCTCCAGCGAGGACTGCAGCGACACGGGTGAACGGTCCTCGCTCTCGATCTGAGTGGCGCCGATGACGAAGCGATGCCCTGGCTTGGGGACCACATAGAGCTGGTAGCGGGGGTGCATCAGCCGTACCGGACGCGAGAGCCGGATCTCGGCGGTCTGCACATGGAGGGTCTCGCCGCGCACGCCCCGCAGGCTCGGATGGTGCTGCCGGGCGCCGGTGCCACGGCAGTCGACGACCAGGTCGAAGCGCCGGTGGCCCTCCGCGGTGGCGACTTCGCCGGGGAAGGTGTCCACCGGGCAGTGGGCATGGCACTCCCCGCCCAGGGTGCGGATCTCGTCGAGCAGGCGGCTGAGCAGGGCGCGGTTGTCCAGGTGGGCCTCGTCCGGCAGGAACAGCCCTTGGCGGAAGCCGGTCGCCAGGTCGGGCTCCAGCCCCTGGATCTCTCGGGCGTCGAGGAACCGGCACGGGGCGTTGCCGCCCAGCGCATGGTCGAGGTCACGGCGGAACTGGGTGAGCTCGTTCAGGTCCTGGGGGTGCGCCACCATCAGGCTGCCGTTCTGCCTCCACAGCGACGAGGCGTCGAGGGCCTCGAGCCACGTCGGCCACTGGGTCAGGGCGAAGCGACCCATGTCATGGACGCAGCGCTCGGACACCGCCGTCTCGCACAGCGGGGCGACCATGCCGGCGGCGGTCCAGGCAGCAGAGGGAGGAGAATCCAGGTCACCGGCGTCATAGAGGGTGACGGCGTGCCCGTCGCAGAGCAGCTGCCAGGCAACCAGACGCCCTAACAAGCCAGCGCCAGCGACGGCGATGTGATCGGTGGTGGGTATCAAGATAGCGACCATCCAGGAGGAGACATGGCTGACCAGGCGGGATGGTGGCAGGGGGCGGGCAGGAGTGACACACGCTTGTTCCCTCCGCAGGCATCAACCTGATCAGGTTCAACGGGTTCGGCCGTACCGATCTCAGCCCCCGTGCACGCCTCCATGAGCGAACCGGGGCTCCCCGACAAGTCCTGCCAACATAACCAAAGATGCCCGAGCACGCAATCTCGTCGCGCGTCGGGGCATCAGTGGGGATGGCGTCCTGTTCGGCTCAGGCGCAGTCGGCCGCCCCTTCGCCGAACATGTCGAACAGCAGCTCGCGTCCGAGGCCGGTCAGTACGAAGTGCTGCTGGGTATTCCAGGTGGCGGCCTGGCTGGTTTCGAGGATGTGCTGGCAGGGGGCCCAATCATCGGAGGCGTCGCCGAGTGCCTTCAGGGCGCTGCGGTCAAGACCCCGGTGCGGGACGGTGACCGTCTCGAGCACATGGCCCTGGCGATAGAGCAGGGCGGCCATGTTGGAGAGGCACTGGCGCAGGCTACGTTGCATGCCGTTGGTGCTGGGGGTGTCGTATCTCATGCTGCCGCATCTCCTGGTTGGGGTATGCTGCAGCGCATTATACATGCGACGAAGGTCGATGTCATACCAAGGTCTAAGGCGTCCTGCCTGATACAGAAGGACGCCGGATGGGTCGGCGTCCCTTAACTCTCCACGCGGCCCAGCAGCAGGAACTCGATCAGTGCCTTCTGGGCATGCAGGCGGTTACCGGCCTCCTGCCAGACCACGGCGCGCGGGTCATCGAGCAGGGTCGTACTGATCTCCTCGCCGCGGTGGGCGGGCAGGCAGTGCAGAAAGAGCACGTCGTCCTTGGCTCTGTCGAGCATGACCTCGTTCACCTGGAAACCGGCGAAATCCGCCTCGCGCTTGGCCTGCTCCTCTTCCTGGCCCATGGAGGCCCAGACGTCGGTGGTGACCAGGTCGGCATCCGTTACGGCCTGCATCGGATCACGGAGGATGGTCACCCGGTCGCCGGCGGCGGCGAGGATGTCCTGGCGGGGCTCGTAGCCATCCGGACAGCAGATGCGCAGGTGGAAATCGAACTGGCGGGCGGCATTGATCCAGGAGTGGCACATGTTGTTGCCGTCGCCGATCCACACCGCGGTGCGGCCCTTGACGCTGCCGCGAAGCTCGGTCCAGGTCATCACATCGGCGAGCAGCTGGCAGGGGTGATAGTCGTCGGTGAGGGCGTTGATCACCGGTGCCGAGCTGGCAGCGGCATACTCCTCAAGGCCAGCGTGGGAGAAGGTGCGGATCATCACCGCATCGACCATCTCCGCGAGCACCCGGGCGGTATCGCCGATGGGCTCCCCGCGGCCGAGTTGGGTGTCGCGGGGCGAGAGGAACAGTGCATGGCCGCCGAACTGCGCCATGGCGGTCTCGAAGGAGACGCGGGTGCGGGTCGAGGACTTCTCGAAGATCATCGCCAGGGTGCGGTTGGCGAAGGGCGTATAGGTCGGCCCGTGGGTCTTCAGGCCGTTCTTGATCGAGATGGCGCGCTGGATCAGGTAGCGCAGCTCGTCCGGACTGAGGTCAAGCAGGGTGAGGAAATGGCGGGTGGCCATGGGGTCGCTCCACGGGGAAAAACCACCATCCTAGCCAGCCCATGGGGGATGCGCAACGCGTCCGTCATCAGTAGAATGGCTTCCATCCACAAGGCTGACCAGTACACTCGGGTATTGCCCGCACGCTGGACGGCCTCGGTCTATCGAGGCCCGGTCCATTGGGCCCCGGGCAAATGAAAAAGGGAGATGTCATGAGCACCACCGTCGAGAATATCCAGCGCCAGATCAGCGAGAACCCCATCCTGATCTACATGAAGGGCACCCCCCAGCTGCCCCAATGCGGCTTCTCCGCCCAGACCGTCCAGGCCCTGATGGCCTGTGGCGAGCGCTTCGCTTTTGTCAACGTCCTGGATAATCCGGACATCCGTGCCGAGCTGCCCAAGGTGGCCAACTGGCCGACCTTCCCGCAGCTGTGGGTCGAGGGCGAGCTGGTCGGCGGCTGTGACATCGTGGTCGAGATGCACCAGAACGGCGAGCTGGAAAAGCTGGTCAAGGAAGCTGCCGCGAAGCACAACCAGACTTCGTCTGGAGCTTGAAGCCATCAGCTTGAAGCTTGAAGAAAAAACACCCCCGTAGCAGTGCTGCGGGGGTGTTTGCTATTGGGGGGCGAGCTTATGCTGCTTTCCAGCTTCCAGCTTCCAGCTTCCAGCTTCCAGCTTCCAGCTTCCA
>NZ_JAVLBC010000003.1:0-34906 GCF_031581305.1 Halomonas sp.
CCTGGCCGCGGCCGTCGAGGCGGCGCAAACCGAGACCCGCCTCGACTACCAGGCGCTGCTCGACAAGCAGCAGCTGCTGCCCCCGCTGACCCATCCCGACCCGGCCCACTGCCTGGTCACCGGCACCGGGCTGACTCACCTGGGTAGTGCCGACACCCGCTCGGCCATGCACGCCAAGGCACAGGTCAGCGAGGCCGAGTTGACCGACTCCATGCGCATGTTCAAGCTGGGCGTGGAAGGCGGCAAACCTGCTGATGGTGAGACCGGCGCTCAGCCGGAGTGGTTCTACAAGGGCGATGGCGACTGCGTGGTGCCCCCTGAGGCCGAGATCCCTTCGCCCGCTTTCGCTCAGGATGCCGGGGAGGAACCGGAGCTCGCCGGGCTCTACGTGATCGGCGATGACGGCACCCCCTGGCGGGTCGGCCATGCCATCGGCAACGAATTTTCCGATCACGTCACCGAGCGCTTCAACTATCTGTGGCTGGCTCACTCCAAGCTGCGCGCCTGCAGCTTCGGTCCGGAACTGCTGGTAGGCGATCTGCCCGAACATCTGGAAGGCACCAGCCGTATCGAGCGTGATGGCGCGACACTATGGGAGAAGCCCTTTCTCACCGGTGAGGCCAACATGGCCCACAGCCTGGCCAACCTGGAGCACCACCACTTCAAGTACGCCGGCTTCCGTCGGCCGGGGGACGTCCATGTGCACTTCTTCGGGACGGCAACACTCAGCTTTGCCGATTATGTTCATACTCGCGAGGGAGACCGCTTCGAAATCACGCTCCCCGAGTTCGGCCGTCCCTTGCGCAATACGCTGCAAACCGAAGCGGCAACCAAGACAATCTGCATCAACGCCCTGTAATCGACACTGGAGGAAGCATGACACCACAAGGCACTTCCCTGATCGGCCAACACGCCGTTTCCGGCAACCAGGCCGTCATTCGCGCCATTGATCCAGCCAGTGGCGATACACTCGCGCCCGACTACCGGGGACTGAGCCGTACCGAGGTCGCTCAGGCCTGCGAACTGGCCTGGGCCGCTTTCGATCACTATCGGGAGACTTCGCTGGAGGAGCGGGCGACGTTTCTGGAAACTATCGCCGCCGAGATCGAGGCGTTGGGCGATGCCCTGGTCAAGCGCGCCATGGGCGAGACTGGCCTGCCCCAGGCACGGATCGAAGGCGAACGGGGACGCACTTGCGGCCAGCTGCGCCTCTTCGCCTCCGTGGTCCGGGCCGGCGAGTGGCTCGATGTGCGTGTCGACCCGGCACTCCCGGATCGCCAGCCCATGCCCCGCGTCGATCTGCGCCAACGCCACGTGGCCCTGGGCCCAGTGACGGTGTTCGGCGCATCGAACTTTCCGCTGGCGTTCAGCGTGGCGGGAGGCGATACCGCTTCGGCGCTGGCCGCCGGCTGCCCGGTGGTGGTCAAGGCGCACTCCGCCCACCCCGGTACCTCCGAGCTGGTGGGGCGCGCCGTACAGAAAGCCGTGGCCAGCTGTGGCCTTCCCGAGGGGGTGTTCTCGCTGCTCTTCGGGTCGGGCAAGGAGATCGGCCAGGCGCTGGTCGCCGACCCGCATATCCAGGCAGTGGGCTTCACCGGTTCGCGTTCGGGTGGCCTGGCGCTGATGGCCACCGCCCAGGCGCGCCCCCAGCCGATCCCCGTCTACGCCGAGATGAGCTCCATCAACCCGGTGTTCCTGCTGCCCGAGGCGCTGAAGGCCCGAAGCCAGGAGATCGCCGAGGGCTTCATCGGCTCGCTGAACATGGGCGCCGGACAGTTCTGCACCAATCCCGGCCTGGTGATCGCCATCAAGGACAAGGCACTGGACGCCTTTACCGCTGCCGCCGGTGAAGCGGTCAAGGGCAGCGCCGCCCAGACCATGCTCACCCCGGGCATCCACGCCGCCTACCAGGACGGCATTGGCGCCCTGGTTGGCGAAGCCCGCGAGATCGCGCGCGGTCCTGTCGGTGATGGCCCCTGCGCCTGTCAGCCGGCACTCTTTGCCGCCTCGGCGAGTGACTTCCTCAAGAGCGACGCCCTGCAGGCCGAGGTGTTCGGTGCCGCCTCGCTGGTGATCGAGTGCGATGACCTGGATGAGATGCGCGCCGTGGCCGAACATCTGGAGGGCCAGCTCACCACCACACTGCAGATGGACGATGGCGACCTGGACGCCGCCCGGGCGCTGCTTCCAGTACTCGAGCGCAAGGCCGGCCGTGTCCTGGCCAACGGCTGGCCCACCGGCGTCGAGGTGTGCCATGCCATGGTCCACGGCGGCCCGTTCCCGGCGACCTCGGACAGCCGCACGACGTCGGTGGGCAGTGCGGCCATCTACCGCTTCCTGCGTCCGGTGTGCTATCAGAACCTGCCCGAAGGCTTGCTGCCCGAGGCTCTCAAGGAGGACAACCCCCTGGGCGTCAGCCGGCTGGTGGACGGCAAGCGGGATTAATTTCTGGAAGTTACCAGCGGTTGGAAATCTTCGGCGGCCTTCGGGCCGCCTTTTTCATGTGCTTTCACAACTCAGCGCGAAACGGGGATCGCCAGCATATCGCCGAGCAGACCATCACCCGGCTCGATGCCCAAGGCTTCGGCTGTACCCTCCAGCACCGCTTGGGCTGCCTGGAAGGCGCCTCGGGCATCGCGGGTGCGGATGCACTCCATCACCCAGCGATGCCGCTCAAGGCTCTCCTCAGGGTTTGTGGCGCTGATATTGGATTCCGCAACCAGCAGCTGGATCGACGGCCGCAGAATATGCGACAGCTGGGACCAGACGATGTTGTGCGTGGCCTTGAAGATAGCGACGTGAAACGCGACGTCATAGTCGCTGTGCAGTTTTCGCTCATCGGGGTTCCCGGCACTGCGCAGGTTCTGTCCCATGCCCTCGAACGCCTCCTCGATGGCCACAAGGTCACGTGCCTTGGCACGCCGAGCCGCGGTCATTGCCACATAGGGCTCTACATCCAGGCGGAAGGCCAGGATCTCACGCTGGATGCGTGGATTGGGATAAGCGAAACGGGTGATCCAGTCGGTGACCTGGGGGTCGAGGATGTTCCACTCCTCATACTCTCGGACCTTGGAACCGTGTCCCGAGATGCGCTCGATGATGCCCACATCCACCAGTTGGCGTAGATCACTGCGCACTGCCGAGCGGTTGATGTCGAACTGCTCCGCCAAGGCCATCTCCTTGGGCACGAAGTCCCCCGGCTGGTAGCAGCCGGAGAAGATGGCCTCGGCGAGGAAGTCAGCGACGCTGGGTCGACGGGAACGGGAAGAGGATGTTTTCACAGCAGCAACACGCCATCAGCAAACAACACCATATCTTTCCATATGTTCAACATTAACACAACACACACGTTGCTGGTTCTACCACCTTGGGCCATACTCTGACCTACCATCAGGCTAACATCCTGTCATACCACCAATGCATCAAGGCTCCTTCCCCAACAACCAACACAATCTCAGGAAGCCCTCACCATGCGACTGAAGGACAAGACGGCCCTGATCACCGCCGCCGGGCAGGGCATCGGCCGCGCCACTGCGCTGCACTTCGCCGCAGAAGGCGCAAGGGTCATCGCCACCGACATCGACACCGACAAGCTACGCGAGCTGCAAGGCAACGAAGGCATCGAGACCCGCCGCCTGGACGTGCTCGACGCCGCCGCCATTGAACGCTTGGCCGCCGAGTTGCCGCCCTTGGATGTGCTCTTCAACTGTGCTGGCTACGTGGCCGGTGGCACCCTACTCACCGGCTCGGATGCCGACTGGGAGCTATCGCTGGCCCTCAACGTCACCGCCATGGCACGTCTGAACCGTGCCCTGCTACCGGCCATGATCGACCACGGTGGCGGCAGCATCATCAACATGGCCTCGGTGGCCTCGAGCCTAAAAGGCGTTCCCAACCGCTGCGCTTACGGCACTACCAAGGCCGCGGTGATCGGATTGACCAAATCGATCGCCGCCGACTTCATCAACCAGGGTATCCGCTGCAACGCCATCTGCCCCGGCACCGTGGATTCCCCTTCGCTGCGCCAGCGCATTCATGACCAGGCGCAGCAGCAGGGACGGCCGGAGGCCGAGGTACAGGCCGACTTCCTGGCCCGCCAGCCGCTGGGGCGGCTGGGCACCCCGGAGGAGATCGCCGCCCTGGCCACCTATCTCGCCGCGGACGAGTCCGCCTACACCACCGGCACCGCCCAGGTCATCGACGGCGGCTGGCTGATCTGAACCAGAAGGAGACCCCATGAAATTGCTGCGCTTTGGCCCCCCGGGCAACGAGAAACCCGGTCTGCTCGACGCCGACGGCGTGATCCGCGACCTGTCGGCCCACTTGCCCGACCTCGACGGCCGTCACCTGGACCGCGAGACCCTGGCCAGGTTAGACGAACTCGAGCCCGCGCGTCTGCCTGAGGTCCCGGCCGACACCCATCTCGGCCCCTGCGTGGGACGTGTCGGCAAGTTCATCTGTATCGGCCTCAATTATTCTGACCACGCCGCCGAGACAGGCGCCGAGGTGCCGCCGGAGCCGGTGGTCTTCAACAAATGGACCAGTGCCATCTGCGGTCCCAACGATGATGTCATCATCCCCCGCGACTCCACCAAGACCGACTGGGAAGTGGAGCTCGGCGTCGTAATTGGCAAGGAAGCCCGCTATGTAAGTGAGGCCGAGGCCATGGATCACATCGCCGGCTACTGCGTGGTCAACGACGTTTCCGAGCGCGAGTTCCAGCTCGAGCGCAGTGGCAGCTGGGACAAGGGCAAGGGATGCGACACCTTTGGACCTTTGGGCCCCTGGCTGGTGACCCCGGACGAGATCGCAGATCCCCATGCCCTCGACCTCTGGCTGGAGGTAGACGGCAAGCGCTACCAGGATGGCAATACCCGCACCATGGTCTACCAGATTCCCTTCCTGATCAGCTATCTCAGCCGTTTCATGAGCCTGCAGCCAGGTGACGTCATCTCGACCGGCACACCCCCTGGCGTGGGCATGGGCCAGAAGCCGTCGACCTACCTGAAACCTGGCCAGCACATGCGCCTGGGCATCGAAGGGCTCGGCGAGCAGCATCAGACTGTCGTCGCTGAAGCCAGTCGCTGATCCGGAGGCCGTCATGCGAACCGTCGTCTGCCAGGAACCCGGCCGGCTGATCCTCGAGGAGCGTGCCGCCCCGGCATGCGGGGCCGGCGAGGCCCTGCTGCGCATCCGCCGTGTCGGGGTGTGCGGTACTGATATCCACGCCTTCGGTGGTAACCAGCCCTACTTTCAGTATCCACGGGTGCTCGGCCACGAACTGGCCGGCGAGATCGTCGCGGTGGGCGACCAGGTCGACCCGGCACTGATCGGCCGAAACGCTTACGTGATTCCTTACCTGCACTGTGGAAACTGTCGAGCCTGTCGCCAGGGTCGAACCAACTGTTGCTGCCAGATGCAGGTGATCGGTGTACATCGCGACGGCGGCATGTGCGATCGCCTAGCAGTGCCTGTAGAGCAGCTCGTGACCTCCAATACCCTGCCACTGGACCAGTTGGCCCTGGTTGAATGCCAAGCCATCGGCGCCCACGCGGTGCGCCGCAGCGGGCTCACCAAGGGTGAACTCGCCGTGGTGGCCGGCGCCGGCCCCATCGGCATGGGCGTAGCACAGCTAGCCCGCGAGCGAGGTGCCAGAGTGGTGATGGTCGACACCAACCCGGAGCGCCTGGCCTTCTGCCGCGATCAGCTAGGTATCACAGACACGTTGAATCCCGTCGATGAGGACGTTGCCACTGCCCTGCAGGCAATCAGCGATGGCGAGCTGGCCGACGCGGTGTTCGATGCCACGGGTAACCCCACCGCCATGCAGCATGGATTCGATCTGGTCGGCCATGCCGGCCGCTACGTGCTGGTCAGCATCGTCAAGGCAGACATCGCCTTTCACGATCCGGATTTCCACCGCAAGGAGATGAGCCTGCTCTCCAGTCGCAACGCCACCCGAGAGGACTTCGACGAAGTTTGCCGGCTGATGGAATCGGATCGCCTCCCGGCCAGCGCCATGATCACCCACCGCACCGAGCTTGGTGACCTGCCTGAATACATGCCCGCCTGGTGTACCCCGGACAGCGGCGTAATCAAGGCCATGATAGAGCTCGATACCTCAGGATACGTTTCAGCGGAGGCCGACAATGCCCCAGACCATCGCCAGTGACAGCGGCCAACTGGCCAGCCTGCGTGTGCACGCCGCTGATAACGTGCGAGTCGCCCTCAAGGACTTGCCAGCCGGCAGCGAGATCGACGATGGCGGTCACGTTCTGCACCTGGCCGAGCCGATTCGCCACAAGCACAAGTTCGCCCTGAAAGACCTTGCCGTGGGCGACACCGTTATCATGTACGGCGTCACGGTGGGCCGCGCTACTCGACCGATCCCTGAAGGCGCGGCCATCACCACCGAAAATACCGAGCACAGCACTGCCACCACCCAGCCCCAGGCGCGGCGCGGCGAGTGGCAGGCCCCCGACGTGGCGGCGTTTCGCGACGCCACCTTCGAAGGCTTCCACCGCCCTGATGGCCAGGTTGGCACCGCCAACGTCTGGCTGGTGGTCCCCCTGGTGTTCTGCGAGAACCGCAACATCGACGTGCTGCGACAGTGCGTGGCTGACGCGCTGGGCGAGGACCCCTATCGCGACTACAAGCGCATGGCCCGCGAACTGCTTCATGGTTCAGCCGGCGTCGCGCCGGTCGAGCCACCTGGTGAGCGGCTCTTTCCCAACATCGACGGGGTGCGATTCCTCACCCACACCTTGGGTTGCGGCGGCACTGATAACGATGCCGAAGCACTTTGTCAGCTGCTAGCGGGCTACATCTGTCACCCCAACGTGGCCGGTGCCACGGTGCTGAGTCTGGGTTGTCAGAAGGCCCAGATCGGCATGTTGCGCAACGCCGTGGCCGAACGCGACCCCAACGGCCAGCGCCCGGTGCACTACCTTGAACAGCAGGCCAGCCAGAGCGAGGAGGCGCTGATCCGTGAGGCGCTGACCACCATCTTCGATGGCCTGGCCGAGGCCAACAACGTCACACGATCGCCTGCGCCGCTCTCAGCGCTGACCCTGGGCGTGGAGTGCGGCGGCTCCGACGGCTTCTCCGGGCTCTCCGCCAACCCCTTGGTGGGCGCGGTCGTCGACCGCCTGGTAGCGCTGGGAGGCAGCGGTATCCTCAGCGAATTCCCTGAGCTGTGTGGCGTGGAACATGAGCTGCTCGCCCGCTGTACCGACGACACCGTGGCGAGCCGTTTCCAGAACCTGATGGAGGCCTACCAGCAGCACGCCGCCCGGGTAGGCGTCGACTTCTCGATGAACCCCTCCCCCGGCAACATCCGTGACGGTCTGATCACCGATGCCATGAAGTCCGCCGGCGCCGCGAAAAAGGGCGGCGACAGCCCGGTGGTGGACGTGCTGGACTACACCGCCCCCCGCACCAAGGCGGGTCTCAACCTGCTCTGCTCACCAGGTAATGACGTGGAGTCCACGACAGCCCTTGCGGGCTCCGGTGCCAACCTGATCCTCTTCACCACCGGTCTGGGGACTCCCACCGGCAACCCGGTTGCCCCGGTGCTCAAGATCTCAAGCAACAGCGAACTGGCCAAGCGAATGAGCGACGTCATCGACTTCGACGCCGGCCCCATCATCCGCGGAGAAACCAGCATCGACGCACTGGCAGAGCAACTGCTGAGACTGTGCATCGACGCCGCCTCGGGGCGCTACCAGTCCCGTGCGGTACAGCTGGCCCAGTACGACTTCATCCCCTGGAAACGTGGGGTTTCCTTGTAACGACACGCCATCGTCGAAAGGGCCCGCTGCTCAGGCAACGGGCCCTCTTTCTTCGGGAGAGCTTCGGGCTAGTGGCAGGTTAGGGGACTCACTCCTCAACAGTGAGGCGCTTCTTGAGCTGCATATAGGTGCCATAGTGACGGTCCAGGTGGCGTCGCACGGCCGCCTCGGCAGCATCAGGATCGCGGGATTCGATGGCCTCGACGATCGCGATGTGCGCTTCCAACGCCGCCTTGTCCTCATCCTTCTGCTGCAGCACCTGGGCGCGACGATCATCCAGCCATTCGGAGAGCGCCACGTGAATGGCATCGAAGATCGGGTTGCGAGCGATGCTTGCCAGCACGCCATGGAAGTCGTTGTCGGAGCGCTTGAAGCGCGCCTCGTCACCCACGGCGTCGTGATTCTCCTGCAGAGCTCCACGCAGGCGCGCCAAGTCCTCTTCCCCGGCATAGCAAGCCGCATAGCGGGCCAAGGAGATCTCGAACAAGGCCCGGGCTTCCTGGAAGTACTGCTGACCGTCAGGCTTGGAGAGCAGCTGGCGAGTTACCCCGGAGAGCCGAGCCATCACCGCCTCGGCGGTGGGCCGGATCACTCGTGCCCGGGTACCGCTGTTGATGGCGATCAGGCCCAGCTGCTGCAAGTAGAACAACGCCTCACGCACCGCCGGACGGCCGACACCGAACTGCTCCATCAATTCTCGCTCGGAAGGCAATTGATCGTTCTCGCCAAGCCGCCCCTCGAGAATATCCGCCTCGAGCTGCTCGGCGACCTGTTCGGAGAGCGTCTTGCGCTCAATCCGGTATCGGGACATGGGCTGGTTCTCCTGATTGGCCCGGTAAAAAGCCGCTATCTTACTGCATTGTGCAGACTTCCGCTCAGTTCAGGCGCTGCAAGGCGGGCACATCCAAGGTCGAAGCCAGCTCGGCGTAAGCTCGCTGATTGGCACTGTCGAGGGGGATGCCCTCAGCGTCGCGTCGAGCCTGGCAGGCCCACTCGCGGTCCCCGGGCGCCATGACCCGCGCACCATCACGCCCCGGCTGGGCCCGCAGGTCATCAAGGTAACATCGCAGGAACTCGGGGAAGGGATCACCGGGAGCGAAGGCATCGGGCTTCAGGGCCAGGAAGAAGTGCCCGACGCCCCGGGGCGTCGCCATGTCGGGGCCGCCCATAGGCAGCAGACGAAAGCCGTGCAGCATGCCGGAAAGCGTAGAGCTGAGCACCTCCACCATACCGCCGAGCCCCGCCCCCTTGAAGCCAAAGTCGCTGCCCCCCAACGGCAGCAGGGACGCCACCTCTGCCGGTGTACGGGTCACTTCACCCGCCGCGTCGGCCGCCACCTGGTCGGGTAACTCACGGTCGATGGCAGCATACTGCTGCACTCGGTTCCAGGGAACCGAACTGGTGGCCATATCGAGCAGATAGGGTGCCTCTCCCGCCACCGGAGCGGCGAAAGCGATGGGATTGGTCCCATGGAAGGGCCGGCTGCCCTGATGCAAAATCACGAAAGGGTCGGAGTTGCACACCGCCAGACCGATCAGGCCACGCTCAGCGGCGGCCAAGGCGTAACAGCCCGCCGCACCGAAGTGTGAAGAGTTGCCTACTGCCACGGCGCCAACCCCCACCTCATCGGCCATGGCCGCTGCGTGAGCCATGGCGGTGTAGCCGGCCAGATGACCGAAGCCGTCGCCGGCATCGAGGTAGCCGGTGGCCGGCAGACGGCGCTCGAAACGCATCTCAGGCGCGCCCCGGATGCGCCCCCCCTGCAGTGCGCGAACGTAGTGCGGCAGCAAGCGCAAGCCGTGGCTGTCGGTGCCCATCCGCGAGGCGGTCACCAGTGCCCGGGTGACTGCCTCGGCGGAGACGGCATCGGCCCCGGCACGGGCCAGTGCCGCCAGTATGAACCGTTCCAGCTCGCCACGCTCGACGCGGAAATCCTGGCTGGCATCACTCATCAATCGATGGTCCTTTTGGTTAGCGGTACAGCAGATTCGGCAACCACATGGAAATGGCCGGGACAAAGGTCACCAGCAGCAGAGAGATCACCAGCGGAACCAGGAAAGGCAAGGTACCGCGCATGCACGTCTCGAAGGAGATATTCGACACCCGCGAGAGCACGTAGAGCACCATGCCCACCGGCGGCGTCAAAAGGCCGATCATCAGGTTGAGCACCATGATCACCCCGAAGTGGACCGGGTCGACACCGGACGCTACCGCCAGCGGCAGCAGTACCGGCACCAGGATGGTGATGGCGGCGATGGTCTCCATGAAGCAGCCGACGATGATCAGCACGAGGTTGATGATGATCAGGGTGGCGACGGGGTTGTCGGCGAAGGGACCGAGCAACTCGACCACGTGCTGGGTGACCTGGTTGCTGGTCAGGATCCAGGCGAAGATGGAGGCACCGGCCACGATCAGCAGGATGACTGCCGTCGTCTCGATGGTTTCCATGCTGACCTTGAGCAGGCGCCGCCAGGTCAGGATGCGATAGACCACCCCGCCAAGGAAGAGGGCATAGATCACGGCGGCGATGGCGGCTTCGGTGGGAGTAAAGGCACCGCTCATGATGCCGCCGACGATGATGACCGGCGTCAGCAGCGACAGGAAGGCCCGCTTGAAGGTATGCCCCAGCACCGACAGGGAGAAGGCCGCATCGCGGGGGTAGCCGCGTCGCCGCGCCAGCAGAGTGATCATCACCATCAGTATGGCACCCATCAGCAGCCCCGGGATCAGGCCGGCCACGAACAGCTGACCCACCGACACTGAGGCCATGACGCCATAGATCACCATGGGCAGGCTGGGCGGGATGATGGGGCCAATGGTGGAGGATGCCGCGGTAATGCCCACCGCGAACCCCTCCTCATAACCCGCATCGCGCATCGCCTTGATCTCGATGGTCCCCAGGCCCCCGGCATCGGCTACGGCAGCACCGGACATGCCCGAGAAGACGATGCTGGCGCCGACGTTGACATGCCCCAGGCCCCCCCGCATCCAGCCCATCAGAGCCTTGGCAAAGTCGAAGATACGCGTGGTGATACCGCCGTTGTTCATCAGGTTGCCGGCGAGGATAAAGAACGGGATGGCCAGCAGCGGGAAGCTATCGATGCCGTTGATCATACGGTGCACCACCACCACATCGGGCACGCGTCCGGTCAACAGCACATAGATCAGGCAGGAACCGGCCAGGCTGATGGCGATGGGTACGCCGAGCACCAGCATGGTGAACAACGCCGCGAAAAGGAACAGAAGGTATTGCTCGGTGAGCGCCAGGGCGATGCAGCCGAGAAGGGCAAATGCCGCGATTACCGGCGACAAAAGGGCCCCGGGCCGCCGCAGGATCAGGGTGTTGGGCATGGACAGGGTCTCCAGGTCGTTGTCACTGTGAGGACAGCAGTTCGCTGGTGCCGCTACGCCAGTGGCGGATGGCCGCCTGGACGGCGCGCCCCAGCATCAGCAGGAAACCCAGCATCACCACGTAATAGAGGTAGCTCTTGGGGATATCCACGGACGTCATCAACGCCGTGGTGCGACCGGCAAGCTTGAAGGTGATCCAGACCATGGCTGCGAAGAAGGCGATGTTGATCAGATCCACTGTCGTCGAGGCCGTACGTCCCATCCAGGACGGCATATAGCGGTAGAAGAACTCCACGGCGATGTGCGACCCCTTGCGTACCGCCATGGTGCCGCCCATGAAGCCCACCATCACCAGCAGGTAGCGGGCCATCTCCTCGGTCCAGGCGATGGAATTGCCCAACACATAGCGGGTGAAGAACTGCAGGAAAACATCCAGCGCCAGCACCCAGAAGACCCCTAGGGTCAGATAGTCCTCGAGGGCGAACTCGCGTGCGTCGAAGGCATCCTCATCGAGGAAGTCGAAATTGGGCGCCTCGTCTAGGTCCGATTGGTTCATGTCAGACTCCCGCGCACCACCCCCATTCGGGGGTGGTGCGACGTCCGCGATGAAAGGGGAATATTACTGGCCGAGGGCCTGGAGGCGGTCGTAGGTCTCTTGGTCCCAGGTGGCCGCGTCACTGTTGTGGGCGGGCATTGTGGCTTCGCGGAAGGGGGTGATATCGACCTCGTTCACCGTGGTGCCCTGCTCCTCGAACCAGGCCACCAGCTCTTCCTCTGACTGCAAGATGTCCTGAGTAATGCGCTCGCCAGCTTCGGCGTAGACCTCGCGGAATATCTCGCGATCCTCCTCGGAGAGCCGGTTCCACAGCGGCCCACCGGCGATGGTGATCAGCGAATCCGTGATGTGACCGGTCAGGTTGATGTAGTCCTGAACTTCGTGAAAGGCCTTGGCTTTAATGGTGGGTAGCGGGTTCTCCTGGGCGTCGACCACGCCCTGCTGAAGCGCCAGATAGACCTCGGCGAAGGCGATAGGAGTGGGATTAGCGCCGACTGCCTCGGGGAACATCATGTACATTGGCGCGTTGGGGGTGCGGATCTTCAGATCCTGCATGTCCTCGGGGGTATTGATCGGCTTGTTGGAGGTAACGTGTCGGCGACCATAGTAGTTCATGGCCAGGGGCACGTTGCCGGTAGCATCCTGGTAGCCTTGAGCGATTTCTTCAAAGAGGTCGCTGTCGGCATAGGTCCGCCAGTGGTCGAAGTCGCGGAACATGTAGGGAGCACCTGCGATGCCGATCGGACCATAGAAGCGTCCGGCAAACTGGTTGCCGGTGTAGATCAGGTCGACGGTGCCCAGCTGCAGGCCCTCGTTGATGTCCGCTTCCTTGCCCAGCGAGGAGGCCGGGTGCACGGTGATGGAGTAGCGACCGTCAGTGCGCTCCTCGATCTGCTCCGCCGCCCACAGGGCCCATTCGTGGTAGGGCTCTGATGTCTCGTAGACGTGGGCGAAGTTCAGATCCTCGGCCTGGGCCGCACCGGCCAGGCTGACGCCGCCGGCGATCAGCATCGCGGTCATCATACGAGACAGCGTGAATTGACGTTGAGGCTTATGGCTCATGTTGTACTCCTCACAACCGTTGAGTTTGTTCTGTTTGTGGCTGGAACGGTGGCGCATGATTATCGATTAGACTTCACCAGTGCGCGTACCTGAGCGTCTGGCTGTATACGTATCATACCAGCAACTTCAAACTAGCCCTTGCCGCAGTCACACGCAACCGCCTACGGACCTTTTGGTATCCGCCTTTAGTGGAAGGCGCGGTGCAGACGTTGAAGAAGGTCCGGCGCTCCGAAGCCGCCAGCCTTGGTCATCACGCGGCGCGTCGGCTCTCCGTCGAGGCAGCCAAGTGCCACACCGGGCGCCCACTCCGCCTCCACGCTGATCGAGGTAACGCCGAGTCGCCTCAGCGTAGCCATGGCGATATCCCCGCCGGTCAGAAACAGCAGGGCAGACTTATATCCGCTTGGCTGCTCGTTAGCTCAATCACCGAACAGGGGCAATCCAGGTTTTGGCACTTCGCAGCGCAGGAGCGTTCCTGTCTCGGATTCAGTGATGAACATCTCGAGAACGCCATTCGGCGCGAAGGCGACATTGGTCGTGTGCAGCCCGGAGGGTGAGTCGATCCGCAGTGCCGGTTCACCGCGCGGCGTCATCAGCCAGACCACGCCCAGTCCGATTTGGCAGATCGCCAACCCGCCGTCGCGGTCTATCGCCAACCCATCCGGTCCGCCGCCGCCGCTCAGCTGTACGAACAAACCCACCTTGGCGACGCCCCCGCCCGGCATCAGCGGGACACGCCACACCGCGTTGGCGCGTGTGACCGCGACGTAGAGCGTCTGGTTGTCGGGCGACACGACCAGGCCGTTCGGGCTGGGCACGTTGCTGAGCAGGAGATCGACCGTGCCATCGGCACGCACGCGGAAAACGCGGCCGGTGGGGTCATGCAGGCCCGTCAGGCCCTGGTCGGTGAAATAGAGATCTCCCGTCGAGGAGAAGGTCAGGTCGTTGACGGCCTTCAATCGTTCGAGATTGTGACGTTGGAGAAAGGGCGCGATCTGGCCGGACTTCGGGTCGAACACCATGATCCCGTTCTTGTAGTCGGCGACGAAAAGGCGGCCGTCGGCGTGGAACGCCAGACCATTCGGCTCTCCGTCGTATGTAATCATCGTCTCGAAGCGGCCCTCCGGCGACACCCGAAAGATGCGGCCATAGGCGATGTCCACGCACCACAGCTGGCCGTCGCGATCGAAAGCCGGCCCCTCCAGCAGGGAATGCTCCGGCAGTTGCCCGGGCTGGCCATCCCGCCATTCGGAAGGTTCACCTTGCATCCGCAGGGCGTCGGGAAGCGTGGCAAATACAGAGGCCTGTTTACTCGGCGGGGGTACAAACATTCAGGATGATCCTTTGGTTATCGTCGCACGAGTTCGGGGATGAGCAGTGCGATCTGCGGCACCGCGTATAGCAGAAGGCAGAAACCGAGGATAATCACGGCATAGGGGAGCGACGACCGACCAATCACCCCCAGCGGGGCATTGCTGATCGACTGCACCGCCAAAAGGTTCAACCCCATAGGCGGTGTCAGAGCGCCCAGCTCGATCAGCAGAACCAGGACGACGCCCATCCAAACCGCATCGTATCCCATGACTTCGAACACCGGGAACAGCACGGGCACCGTGAGCAGCATGATCGACAGGCCGTCGATGAACATGCCGATCACCACGTAAATCGCGATCAGCAGGCAGAAGAAGACGAAGGGTCCGATCCCGGCATCGGCCAGCGCTACGGAAAGGTCCCGGCTGACGCCGGATGTGGTCACCGCGAAACTGAGAAACTGCGCAAATAGGGTGATGAACATCACTACGCAGCTTGTCGTCACTGCATTGCGCAGGGCCAGCATCAGGGATTTCAGGTCGAGATCGCGATAGAGAAGTCCGAGCAGAAGAGCGAGAAGGGAGCCGAAACCAGCGGCCTCGGTCGGGGTGACGATGCCGAAATACATCGAGCTGATCACCGCCATGATCAGCACCGCCACGGGAAGGCAGTCGCGCAGCCCGTTCAGGCGCGATCGCGGCGCCTCCCCCGTCGCTTCGCCGCTCGGCCCGAGGCCGGGTTGAAGCAGTACCCGCAGGGAGATGTAAAGGACGAAGGCCGCCGCCAGCAGCAGACCCGGCAGGATCCCGGCCATGAAGATAGCCAGGACGGAGGTCTGGGTGATCGAGGCGTAGACGATCATCGGAATGCTCGGCGGGATCAGGATGCCGAGGCAGCCTCCGCCGGTCAGCGACCCCAAGGTGAGAACATCGCTGTAGCGGCGCCGCCGCATCTCGGGGACGGCCACGGTGCCAACCGTCATCGCCGTCGCCACGGTCGATCCGGCCAGCGCCGAGAACGCCGCGCAGCCGACGATGTTGGTATGCGCCAGCGCCCCCGGAACGCCGCGCAGAAGGTCGGCCACACCGCCATAGAACCGGCTGGCGAGCCCGCTTCGAAGGATAATCTCGCCCATCAGTACGAAGAGCGGGATCGCGACGAGGGTAAAACTGGTCGCGGTGTTCCAGATGACGTCGCCGAAGGTCGGCCATAGCCGGGTTCCGCTCGCCAATGTCACGCCGACGATGCCTACGACGCCGATCGCCGCCCCGATCAGCACACCCCCGAACAGGAAGCAGCCGATGAGAACGCCGTAGAGAAGAAGTGTTTGAGACCATTCCATGCTAGGCAGCCTTCAGTATGAGCGTGGTCCGACGGAGGAATTCTTCGGCGAAGGAAAGCGCCAGGATGGAAAAACCGATGGGCACAGCGGCTTGCGGTATCCAGAGGGGGGTGTCCGATGAGAAGGCCGAGGTCGAGCCGAAGAGCCAGCTAAGCGCCCAGGTCTTGTAGCCGACAAAGGCGGCAAATCCTGACGCGGAGAGGCTGACTACGCTGGCAAGCGCCAGCGAGATCGCCCGGGTCCGGCGTCCCATCAGTCGCCTGCCGAACTCCACGTGAAGCAACGCGCCCGAGCGATGTGCATAGGTCAGTCCGGCCATGATGACCAGCGCAAAGCCGTAACCTGCGTATTCATCGGCGACCAGCGTTGACTCGCCGAACAGGGTGCGGCTGAAAATCTCGATATTCATCAGGCACAACACCAGGATCAGGACCACGATTGCGACGGCTAGCAGCCCGCCAGCAACGATATCCAGGGCCCGCTGCAGGCCGCGCAGCCATTTTGGCAGCGCGGCCTGCAGGTCTGGCTCGTTGTTCCGTTCTGGAATGAGCATGTCCTGTCTCAGCCCGAGCAGGCAGCTCTGACGTCTTGCAGCAGCTTGGCCCCGACCTCGCCATTAGCGTCCGCCCAGTCCTGCCAAAGCGGTTTCGTGGCCTCGCGCGCCGTCGCGAAGTCAGCCTCGGTGGGCGCAATCAGCGTCATGCCTTCGGCCTCCAGATTTTCCGCGGCTTTGCCGGCAGCGACGTCGATCGCGTCCTTGAACTTCACCTGCCACGCCTCGGCCGTCTCGACGAGGGCTTGCTGCGTCTCCGGCAAGAGGCTGTCGAAGGCACCGTCATTCACCGCGATCAACTGGTCGGTCATGGTGAAGTTCAACATGTAGCCTGCGTCGACCACCTCGTAGAACTTCCAGTCATAAGCCGGAATGACCGCGGTGATCGCCCCATCGACGACCCCGCGCTGCAGAGCCGGGATGACTTCGGCCGGCGTGATCGCCACGCCTGAGGCGCCCAGCAGGTCCAGCATCTCCACCTGCATCTTGTTCCAGGTGCGGATCTTCTTGCCCTCAAGCTCGCCGATCTCGCTCACGCTGTCACGAAGCCAGATCTGCTGCGGCGGCATGGTCCAGCCAGCCAAAGCGTGAACCTTGAACTTGCTCTGCAGCCGCTCGTTGAAGGTCGGCATCGCAGCGTCGATGGCCTTGTAGAACCCGTCCGTCGACGTGCATAAAAACGGCAAGCCGAACACTGTCAACTCGGGAACGTCGCCGGCGACTGGGCCGAGGGCAAGGTCAGCGATCTGGACCTGGTTGGTGGCCAGTGCCTTCAGGACGTCGGTATTCTTGTAGGGCAACTCACCCGACGAGTAGACATCAATGACAAGGTCTCCGTCGGTCGCCTCGGCGACATCGTCTGCGAAGGCGCGATAGATTTGTGTTGGCTTATCGTTGGTCGAGAACGGTGTGAACAGCGACCAGGTTGTCTCGGCCCCGGCCGGACCGGCGATACTCACCCCGGTCACCAGCATAGCGACCGTCATGGCGTGCACCAATGTCGCTTGGCGTTGGTTCTTGTCGCTCATGTTGTACTCCTCACAACCGTTGAATTTGTTCTGTTTGTGGCTGGAACGGTGGCGGATCAATGATCGGTTCGATGTCACTCGCGTGCTTACCTGAGCGTCTGGCTGTATACGTATCATACCACCGACTTAAAGCTAGTCCTTACCGACGCCCTGCGCAACTAACGGTGGACCTATCGGCACTCGCCTTTAGTGGAAGGTGCGGTGCAGACGTTGAAGAAGGTCCGGCGCTCCGAAGCCGCCAGCCTTGGTCATCACGCGGCGCGTCGGCTCTCCGTCGAGGCAGCCAAGTGCCACGCCGGGCGCCCACTCCGCCTCCACGCTGATCGAGGTAACGCCGAGTCGCATCAACGTAGCCATGGCGATATCCCCGCCGGTCAGAAACAGCAGGGTCTCTCTGCCATGCGGCCAATCCTCCAGAACGTGTGCAACACCTTCGGCCATGGCCCCTGCCACCTCTTCGGCCTCGACTTTTTCTTTGTCATCCAACGCTATCGAGCTGCCACTACCAGGCATCAATCGGGGCACTAGCAGCGCAGCATCAACTTGAGGTATAGCGCATGGAGGACCCAGCGCCTCAATGACAGGCAGCGACGGTAGTTCGCAACGCAACCGGGAAAGCTGCTCGGCGGCTCGCGGACTTCGCGACCCCACGACATAGAGCACCGCACTCACGCTGGACAAGGAACGATGGCTGGCCCGCAGAGTCCCGAAGCATCGCTGAGCCATGGCCGTGGCAAGGCCTGCCGCCCCCACCATCAGCCGAGGAATGCCAGCCCCGAGCGCCGCGTCATAGAGTCGAGCCAGAGCCAGGTCACTATCAGCATCTGCCACCACATCACCCTGGAGCAATGCAGCATCACCACCGGCGTAACGAGCCAATTTCACCCCACCCGCGTTGAAGGCGCAGTCTAGTGGACCACGCAGCGGTGCCGAACGCGCATCACCCTGATAGGCGCTTTCGGCCAACCGAACACCGTCCACCCAGACCTCTGCCTCACGCACCACGCGGCTCTGAGCGGGTACCGCCGGAGCCAGCAGTAGCGGCTGCCCGGTCGCTTCACGCATGGCAATACATTCCGCCACTATCTGGCCACGCAAGGTCGAATCGATCTTCTTGAACCAGGCTGCCGGCGATGCCCTGGCGAGACGGCGGGTCGCGTCGGCAACCCGTTCGGCGGCCTCTACGGCGCCCAGATGACGGGATTGGGTGTTCACCGCAATCACGTCAGGCCAGGCACCGTCCCAGCTCGCCAGCACGTCGTCCAAGGCCGCCAGGGAGATCACCACCCGCGCATCGGCGCCTCGCGCGGCAAAGGGAGCTGTGGCATCCAGCGCGCCGGTCAGGTCATCGGCAACGATGGCGAGCCGGCAGCCGGTCATGCGCCGACTCATGACTCGGACGCCTGATCATTACCTGCCGCCAAGCGGCGCGCATAGGCGATGGCCGCGCCCATATTGGTAGCATCCGCCCTGCCCTGCCAGGCGATGTCAAAGGCGGTACCGTGATCCACCGACGTGCGCTGAACAGGCAGACCAAGGCTGACATTCACCGTGGTGTCGAAAGCAATCAGCTTGACCGGGATGTGACCCTGATCGTGATACTGGGCCACCACCAGGTCGAACTCGCCTCGGTGAGCCCGATAGAAGACGGTATCAGCCGAGATGGGGCCCTGAACGTCATAGCCTCGATCTCGCAGGGCCCTGACTGCCGGGGCGATGATGCGGTCGTCCTCATCACCGAAGATACCGCCTTCGCCGCAGTGGGGGTTGAGCCCTGCCACGGCGATGCGCGGGCGGGCTATCCCCATGGCGACCAGGTGCGCATGACCGGCTTCCACTGTCTCGGTGATGCGCGACTCGGTGACCCGCTCGATGGCGCCGCGCAGCGACACGTGTGTCGAAACATGCAGGGTCGACAGCGTCTCGGAGGCCAGCAGCATGAACGATGAAGGGGCGCCGGTCAGCGCCGCCAGCATGCCAGTGTGGCCATCATAATGATGGCCAGCCTCATGCAGCGCGGCCTTATTGAGCGGCGCAGTGACGATCACCCGAGCACGTCCAGCTTGCACCAGTTCCACTGCTGACCGGACGCAACGAAAGGCCATGTCGCCGCCACCGGCACTGATACGGCCATCGGGAATCTCGACACCCTCCGGCACCTCGACCACGGCGACTGCCACGCTGTCATCGTCCGGCGACTTCTGATCGAGTGGTTCGAAGGTAAGCTCGGCACCGATGGTGGACGCGGCACGACGATAGATCGCGGGGTCACCGACGACCAGGCTACTGGCCCGTTCAGCCGAAGACATGGCCGCCAAGGCACGACAGATGATCTCCGGCCCGATACCGGCCGGGTCTCCCATGGTGATGGCGATGTCGTAGGTATGAGATGAAGGATTCATGGCATCAGCTGCCCGCCGTTGACTTCAATGACCTGGCCTGTCACGTAACCGCTCATGCTCTCGGTGCCCAGAAATACATAGGCGCCAACACACTCTTCAGCACTGCCCAGCCGCCCCATGGGGATCGAGGCTCGAGCCGCGGCAATGTGCTTCTCGTTGGAGTGACGCTCGTGGAAGTCAGTGGCAATGGTTCCAGGAGCCACGCCATTTACCCGGATACTCTCCCCGGCGAGTTCCTTCGCCATGTTGCGCGTCAAGGTACTGACGAAGCCCTTGGCCGAAGCGTAGAGCCCGGCCCCCAGGCCCCCACCGTTACGCGCGGCAATCGAAGTGGTATGAATGATGTTGCCGTGACCGGCGCGACGAAAGTAGGGCAACGCAGCTCGACTGGCCATCACCACCGACCGGGCATTGAGGTCCATCACGCGGTCATATTGCGTATCGTCCATCTCGTCCAGTGATACCCGGCCGAGCATGTCGCCGGCATTGTTGACCAGCAGGTCCAAACCGCCAAGCCGCTCGGCGGCCTCATCGACCAAGCGAGTCGCTTCGGCTGAACGGCTGATATCGCCCTTCACGGTAAAGGCTTCGCCGTTCGTTTCGCGAATCGCCTCGGCCACGGCTTCAGCGCCCTCGGCACTGGCGTGATAATGCACCGCCACATGAGCCCCAAGGGCACCGAGCTGTCTGGCTACAGCGGCCCCGATACCTCGGCTCGCGCCGGTCACCAGTACTCGCTTACCTTTCCATTCCTCCAGCATTGCCGTCTCCCGTTCTTGTCGGTTGGGGTGGGGGCTCCTCTATTAGCACCCGGCTATCGACCCGAGGCCACGCCATGGACTAGAGTGAAGCCATTGGCATACCTGTCATACATCACTACATAAATAACATGATAGTTGAACGCTGGCCAGATGCCAGCGACCCGACCCAGGAGGCTCCATGACCCTTCCCGACTCCCCGCACCGTCCGGCAACAGATTATCTGCCAACTGACCTTGATCGCGCCCTACTGGTAGGCCGCGCCTGGTGCGAGTCCCCACGACCCGGGCCGGTACTCTTGGTAATCCGTGAGGGAGAGGCCATTGATGTCACCCATCTTGGTCCCACGATGGCCGATTTGCTGGATCAAGCTGATTTGGAGCGCACCCTGCGGAATACTGATGGTGCATCGCTGGGGTCCGTAGAAAGCCTGTTGGAAAACTCATTATCCACGCCCCAACGTCCGCCTTTCCTGCTGGCACCCTGCGATGTCCAAGCGGTGAAGGCATGTGGCGTCACTTTCGCGGTGAGCCTGCTGGAGCGGGTCATCGAGGAACAGGCCGGCGGCGACGCGACGAAGGCCAGCGAACTGCGTGCCGACCTTCAGGCACTCATCGGTAGCAACTTGTCACGCATTGTGCCTGGCTCTGAAGAGGCGATGGCGCTCAAGCGAGAGCTTCAGGCCCGCGGTGGTTGGTCACAGTACATGGAAGTGGGCATTGGCCCGGACGCCGAGGTCTTCACAAAGGCACAGCCGCTCTCTTCGGTGGGCTTCGGAGCCAGCGTGGGCCTTCACCCGGCATCGCAGTGGAACAACCCCGAACCGGAGATCGTCCTGGCTGTTGACAGCCATGGCAACGTCAAAGGCGCGACGCTCGGCAATGATGTCAACCTGCGTGACATCGAGGGACGCAGCGCCCTCTTGCTCGGCAAGGCCAAGGACAACAATGCCTCAAGCTCCATTGGTCCCTTCATCCGGGTTTTCGACGATGGCTTCGGTATCGATGACGTACGACAGGCGCAGGTCTCGTTACGCATCGAGGGGCAAGACGATGGTTTCCGACTGGAGGGCGATAGCGACATGGCCGAAATCAGCCGCGACCCCCTCGATCTGGTGCGCCAGACCCTGGGCGCCCACCATCAGTACCCCGACGGCTTCATGCTCTACCTGGGCACCATGTTTTCCCCGATCCAGGACCGTGACGGCGAAGGTCAGGGCTTTACCCATCATCAAGGCGACAGGGTGACCATCGCCACTCCAACGCTGGGCGCCCTGGTCAACCGGGTCGGGCGCAGCGACCTCCTACCACCCTGGACCTACGGTATCCGCGCGCTGATGAATGACCTCGCCGCCAGAGACAGCGCCTGACCCATCCTTTCCGCCCACTACCCTTGTTCCAAGAGCCCCCTATGACCACCATCACTCGCCTCGAAGTGAAGGATATCCGCTTTCCCACCTCCCGCTCGCTGGATGGCTCGGATGCCATGAACGCCGCCCCTGACTACTCTGCCAGCTACGTGATCCTGCATGTCGATGATGGTGGGTCGGAAGGGCATGGCCTCACCTTCACCATCGGCCGCGGCAACGAGATCGTCATCACCGCGGTGCGCTCGCTGGCCCCCTTGATCGAGGGGCTCAGCCTGGCCTCCATCACCGAGGACATGGGCGCCTTCTGGCGCAAGATCACCGGCGACAGCCAGTTGCGCTGGATCGGCCCCGACAAGGGCGCCATCCATCTGGCCACTGCGGCCATCGTCAACGCCGTCTGGGACCTGTGGGCCAAGCGCGAGGGCAAGCCGGTGTGGAAGCTACTGGTAGACATGCCCCCTGAACAGCTGGTGCGCTGCCTCGACTTCCGCTTCGTCACCGACGCCCTGACCCCTGAGGAGGCGATCGCGTTACTGCGCCGGAAGGAGACAGGCAAGGCCGACCGAGAGGCGGAAATGCAACGTGACGGCTATCCCGGCTACACCACCTCGGCGGGGTGGCTGGGCTACAGCGACGACAAGGTACGCCACCTGGCCCGGGAGGCCCTCGCCGAGGGCTGGACTCACTTCAAGCAGAAGATCGGGGGCAACCTGGAGGAAGACGCTCGCCGTGCCGCCCTGCTGCGCGAGGAGATCGGCCGGGAGAACGTGCTGATGATGGACGCCAACCAGGTGTGGGAGGTGGACGAGACGGTGAGCAAAATGCGCCGGCTGGCCGAGTTCGACCCGCTGTGGATCGAGGAGCCCACCAGTCCCGACGACATCCTCGGCCATGCCGAGATCCGCCACCGCGTCGCGCCGATCGGCGTGGCGACCGGCGAGCACTGCCACAACAAGGTGATGTTCAAGCAGTTCCTCCAGGCCGACGCCATCGACTACTGCCAGCTCGACGCTGCCCGCCTCGGCGGGCTCAACGAGGTGATCCTGGTGACGTTGATGGCCGCCAAGTTCGGCGTTCCCATCTGCCCCCACGGCGGTGGCGTGGGGCTGTGCGAGTACACCCAGCATATCTCGCTGTTCGACTACATCGCCGTTTCCGGCAGCCTAGAGGGGCGGGTACTGGAATACGTCGACCACCTCCATGAGCACTTCGTCGATCCGGTGGTAATCGAACGCGGCCGCTATCAAGTGCCCGAGGCGCCAGGCTACAGCATCGCCATGCACCCTGAGTCCCTGGCACGACACCACTACCCGGACGGTTCCGCCTGGCAGCAGGAAGCCTGAGATGAGTGCCGACGCCATCCTCGATGCCCTCAAAAGCCAGGGAGAACGCGACCTGCCTCGCGATCCCGAAGCCATGGCCCGCGACGTGTCCGATTGGGCCGGCGCCCTGCCGGCCAGGGGAGCGCGAGCCGGCAGAGGGCATCAAGACGCTGTTTGATCCTGAAGGGCTGATGAAGTCCGGGCGAATCCTGCCAACCTGCCGAGAGGGTCACCTAGAAGGGAAGCGTGCTGCCAGACCGCGCAGCGCCTCGGCCAAGAGCGTGACATCGGCGCCCAAGCCCACGAAGGTACAGCCGGCGGCCAGGTAATCGCGCGCCTCCCCCTCGTCGAAGGTGACGATTCCCGCTGCCTTCCCGGCAGCACGGATACGCTCGATGGCCTCCTTGATGGCGGCCACGACCTCGGGGTGGCCGGGGTCGCCCCGATGCCCCATGGCGGCCGAGAGGTCCGCCGGCCCGATGAAGAGGCCGTCGACGCCTTCGACGGCGGCGATCGCCTCCAGATTCTCGAGAGCCTCGGGGCTCTCCAACTGCAGGATCAGGCAGACCTCCTCGTCAGCACGATCGAGATAGTCCGTCATCTGGCCCCAGTGGGAGGCGCGAGCCAATACGCTACCCATGCCGCGCATGCCCCGTGGTGGATAACGGGTGGCGGCCACCAACGCCTCAGCCTGCTGGGCACTTTCCACCATGGGGATCAGCAGGTTCTGCACGCCGATATCCAAGTACTGCTTGAGCAGGACCGTTTCGCCATGTGGGGGACGAACCACCGGCTGACTGGCGTAGGGAGCGATGGCCTGCAACTGGGCAAGCAGGCTGCCGAGATCGTTAGGCCCATGCTCGCCATCCAGCAACAACCAGTCGAAGCCGGAAGTCGCCGCGAGTTCGCCCACGTAGGGACTTGCCAACCCCAGCCAGATACCGGTCATGGCCTCTCCGGCCAGCAGGCGACGCTTGAAATCATTGGTGGGCAGGCGCATCCATGAGTCTCCTCTTCTCAAGCGAGTCATGAAAAAGCAAGGCATCGTTGATGCTTTTTCATCCAAATGTACTTGTCATACAAGTATACACTCCGCTATGGAGATTCTTGCATAACAAAGCCAACACTTTTCCGGCGTCCTCCGCCGTGAACCAGAGTGGAGAACTCTATGAGGATTCTCTAGGCGTAACAGCCTGGGCCTCGCCGGCGACAAACACCTCCGACATGATCTCTCGGCACCACGTTGAGTACACCAGGCGGCAGCCCTGCTCGAAAGTTCCTGACAACCGGGCAGCTTTTTGAGAAACACTGTTCACAAGGTCTACGGCCTGGGCTTACACTAAACAGACGATGCGCCCTGGCCACATCTGCGAGGTTTGGTGATGGCACGCCCCCTCTGCCTGCTCTTCGATTGCGACGGTACCCTGGTCGACAGCGAGCCACTGCTCGCCGACGAGATGTCGTCCAGCCTGACCGACGCGGGTCTGCCCTTCCAGGTCAGCGACTACATGGGAGAGTTCCGCGGGGCTCGCTTTCGCCACATCGTCGCCGAACTGGAGCGCCGCTACGGCAGTGTTGACCCGGAGCGGCTAGACCCTCTCGAGAGCCGCATGCGCGCCAATCTCAACCGGCGCCTGGCCAGCGAGCTGATTGCCATTGATGGCGCCACCGAGGCCCTCACTGCCCTCGCCGGCCATCCCATGGGCGTTGTCTCCAATGGCCCGGAAAACAAGATCCGCACCTCGCTCGAGGCCACCGGTCTCGCCGAGGTGTTCGGCAATCGCCTGTTCAGCGCCTACACGGCCAACTGCTGGAAGCCCGATCCCTGCCTGTTCCGCCATGCCGCCAGCCTGATGGGCTTCACGCCCGAAGAGTGCGTGGTCATCGACGATGCCCTGGTCGGTGTCAGGGGTGCCCTGGCCGCCGGCATGACGGTGATCCACCTCAACCGCTTCCCGGATGTTGAGGAGACGCCGGAAGGGGCCATCATGATCAGCAGCATGTTCCAGCTGCCCACGGTAATCGGCCATCTGGAAAGCGGCCGCGCCCTGGCCGCCCACGCCTGATACCCACATCCCCGTCTCGCCACCGCCTGTGGATAGCTGCCGTGGATGCAGAGCGTCGACGGCACGACTATCATCGCCCGGACACTCTCGAACACGAGGAGGCCGACATGGCATCCCTGAAGGACCAGCTCGGCGGCCTGGTCTACTCCACCGAACATGGCGACACCTGCCCGGAGTGCCGCCGGCCCCTGGCCGAGTGCGACTGTGCCGAGCAGGCCGAACAGGCCCGCCTGGCCGAACTGGACGGCATCGTGCGCATCCGCCGCGAGACCAGCGGCCGCAAGGGCAAGGGCGTGACCACCATCGAGGGCATCCCGCTGCCTGCCGGCGAGCTCAAGACCCTGGCCAAGACGCTGAAGAAGCGCTGCGGCACTGGCGGAGCCGTCAAGGAGGGCGTCGTCGAGATCCAGGGCGACCATCGCGAACTGCTCAAGGGTGAACTCGAAAAGCGCGGCTACCGGGTCAGGCTGGCCGGCGGCTGAGTCCTGGGGGCGAGCCACTCTCCAACCGCTCGCACAGCCAGGCCAGGGCCTCGGCCGAGGCCTGCACCTTCAGCGCATAGAGTGCATCGGCCCGGGTGTGACCGAGGTTGAGACAGGCGATGGGCTGGCGTTGCCGGGCCGCCGCCCGGGCGAAGCGGAAGCCGGAAAAGACCATCAGCGAGGAGCCCACCACCAGCAGGGCATCGCTCTCGCCCTGCAGGGCGAAGGCTGCCTCCACGGTGGTGCGCGGCACGCTGTCGCCGAAGAAGACCACGTCGGGCTTGTAGATGCCATCACCGCACCGCGAACAATCGGGTACCCGGAACCCCGAGAAGTCGGCTTCCAGATCGGCGTCGCCGTCCGGGCCCGCCCGGGCACCGGCCTCCACCCAGTGCGGATTGCGTGCGGCCAGTTCGGCATGCAGGTCATGGCGCATGCGCCGGGCACCGCAGCCCATACAGCGTACCATGTCGGCACGGCCGTGCAGGTCGATCACCCGCCGCGATCCGGCCCGCTGATGCAGGCCATCGACGTTCTGGGTGATCACGCCGCTGACATGGCCCAGTGCCTCGAGACGCGCCAGGGCCTTGTGGGCCGCATTGGGCCTGGCATCCTGCAGGGTGCGAAAGCCCACCAGGGCCCGCGCCCAGTAGCGCTGGCGCGCCGCATGGCTGGCCATGAACACCTGGTGCTGCATGGGCGGCGGGCGCTTCCAGTCGCCGCGGTCGTCGCGATAGTCGGGGATGCCGCTGGCGGTGCTGATGCCGGCACCGGTGAGCACCGCCAGGCGCGGGTAGCGCGCGACAAAAGCGGCGAGTGCCTCGAGGTCATGGGCCGGTGTCGCTGCTGTCGCCTGTCTCACGCCTGCCTCCTCACACCTCATCGTTCGTCGCTCTCCCATCACGCCGAAAGAGCATGGCCCCGCCAGGGGGGAGTTGTCTAGAATGGACGCTCACCCTCAGGGCAAGGAATCCCGATGGCCTGGCTGGAATACCTGCTCCCGCTGATCTTCCTGTTCCCGCTGGCGGCCACCGCGGTGATCGTGGTGGCGCTGCGCAACCTGCACGATGCCCGGGTACGCTCGCCCTTCGACGCCCACCCGCTGCGCGAGCCGGGACAAGCCCTGCGCGACCGCCTCGACCGGGCCTTCGCCGGCCTCTTCCTCGACGGCGCCCTGGGCCCCATCGTCACCCTGGCCCCGTTGGTCTACGGCATGGGCCGCATGCTCTTCTCCAGCGAACAGGACTGGATCGAGTGGGCGCTCTACGGCGCGCTCTGCACCCTGCTGGCGCTGGTGTTCTGCTTCCTGCTGATCCGCGACTTCCAGCGTATCCGCCGGCTGAAGCTGGGACTGGCCTGCGAACTCGCCGTGGGCCAGGAGTTGGAGCGGCTGATCCGCCCCGAGGCGCACCCCTACTATGTCTTCCATGACGTGCCCGGCGACGGCTACACCATCGACCACGTGGCGATCACCCCCCACGGCATCTTCGTGGTCGAGACCCGCGCCCGCACCCCTGCCATCACGCCCGGCGGCCGCGAGGTCAACCTGGTCGCCATCGAGCCTGACCGCCTGCGCTTCCCGGGCTGGAGCGAGCGTCGGTCACTGCGCAAGACCCGCCAGGCCACGCGCTGGCTGACCGCCTGGCTCGAACGCCAGGTCGGCGGTCCGGTGCCGGTCAAGGGTGTACTGGCCCTGCACGGCTGGGAGATCGACGCCAGCCAGGCACCGGACGACCTGCTGGTGGTGGGCGGCGGCGACCTAGCCAGACGACTCACCGAGACCCGCCTGGGCGAGATCGACGACGCGACCCACGATGCCGTGATCACGGCCCTGCGCCATCGCGCCAGCCTGCTGGACCTGCCGACGCTGGAAGGGCCCTCGGTCTGATCAATCGAAGGTAGCGATGCGCACCCGGGTCGCACAGCGGCCACGGTCCTGGTGCACCAGACTCTCGGCCGCCGGGAACTCCGCCAGGCGACCGGTCGCGATACCGATGCGCACCTCGGTGAGCAGACGATTGCCGCGCCCGCCACACTCCAGGCGCAGCGCGCGCCCCGTGCCCTCGCCGAAGGCCGCCTCGAAGGCATTGATCAGCGCATTGCGCCCCACCTCACCGCCCTGGTTGAGGGTCACGAAGGCCGCGAAGACACTCGCGTTGAGCGTCTCGGCCAGCGCCACCGAGGCCGAGAAGTAGCCCGCCTCGGGCAGCGCCAGGCAGGCGGCGTGCTTGGCATACTGGTAGCGGTCCAGGCAGCTGGCGCGCCCCGGCATGATGGCATCCAGCGCTTCCCCTAGTGGCTCCGGCAGGTCGAGGGGCGGATGGGCGCGGCAGAAGCTGCCGTCAGGCCGCGGCGTCTCGAGGAAGCAGCCTTCCCGCCACCAGCGGCGCCGGTCGACGCCACGTGCAGCGAAGCGTTCCGGAAGGGAGGGCCACAGGCCATGCAGCACGAAGCCCCGCTCGGCCCCCTCGCGCAGGGCCGGTTCACGGCACTCCCGGGGCGGGCGCGAGCGGCTCGCGCAGAAGCCGGGGTGCCAGGTCAGCGCCAGGGTATAGTGATCGAAGCCCTCTCCCTCGAGGCGCTCGAGAGGCCCCTCGGCCAGGGACGGCAAAACCGCCAACAGCAGCGCCAAGCCAAGCAGCGCCCTCCGCCAGCCGACCGCTACGGCCCGCAGTAACACCATCTCAGTCGCCCCGCAGCCGGCCGCCCATCTCCTGGGCCAGGTCCACGGCATAGTGGTCGGTCATGCCGCCGATGAAGTCGAGCATGCGCCGGTAGCTGTCGTAGAGGCTCCAGGAAGGCCGCGGGGTATTCTCGCCGATCAGTGCCAGCACGCGCTGGTGCTTGAAGGTGGAGCGCCCATGGTGGTGCAGCTCATGGGCCGCCCCGATGAAGGCTTCCAACAGAATGCCCAGCGTCGTGTAGGCACCGATCTCCAGCTTGGCCTTGCGCTCGTTCTGGAAGATCCGCTCCCGGGCCAGCTGCTTGGCCGCCTTCACGCCCCAGCCCAGGTCCGGGTGACAGAGCTCGAGCAAATCATCCTTGAGGCGCCCGCCCAGCAGCTCGGCCTCGTGCTGTACGAAGACCGCTCCCACGTCGTTCACCGCCCGTTCCATGGCCGCTCCGCGCAGGGCGGCGATGCGCCGCCGCTGGGAGACCCCGTGACGCTGCATGGCAGCATAGTCGGCAGGCTCGCCGCCGGCGATCTGGATCAGGATCCCGGCGACCTCCTCGTAGCGCAGGATCCCCATCTCCAGCCCATCCTCGAGGTCGAGCAGCGCATAGCAGATATCATCGGCGGCCTCCACCAGCCAGGCCAGCGGGTGGCGGCACCAGCGCCCCTCGCCGCGGGGCAGCAGGCCCAGCCGCTCGGCCACCTCGGCGAGCAGCTCGCGTTCGCTCTGGTAGCAGCCGAACTTGCCGGCCGTGCCGCCGTGCTCCACGGTCCAGGGATACTTGAGCAGGGTTCCGAGCGTCGCCGTCGTCAGGCGCATGCCGCCGCGAAACTGGTTGTACTCGACCTGGGTGACGATGCGAAACCCCTGGGCATTGCCCTCGTAGGTGAGCAGGTCCTGGCGCTCGGACGCCGAGAGCCCCTCCAGCAAGCCGCTGCCGTCGGACTCGGCGCGCGCAAACCAGTCGCGGATGGCGTATTCGCCGGCATGGCCGAAGGGCGGATTGCCGATATCGTGGCCCAGGCACGCCGCCTGAACGATCACGCCCAGGTCCGCCGGGGTGATCCAGCCGGGCAGGCGCCCGCTCAGCCGCTCGCCGACGATCATCCCCAGCGAACGTCCCACGCAGCCCACCTCCAGGGAGTGGGTCAGGCGGGTGTGGATATGATCGTTGTCGGTCAGCGGGTGGACCTGGGTCTTGCGGCCCAGGCGCCGGAAGGAACCGGCGAAGACGATCCGGTCATGGTCCTTGTGGAAGGGGCTGCGACCGATCTCATCGCGACTTCCCCCGGGGCGCTCATCGCGGCGATCGTGCAGGCGACCCGGGTCGAGCAGCCGCTCCCAGCTCATCTGCGTCATGGGCATTCTCTCCTTGGATGGCCCATTCTGGCAGCCCCGGGCGCCGGGGCCCAGTCCCGTCGGCCTAGGCGAGGCGACCCCGAACCATCCAGGAGTAGACCAGGCCGGCAACGATCAGGGTGACGGCGAAGAGGTAGATGCCCACCGAGATGCCGCTGCTCCACAGGATGCTCCAGTCCCCGCCCGAGATCGACATGGCACGGCGCAGGTTGAACTCCATCTGTCCGCCCAGCAGCAGGCCCAGCACCACCGGCACCGTGGGAATCTCCAGCTTGCGCAGCGCATAGCCCAACACCCCGAAGCCCAGCATCATGTAGAGGTCGAAGGCGCTGTTGTTGAGCGAGTAGACACCGACGAAGGCCACCATCACCACCATCGGCATCAGGAACCAGCCCGGTGCCTGCAACACCTTGGCAAACAGACTTACCAACGGCACATTGAGCACCAGCAGCACGAAGTTGCCGATCACCAGCGCTGCCACCAGCCCCCACACCATTTCAGGCTGCTGCTCGAAGAGCAGCGGCCCTGGTGTGATGTTCATCGACAGCAGCAGCGCCAGCAGGATCGCCGTGGTGCCGCTGCCGGGGATGCCCAGCGACAGCATGGGAATCAGTGCACCGCCGGCGGCGGCGTTGTTGCCCGCCTCGGGCGCCGCCACGCCGCGCGGGTCACCCTGCCCGAAGCGGCCATTGCGCCCTACCCAGCGCTTCTCGAGCATATAGGCGAGGAAGCTGCCCAGCGCCGCGCCGGCCCCGGGCAGCACCCCTGCCACGAAGCCGATCAGCGAGCCGCGGGCGATGGTCGGCGCGCAGCGCCCGGCGGAACGTACACCGGGCATCGCCGAGCCGAGTGTCAAGGTCGGACGGCTGGTGCCGCGAATGTCCTCCAGGTAGATCAGGCACTCCGAGATGGCGAACAGTCCCACCAGGGCGACGATGAAGTCGATGCCGTCATAGAGCTCGTAGAGGCCGAAAGTGTAGCGTGGCACCCCGCTGACCGCATCGAGGCCGACGCTGCCCAGCAGCAGACCCAGGAAGGCGGCGATGAAGCTCTTGACCAGGCTGCCGCCGGTCACCCCGCCGATGGTGGCGAAGGCCAGCACGAAGAGGGCGAAGTACTCCGCCGGTCCGAAGCGGATGGCGAACTGGACCAGCAGGGGGGCGAACAGCGCCAGCCCCAGGGTCGCCACCGCGGCCCCGGCGAAGGAGGCCACCGCGGAGAGCCCCAGTGCCTCGCCGCCCTGCCCCTTCAGCGCCATGGGATAGCCATCCAGGGTGGTCATCATGGCCGGCTCGTCGCCAGGAATGTTGAGGACGATGGAACTGATGCGTCCACCATACATGCAGCCATAGTAGACGCTGACCAGCAGGATCAACGCCCCCGTGGCCGGCAGGCTGAAGTTGAAGGAGAGCGGAATCATCAGCGCCACGCCGTTGACCGGCCCCAGGCCGGGCAACGCGCCGATCAGAGTGCCGATGACACAGCCGATGAACGCGAGGAAGAGATTCTGGGGCTCCAGCGCCACGGCAAAGCCCTGAGCGAGGAAGGCGAGGATATCCATGTCGTGAGCCCTACCAGTCCAGACCCGGCATGTTTGGAAGCGGAATACCGAGGGCGAATTCGAACAACGCATAGAGGGCCAGGGCGAGCACGCCGCCGCTGACCAGGGCGGGCTTCCAGGATGCCCCGAACAGGCGGACCAGCAGCACCACCGTCACCAGGGAGGCCGGCAGGAAGCCGAGCGGCTTGACCAGGCCGGCGAAGCTGGCGAGCACCAGCAGGGTCAACCCCTGCCGCAGCAGGGCAGTGCGATCCGGCCAGCGCTGGTTGAAGCCGGGACGCAGGATCAGCAGCAACGACAGCGCCGCCAGGGGCAGGCTGATCAGCCGCGGGTATTCGCCCGGCCCGATGGGCTGCATGAAGCCCGACTCCAGGTCATGGGAGAGCCACCAGGCGCCGAGCGCCAGTGCCAGCAACAGGACCCCGGCGATGCGATCGCCGATGACGCCGGGCACCCGCCCGGCGTCCTCCTGCAGGAGATCACTCACTGGATGACCCCGATCTCCCGGGAAATGGCCTCGACCTCATCGATGGACTCGCGGACGAAGGCATCGAACTCGTCACCGCCGCGCCACAGGGGGACCAGGCCGTTCTGCTGGGCGACCTCCTTCCACTCGTCGCTGTCGTAGAGCGCCTGGAGGTCCTCCACCAGGGCGGCGTACTCCTCGTCGGAGACCTCGCCGCCGGTGTAGAAGCCGCGCCAGTTGTAACCCGCCACGTCATAGCCCTGGGAGGCGGCAGTGGGCAGGTCGGCGAAGGGCTCGGGCAGCGGCTCCTCGGAGAGCACCGCCAGCACGCGCACGTCGCCCGACTCGATGAAGCCGGCGATCTCCCCCAGATCGGTGGAGACCACGTCCACGTGGCCGCCCATCATCTGGGTCACGGCCGGGCCACCCCCGTCGAACTGCACCCAGCGCAGGCTACCGATCTGGTCATCCGGCATGCCCGCCTCCTTGGCCAGCATCAGCGCCCGTATGTGGTCCCAGCCGCCAGCACCGCTGGAGCCGGCAACGGCCAGGGCGCCCGGATCCTCGACCATGGTCTCGAGCAGCGGCTCGAGGCTCTCGTACTCGCTGTCATCATCCACCAGGATGACGCCCACATCGGTACCCAACATGCCCAGCCAGCGCATGGTATCGGCGCCGCCGGGATACTTGCCCTGGGCGATCTGGGTCACCCCCACGGTGCTGGTGGCAACGATCAGGTCGCTGTCATCGGCGCGGTTGCTCTCGACGTTGGCGAAAGCCACGGCGCCTACCCCACCCGGCATGTTGGTGACCTGCACCGGCCCATCCACCAGCTCGAGGTCGAGCAGCAGCTTGCCCACCGAGCGGCAGGTGAAGTCCCAGCCGCCACCGGGATCCGCAGGCGCGATGCACTCGCTGATGGGCAGGGCATGGCCGGGGATGCTGGCGACCAGGCCGAGTCCCAGCAGGGCCGAGGCGGCAATCCCCCGGGTAGCGTGCTTAATGGTTGGCATCTTGTTGATCCTCCCCTTGTTGTTATAGCGACTGTTGTTATGACCACAAGCCCCAGAGGGCCCGAGACCTCCTGCAGCGTAGATTCAAATCACGCCCTGCGCCTCCAGGGCCTTCAACTCGCCATCATCGAAACCGAACTCCGCCAGGACGTCGCGGGTGTGCTCACCAAGACGGGGCACGGGATGGTGCACGGCTGCCGGCGCCTCCTGCATCTTTACCGGGAAGCCGGTCACGGGAATCCGGCCAAGCTCCCCTTGGTCGAGCTCGATCCGCATCTGCTGCGCCTGGACCTGCGGATCCGCAAAGGTCTCGCGCAAGTCATGGACGCGTCCGCAGGGCACCCCGGCTCGGTTGAGGTGGTCGATCCAGGCCTCGACGCTGCGCGTCTCGGTCACCGCCGTCAGGCACTCGCGCAGCGCGTCGCGGTTGGCCATCCGCCGTGCATTGTCGGCGAAGCGCTCGTCGTCGAGCAGGTGCAGCTTGTCCAGGGCACCGAGGAAGCGCTCCACCATGGTGTCGTTGCTGGGGGCGATGGCCACTTCACCGTCGCTGGCCTTGAACAGGCCATAGGGATAGAGCATGGGATGGTCGTTGCCGGTGCGCGCCGGCACATGATCAGTGGCGAAGAACTCGGCGGCCAGGTAGCCCATCATGGCGATCAGGCCGTTGGTCAGTGCCGTCTCGACGATCTCCCCCTGACCGGTGGTGGCTCGACGCACCAACGCGGCGCAGATGCCGAAGGCCAGGTTCTGACTGGCCACCATGTCGCTGATGGGCGGGGCGGCCCGCATGGGCTCACCGTCCGCCGGGCCATTGACGCCCATGAAGCCGCTCATGGCCTGGGCGATGAAGTCATAGGCCGGACGGTCGCGATAGGGGCCGGTGGAGCCGAAGCCGTTGATACGCCCCACCACCAGGCGCGGGAAACGCTCGCGCAGGGTCTCGTCATCCAGCCCCATCTTGCCCAGCACCCCCGGTCGGAAGTTCTCCACCAGCACATCGGCATCCTCGAGCAGCCGGTGGAGCACCGCCTTGCCCGCCTCCTGGCGTAAATCCAGCGTCATGGAGCGCTTGTTGCGATTGAACTGGGCGAAGTACCAGCTCTCGCCATTGACCATATTGCCCTGGCTGCGTACCACGTCGCCCTTTCCTGGCGGCTCGATCTTGATCACGTCGGCACCGTGGTCGCCCAGGATCTGGGTGCAGAAGGGGCCGGAGATCACCCGGGTCAGGTCGATGACGCGAATCCCCGCGAGGGAACCGGCGGCGGGAGATTGATGGTCGGACATCCTCAGCCTCTTGCGGTGGGAACGGCGGAACAGTCGCCAAGGGCCAAGCGCGGTCCGGCCCTGGAGACTTGGGCGGGGAGCGGTCGCCCCATCAGACGGCTGGCCAGTCGGCCGGACTCGATCATGCTCTCGAGGTCGATGCCGGTCTCGATGCCCATCTCGTCGAGCAGGTAGACCAGGTCCTCGCTGGCGATATTGCCCGACGCCCCCGGGGCGAAGGGGCAGCCGCCGAGCCCGCCGATGGAACTCTCGTAGCGGTCGACGCCCAGCCAAAGGCCCTGCATGACGTTGGCCAGGCCGATGCCGCGGGTATTGTGGAAATGCAGGGTCGGCAACAGCGAGGGGGCAACCTCCCGAAGATGACGGACACGTTCGGTGACCAGCGGGGGGGTGGCCATGCCGGTGGTATCCCCCAGCGACAGCCGAGTCACGCCGAGGCCGGCGAAGTGGCGCGCGATACGCCCCACGTCGCGGACATCGACCTCTCCCTCGAAGGGGCAGCCGAAGGCGGTGGCGATGGCGCCACGGACCTCGATGCCGCTGCCCTCGAGACGGCGGGCGACCTGCTCGAATGCCGCCAGGGAGTCCTCGATGCGACAGTTGACGTTCTTGGCGTTGTGGGTCGCGGAGGCAGAGACGAACAGCACGACCGAGTCGACCCCGGCTTCCAGGGCACGCTCGGCACCGCGCAGGTTGGGGACCAGCGCGGAGAAGTGCACGTCCGGGATGTCGCGCAGGGCCGACACCAGCTCGGGGGCATCGGCCAGTGCCGGCACGGCCCGCGGGCTGACGAAAGAGGTCAATTCGAACTGCTTGACGCCCGCTGCCACCAGCGCCCGGACCAGCCTTACCTTATCCCCGGTGGGGAGCAGCACCGATTCGTTCTGCAAGCCATCGCGCAGGCCCACCTCGGTGACCTGGACACGCCTTGGAAGAGCTTCTGGTACGACGGGCATGGAGCATCCTATTGAATGATAGGTTCCTTATGCACTGACGCTACGGCAGCGGCTCCACGCGCAGCAATGCGCCTTTCGTCCTAGGCAGGCACGGCTCGCTCACCCTCCGCCAGCAAGCTGCTATATCTTCACGTGATGCGGCGGCTTGGCGGCTTGGCGGCTTGGCGGCTTGGCGGCTTGGCGGCTTGGCGGCT
>NZ_JAVLBC010000003.1:35006-47967 GCF_031581305.1 Halomonas sp.
GCTTGGCGGCTTGGCGGCTTGGCGGCTTGGCGGCTTGGCGGCTTGGCGGCTTGGCAAAAAGGCTACTCCCCATCGGCCAGCGCCGGGAGCAGCGTCTTCAGCTTGCGCGTCAGCGTGTTACGCCCCCAGCCCAGCAGCTCGGCAGCCTCCCCCTTGCGACCACCGGTGTGCTTGAGTGCCGTCTCGATCAGGATGCGCTCGAAGTCCGGTACGGCCTCCTCGAGCAGGTGGGTGTGGCCGGCGGCCAGCGCCCGGTCGGCCCAGTCGCGGAAGGCGGTACGCCAGTCGCCGGTGTTGCCCTCGGTGGCCCCGGGCTCACGCAGCTCCTGCGGCAGGTCCTCGACGAGCACCTCGCGACCGGAGGCCATCACTGTCAGCCAGCGGCAGGTGTTCTCCAGCTGGCGGACGTTGCCCGGCCAGGGCAGCCGGGTGAAGTGCGCCTCCGCCTCGGGGGTCAGCACCTTGACGTCGGTGGCGAGTTCCTTGGCCGCCTCGGCCAGGAAGTGACGAGCGAGCCGGGGGATGTCCTCGCGACGCTCGGCCAGCTTCGGCAAATGCACGCGGATCACGTTGAGACGGTGAAAGAGATCCTCGCGGAAACGCCCGTCTTCCACCAGGGTCTCCAGATTCTGGTGGGTGGCGGCGATGATTCTCACGTCTACCTTCACGGAGGTATGGCCCCCCACCCGGTAGAATTCACCGTCGGCCAGCACCCGCAGCAGGCGGGTCTGGGTCTCGGCGGGCATGTCACCGATCTCGTCGAGGAACAGGGTGCCGCCGTCGGCCTGCTCGAAGCGCCCCTTGCGCTGGGCGGTCGCACCGGTGAACGCACCCTTCTCGTGGCCGAACAGCTCCGACTCGATCAGGTCCTTGGGGATCGCGGCCATGTTCAGGGCGATGAAGGGTTGGCCGGTACGCGGACTATGCTGGTGCAGGGCCCGGGCCACTCGCTCCTTGCCGGTCCCCGACTCGCCGTTGATCAGCACGGTGATATGCGAGTGCGACAGCCGGCCGATGGCGCGAAACACCTCCTGCATGGCCGGTGCCTCGCCGATGATCTCGGCATCCAGCCCCTCGGGCACGCTGACCGGACGACGCCGCTCGCGCGCATGGGCCACGGCGCGGCGCACCAGGGCCAGGGCTTCGTCGACGTCGAAGGGCTTGGGCAGGTACTCGAAGGCGCCGCCCTGATAGGAGGCGACAGCACTGTCGAGGTCGGAATGGGCCGTCATCACGATCACCGGCAGCTCCGGATGAACCTCGCGCACCTTGGCCATCAGGTCCAGCCCGTCGATTCCCGGCATGCGAATGTCGGTGACCAATACGTCCGGCGGCGCCTCCAGCAGGCGTTCCAGGGCACGATCGGCCCGATCGACGGTCTCGACCTCGAGGTCGGGCTGGGCCAGGGCTCGCTCCAGCACCCAGCGAATGGCGCGATCGTCGTCGACGACCACCACGCGTGCGACATCAGTCATGGCGCTTCTCCAGCGGAATCAGCAGGCGGAATTGGGTTTGGCCGGGCTCGGAGTCGCACTCGATCAGCCCCTGGTGCTGGTGCAGGATCGACTGCGCGATGGAAAGCCCCAGGCCGCTGCCCTCGGCGCGGCCGGAGACCATGGGATAGAAGAGGGTCTCGCGAAGCGACTCGGGAATGCCCGGGCCGTTGTCGATGATCGCCACCTCACAGACCAGCCGGTGGCGCTCGGCGCCCAGGGTGAACTGGCGGCGGGCGCGGGTGCGCAGCGTGAGCCGTGGCGAGGCGATGCCGGCCTCGGTCATGGCCTCCACGGCATTGCGCGCCACGTTGAGCACGGCCTGGATCAGCTGCGACTCGTCACCGGACAGGTCCGGCAGGCTGGGATCGTAATCACGCGCGATCCACACCTCAGGATGCTCGACGATCAGCAGCGAACGCACCCGTTCCAGTACCTTGTGGATATTGAGCGGCTCGTGGCGAATCACCCGGTTGGGCCCCAGCATGGAATCGACCAGGTCACGCAGCCGGTCGACCTCCTCGATGATGATGCGGGTGAACTCCTGCAGGCCCGGGTCGTCGAGATCGCGCTCCAGCAGTTGGGCCGCACCGCGGATACCGCCCAGGGGGTTCTTGACCTCGTGCGCCAGCCCCCGGGCGAGCACCTTGATGGTCTCCTGGCGGGTCTGCAGCGCCTCCTCACGTGAGATGCGCAGCAGCCGGTCGCGGGGTTCCACCTCCAGCAGCAACTCGTCGGCGGAGAGCGGCGAGACGGTGTAGTCGACGGTCAGCACCTCGCCGGTGACCAGGGTCAGGCGCGCCTCGCGCTGGGTGAAGGGATGAAACTCGTCGCGGGCCTTGGCCAGCAGCTCGCCGACCTCGTCTCCTCCGTCCACCAGAGACGGCAGGGGCAGCCCCTTCAGGCGACTCAGGCTGATCGCCAGCAGCGCCTCGGCGGCCGGATTCATCCAGCGCAACCGCAGCTCGCCATCGAGCAGCAGCACCGCCGTAGTGAGATGTTCCATCAAGCGTTGGTACATGGAAAGATCCTGCCCGGTCCGGTTTTGGCCTCTCTCGGGAGGCGCTTTCAGGATATGCTGCAAGAAGCGCGCCACCCTATGGCGCGCGTCATGCCGCCTTATCGGGGCAGGGTTGCACCCGTATAACGCACCATTTTAGTGCAGAACAGCGCCTAGCGCCCATCAATGTGCAGCGGAAACGGAGTGCGAACAGGCCGATCAGGGCCCTTCCGGGGGGAAGGCGTGGCCCTCGCTCACCCGATCGGCATGATCGAAGGCATCGACGCGGCCCTCATCGCGAGGCAGGAAATCGCGACACGGCCTGTGGGTGCCATCCGGACACAGCAGCCGATGTGGCCGTGGAGAAGGAAGCTAATTGTTGGCCGGATTATTGGGGTTCCGGGGCAGGTTGACGCTGGCTCGCTGCACGTAGAGGGTCACCGGCGACGTGCGATGGCGCACCGCGCCACTGGCATCCAGCAGCTCGGCCTGCAGCACGTGCTCCCCGCGATCCAGGTTGTTGAGCATGAAGGTATCGGTGTGCATGGCCGTCTGGCTCACCTGGCCGTCCACCAGCAGGCGTACCCGATGGTCCTCGCGCAGGTCCGGCTGGATGCCCAGGGTCACCTGGACGTTGCCGGCGGCCCCGGTGGGCAGCGTCTCTTCCTGCCCCGGCGAGAGAATGCCGAAACTGTCGTAGGGCATGAAGGGCTGCCCCGGCCCGGCAGAGGCTGCATTACCCCTGCCGTTGCCATCGACCACGGCCGGCGCCCCGGCCTCGCGGACCTCGCCCCGTCCGGGCACCACGGTCAGCGGCTTGAGGTCGACTTCCTCGCCGCCGCGTTCCGGGTTGTCGGTGAACATCACGTTGCCCTGGGCGTCGGTAGTGCGATAGATGGTCTGGGCCTGGGCCGCGAGGCTGACCGTGAGCCCCAGCACCAGCATCACGAGTGCCTTGTTCATGCCTACCCCCTGCGTCGTCGCCGCCGCCCGACGGCAACGGCCCTGCGAGATTGCATCGTTCCTTTGTTGGATAGTGTATGAAAGAAAGGGGTTCCGCCATGGCGGAACCCCTTCTTCGCTCAACGCGCGTGACGGTGAGCCGGACAACAAGTAGGTCCGGGCGGTCAGCCGCCCGCGATCAGCAGCTGTAGTACATGTCGAACTCGATCGGGTGCGTGGTCATGCGGATGCGCTCCACATCCTCGCTGAGCAACTCGATGTAGGCATCGATCATCTCGTCGGTGAACACGCCGCCCTCGGTGAGGAAGGCGCGATCCGCGTCCAGCGCCTCCAGGGCCTGATCGAGGCTATGGGCCACGGTCGGCACGGCCTTGCCCTCTTCCGGCGGCAGGTCGTAGAGGTTCTTGTCCATGGGGTCGCCGGGGTGGATCTTGTTCTTGATGCCGTCGATACCGGCCATCAGCATCGCCGCGAAGGCCAGGTAGGGGTTGGCGGTCGGATCCGGGAAGCGTGTCTCGACGCGCTTGCCCTTGGGGCTCGCGGTGTAGGGAATGCGCAGGGACGCGGAGCGGTTGCGGGCGCTGTAGGCCAGCATGACCGGCGCCTCGAAGCCCGGCACCAGGCGCTTGTAGGAGTTGGTGGAAGCGTTGGTGAAGGCGTTCAGGGCACGGGCGTGCTTGATGATGCCGCCGATGTAGTAGAGCGCCATTTCAGAGAGGCCCGCGTACTCGTCACCGGCAAACTGGTTGACGCCCTCTCTCCAGAAGGACTGGTGGACGTGCATGCCACTGCCGTTGTCACCGACCAGCGGCTTGGGCATGAAGGTCGCGGTCTTGCCGTAGGCGTGAGCCACGTTGTGGATCACGTACTTCATCTCCTGAACCTCGTCGGCCTTCTTCACGAGAGTGTTGAACTTCACACCGATCTCGTTCTGGCCGGCGTTGGCCACCTCGTGGTGGTGCACCTCGACAGACTGGCCGATGGCTTCCAGGGTATTACACATGGCACCACGGATATCGTGGAAGCTGTCCACCGGCGGGACCGGGAAGTAGCCGCCCTTGACCCGCGGACGGTGGGCCAGGTTGCCGCCCTCGACGGGACGATCGGTCGACCAGGCGCCCTCCTCGGAGGTGATCTTGTACATGGCGCCTTCGATATCCGCCTTCCAGTGCACTTCGTCGAAGATGAAGAACTCGGGCTCCGGACCAAAGAAGGCGGTGTCGCCCAGGCCGGTGGACTGCAGATAGGCCTCGGCGCGCTTGGCGATGGAGCGCGGATCACGCTCGTAGCCCTGCATGGTGGCCGGCTCGATAATGTCGCAGCGCAGCACCAGGGTGGCATCCTCGGTAAAGGGGTCGAGGAAGGCGGTGCCATCTTCGGGGCGCAGGATCATGTCCGACTCGTTGATGCCCTTCCAGCCGGAGATGGAGGAACCGTCGAACATCTGGCCGTTCTCGAAAAATTCCTCATCGACGTCACGGGCCGGAATGGTGACGTGCTGCTCCTTGCCGCGGGTGTCGGTGAAACGCAGGTCGACCCATTTCACGTCATGTTCTTCGATCAGGGCGAGAGTCTTGGCAGACATGGTGTCCTCCACTGTGAGCTAGGCTCGAAAGGTTGAGCTGGTGCAATGCATTGGCGCTGGCGATCCCAGCACGTGTTGTAACATGCCGCGGCAGTGCTGCCCACGGCCGCCATGCACGAACATGGCACTGGCCAGAACAATGCAGGCAACGTGCCAATTTTGCACCGTTTCATTCCATTCCCTTCATATCCCCATGATTTAATGTGTTTTTCACACTCCCTCACGGACAGCTTCTGCCCCCACCTCAGCATATCGAGGCGGCAAGTGGAGATGACACGCCTGCAAAATGCACTATAAAGGTGCACAAAAACTGCTTAACGCACCATCATGAGACGTTTCGCTGCCCTGTTGCGCGCTGATGGCGCGCCTCATGTCCGAGGCGGCCGAATGGACATGGTTAATTCACAGAAATTTCAATCCGGCACCTTATTGATACTTTTCACAACCAAAAACTACACTCTTTTACATAGCGGCGCCGACCGGGGAAGCACGGGTTCCGGAGATGGCGCCATATCAGTCCGACCCGCGTGACTTTTCACTGGAGCCGGCACGAGCATGATCGTCTGCAGCATCCTCCTCGATGTCCGCTCCGCGGGACCCGGCCTACCCCGCCGCCTGGCAGACCTGAAGCCGTTCCGCCAGCGGCGTGACCTGCGTGTGGAAGTGATACTGGCCGACGACACCGAAGATCCGCGCCTGCGACGCCTGGCGAACCAGCATGACGCACGCATCGTGACCACCGAAGGAACCCCGCTGGGGGATCACCTCAACACGGCCGTGGCCCACTGCCAGGGCCAGGCGCTGCTGTTCTCGGCAGGGGAGCACGCCATCTCCGCCGACTCGCTCGTTCGGGCACTGGCGGACATCGAGCAGCACAGCCAGGATGCCGTGGTGTTGACCACCTCGAGCTCCGGCCGGCTGGTGCAGCTCTGGCAGCGCCTGCGCCACCAGACACCCGCGGGTACGCTCTGCATCTCGCGGGCCTGGTTCGAACGCATTGGTGGCTGCGACCCGGCACTCGACGCCGACGCCCTGCCCGACCTGATCGAGCGCTTGCGTGCCTGTCAGGCCAGAATCAGCGACATCGGCGCGTGAGCCGGAGACACCTCACCGCTGCAACGTCACCTCCCGAGCCACCCACCGTGCGCTGACATCTTGGCGTCAAGAGGACGGCAACATTGGCTGCCACCTGCCTGTCACTCCGGTATTCGGGTAGGCCCCCCGGCAGTTGCTGAACCGACCACTGACGCGTTCACCACCTCAGATCACAGGTACTTGGTGATCTGCTTGAACTCATCGAGCGAGACCGACTGCCCCTGGGCGATCGCTGCCACGGAATCATCCAGGCAATGGTCCAGGTGATCCTGGATCAGGGTTCGCTTGGCCTGGCACACCGCCTTCTCGACGGCCTGTAACTGCTGCGCCAGATCCACGCAGGGCCGACCGTCTTCCATCATGGCAATGACCCGACGCAAGTGGCCATCTACCCGCTTAAGCCGCTTGACGACGTCGTCATGGCTTTGATGTCGATGTGGTGTGTCCTGCATCAAATGTCCTCGTTGTCTTGAGCCACTCGCCTTTGACTCTATCCCCCCCGGGGGGATAGGGTCAAAGGCGCCGATCTTCCCGTATGGTTAGCGGCTTTCCATCAATGATTCCGACCGGGAGCACGCATGGAGCTCTTTCGCGACAAACGTTATCGGCACCTGTTTACCGCCCAGGTGATCGCCTTGATCGGCACCGGCCTCACCACCGTCGGTCTGGCGCTGCTGGCCAGCGAGCTGGCGGGAGAGCGTGCCGGCGAGGTGTTGGGCACGGCACTCGCCATCAAGATGGTCGCTTACGTGGGCATCGCCCCGGTGGTAGGTGCCTATGCGTCACGGCTGCCGCGCCGCACGCTGCTGGTTACCCTTGACGTGCTGCGCTGTGCGGTAGTGGTCAGCCTGCCATTCGTCTCCGAGGTGTGGCAGATCTACCTCCTGATCTTTCTGCTCAACGCCTGCTCGGCGGGTTTCACACCGGTCTTCCAGGCCACCATTCCCGACATCTTCGAGGACGAACGGCGCTACACGCGAGCGCTGTCGCTGTCTCGTCTCGCGTATGACCTGGAAAACCTGCTCAGCCCGCTTTTCGCCGCGCTGCTGCTGGTAGTGTTGTCCTTCGACGCGCTATTCGTCCTGAACGCCGTGGCTTTCCTGCTTTCTGCCGTGCTGGTCGTCAGCGTGGCTCTGCCTTCACCGCACCCTGAGCCGCTCGTGAGTGGCGTCTGGGCCAGGGTGACGCACGGCATGAGCCTCTACCTGCGCATCCCACGCCTGCGGGGCTTGCTGGCCCTCAACATGGCCGTGGCCGCCGCTGGCGCCATGCAGATCGTCAACACCGTCGTCTACGTGCGCCATCTGCTCGGCATGAGCGAAACCAGCGTGGCAATCGCCTTCGCGGCAGCTGGGGGCGGCTCCATGGTCGTAGCGCTCTCGCTACCCGCCCTGCTCGAGCGACTCGATCAGCGGCAGGTGATGCTGACCGGTGGCGTGTTCATGAGTCTCAGCCTGTTCGGGGGGCTGCTGGAGCCCGGTTTCATCACCCTGCTGCTACTCTGGTTCGTGCTGGGGGCCGGTGCCTCGATGGTGATGACCCCCACCGGGCGACTGCTCAAGCAGTCCTGCCAGGCGGAAGAGCGTCCGGCACTGTTCGCCGCGCAGTTCTCGCTCTCCCACGCCTGCTGGCTGATCGCCTATCCGCTGGCCGGCTGGCTGGGGAGCTCGATGGGCATGATGGCGGCATTCGCGGCACTGGCAACTGTGGCCTTGTTCGCCACCCTGGCTGCCAGCCGGCTATGGCCGACGGAACCCACAGCGGCACGCACCTGAGCGGGCCGTCGCACACGAAGGAGAGATCAGATGACAAGGTTGCTCAAGAACATTTCGATCGGGACGTTGGCCATTGGCATGCTGGCAGGTGTTGCCCATGCTCAGGAAGGCTCTGCCGAAGGACTGGTGGCCAACATGCAACGGGCCGACATGACCTATCAGCAGTTGATGGAAATCATGGGTACCGCCTCAGGCATGATGCACGAAGGCATTCTGCGCCAGAACCAACAGATGGTGAAAAACGGTGCCGAGATGATCCTGACCCACCCCGCACCCAGCCACGACCCCTGGATCATCATGGAAGAGGCTGATCAGCCAAGCTTCAAGTCGAGCCTGGTTTCCTTCGACAAGCTGCTGGATCAATACGCCGACGCCACGGCAGGCGCGGCTGCACAGAAAGATTGGCCCGCCGCCAGCCAGTCTCTACAGAAACTGAATAACGCCTGCATCAGCTGTCATGCCATGTGGACGGACAAGGTGAGATAGACAGGGTGGCAAGCTCTCATTTGCATAGGCCACATCAGCCGACGTGCTGGCGACTCGGCGCTATACCTCAGGCGAGGACCTGGAGCAGACGCTCAAACGCTACACTTGGCTGTACAATCACCACATCCCGCAGAAGGCGCTACACCATCAATCACCGATTGCGGTGATGAAGGAATGGCAGACCAAACGTCCTGAGTTATTTACCAAGCGGGTGGTCAATCACACGGGACCCGACAGGTAACGAACAGGCAGTCAGTGAGTTAGTTCTCTACTCTGCCATCTCTACTGTTCCATCCAGCTCCTGAAGACCATGAATGACAGCCACTCTTTTCAGGACGACTTCGTATCCCCTGAACCATTCTTTATTCGCAGAGTCTGTCCGACCACTCGGTGCTCAAGGATTTCTAGAAAAACAATGAAATATCATCTAATGATATTAATTTCCGCTATGAGTGATGCGCTTTGCAAATAATCCGCTTGTAGAAAGCTCACCCATCACTCAGTATGAGTCAGAGGGTAGCTCACCGAAAGGTGATACGCTCCCGGCAGACCGAATACTTCATTGATTTGTCGGAAAAAAGGCAAACCCGTTGAAAGGCGGGGACGCAAAGTCACCAGTCTAACGGGCGTAAAAGCCCTAAGACAGTGGGACCGCCGACATCTCCTTTAGGTCCGAGCACGCTTTCTTCATGCCCGACCGCCATCGAAGTGTTAACGGATCCCCCTGCCTGGTGTTAACTCAAGCCATCGTCGACGGAAAACAACCGTGGCAATGACTTACAGGGGATTGATAAATGAACTCATCTGCTTTCATTCGCAAGAATTTTCGCCGTACCGCGCTGGCTTCCGTCGTCGCGCTCGGGGCTTTCGGGGCATCCAGCAGCTTTGCTGCGGAGGCGACAACCTCGGCGACGGGGACCGTCATCGTGCCCATCGCGATCGCAAAGTCGGCGGATCTGGTTTTTGGCAAGTTCGCCCCCGGTGCCGGCGGCAGCGTGACGGTCTCCACTAGCGGTGCAAGAACCGGATCGGGTGTCATTCTATCAACCGTCGGTTCCTCTCCGACCGCCGCCCAGTTCGACGTGACCGGTGATAATGACGCGACCTACGATATTACCTGGGGCGGCGTTACCGAGCTGAGCGACGGAGAAACAACACCGAATACCATGGCATTGGAAAGAATCAGCGACCTCACCGCTGGCGGTGCCACCACGGGTGAAGTAGCGGCAGGCACCCTCGGCACCGGAGGTACCCAGTCCATCTATCTGGGTGGCACGCTGACGGTGGCTATAGCTCAGCCAGCCGGGACCTATACCGGCGATGTGACGGCAACGGTGGAGTACAACTAACTATTCACGGGTATGCCGAGCCGGGCGCGAGACCGGCGAAGACCAGGTTGGGGTTATGAAAGGTATTTTCAGAAGCTCCACCCTGATTTGGCGCTGACCATTGTCAGCGCCTCTGTCACTTCTCCAATCACCATCGGCCATACCCTTCATATCATATCCACCAGCGCCTTCGGCAGCGGCACGACGGGGGCGCTGAGCATGTGTCTTCCTGGATCCGGCACGGCTGACGTCAGCGTCAGTGTGCGATACCACAAACCGGGAGCACCGCGATGAAACGTGACTGGGCAGCAATCACGGCTGGCGCCGCCTTGGCCTCTCTCGTGGCTTCCCATGGCTGGGCGCAGGAGATCGTGATCCAGAATACACGGGGATTGTCGTTCGGCAGCTTCGTGGCCGGCAGTGGCGGCTCGGTCGCAGTCAGCCCCAGCGGACTGCGCAGTGCCGGCGGCGATGTGCTGTTGATCCGCTCGGGCGAGGGCCTTGCCGCTGAGTTCACTGTGTCGGGCAATGCCGAGGCGACCTATACGATCCAGTTGCCCGGCGACGACTTCGTGACACTGACGGGCCCGGGCAGCGATATGGTCATCAACAACTTTACGAGCACCCCTTCCGGGACTGGCGGCCAGTTGAGTGCGGGTGGGTCCCAGATCCTGACAGTGGGAGGAACACTCAATGTCGGTTTTTCACAGACACCGGGGGATTATGCCGGCAGTTTCAGCGTGATCGTCAACTACAACTGATGTATCTCGAAGGCCGCGACCGGATGGCGCCCATCGCTCCATGTGCCATCCGGCACTCACGAAACAAACGATAATTGGATTCCACAATGATCCCCAAGGCCTTGACCCAGAAAGCGCGTGGCACGGTGTTCCTCTTCCGCTTCACCCTGTGCGCGCTGCTACTCATGTTGCCGGCGAGCCATGCGCTGGCCCAGTTGATGCTTTATCCAACTCGCATCGTCTTCGAGGGCAACCAGCGTTCGGCCCAGTTGGAGCTGATCAATAACGGCACCGAGAGTGCCACCTATCGCATTTCCCTGGTCAACCGACGCATGAGTGAAACCGGTGAATTCTCTGAAATCGCCGCGCTTCTGCCGGGTGAACAGTTTGCCGATACTCTACTGCAATACTCGCCGCGCCAGGTAACGCTCGAGCCCGGTGCCGGTCAAGCGGTCCGCATCATGGTGCGCAAGCCTAGTGAACTGGCGACCGGCGAATATCGATCGCACCTGTTGTTCGCCCAACAGCCAGAAACCAGTGAACGTCGGAGCATCGAATCCGGCTCTACCGCTGATGATGAGATAGGCATTCAGTTGACGGCGCTGGTCGGCGCTTCCATCCCGGTGATCGTGCGTCATGGCGCTACAGACGCCAATGTTGCCTTGACCCAGCTCGAGCTGCAGCGATCCTCGAGCGGAGCACCGCTGCTTGCCCTCCAGATGCAGCGTAGCGGTACTCAGTCTGTTTACGGCGACCTGACCGTCAGCTTCACCTCGCGAAGCGGCGCCGAGCAGGTCATCGGTCGCGCCAATGGTGTGGCGGTCTACACCCCCAATCCTCTCCGCCGAGCACGCATTGCCCTACAGCCGCCGAGTGGCCTGCCCCTCAGTAACGGCACCCTGCGCGTTACCTACCGTGAACAGGCGGAAGACGGTGGCAAGTTGCTAGCCGAGTCGGAGCTGTCGCTATAGCTTCCTTGTTCTACCGCAGTGATCCGACATCCACTATCGCCCACCGGGGCAGCCCGTTGGTGATGCTGACGTTAGGGTTCTTGTTGCTGGTCTGCGTACTGGTCTACGCCCCGGCCCTGTCGGCCCAGGAGCCAGCCGGGGAACCAGAGCTCCTGATCCTGGAAGTGCGCCTGGATCAGTCTGTACTCTCAGGCGCCATTCCTGCCTATGAGGTGGGTGAGCATACCCTCCTGCCCCTGGGTGAGCTGGCCAGGCTGTTGACCATCGCTATCCAGACTCAGCCAGGAGACGGCATAGCCAGCGGTTTTATCCTCAGCGAAGATCGGGGGTTCAGCCTGAACCTGGACAACGCCAGCGTGACCCTGGCCGGCAACTCCGAGACCTTCAATCCGGCACTGGTGCTGAGGGAGCCAGACGATATCTATGTGGCGATGTCCCTGCTCGAAGACTGGCTACCGCTGGCACTCGAGATCGACCGTGCCAGTCTCTCCCTGCACGTTCATGCCCTCGAGGCATTGCCCCTTCAGGCCCGACTGGCTCGCGAAGACCTCGAGGATCGTGCCGGAACGCAAGGTGGCTATGAAGATCCCGGCTATCCCCACCATGAGCAGCCGTACCGGCTGCTGAGCATACCGTTCATCGATCAGACGTTGACCACCGAACTGCAGCACAAGAATAACCGTACCCAAGGCGACGCCGCCTATACCGCTTACCTCACCGGAGATCTGCTGGGTATGGAGTCTTCGCTCTACTTTTCCAGCAGCCAACAGGACCCTTCACCGGAAGTACGTGCCACGCTCGGGCGCCACGACCCCAGTGGAAACCTGCTGGGCCCGCTGCATGCCCGGTCTTTCCAGTTCGGCAGTCTCTCGACTCCCAGCGTTGACAACATTTCCCGCGGTATCAGGGGCGAGGGGGTGACGTTGAGCAATCGCCCACTGACACGGCCTACCAGCTTCGACCGCCAGACGTTCGAAGGCGACTTGCCGCCGGGATGGGACGTGGAACTCTATTACAATGGTGCCCTGGTGAGCTTTACGCAGCCCGATGCCGAAGGCCGCTATCGTTTCGACGACCAGTCCCTGAGCTATGGCCGCAATGACTTCCGGCTGATTTTCCATGGTCCCCTGGGCGAGACACGAGTGGAGCAATACAGTTTTCCTCTGGATCAATCCATGGTTCTCCCCGGCGACTTCCAGTACAGCGTGACCGAGCACCGGGATAACGACGGGCAATCCCGAACCATCGCCCAGTTCGACCTGGGTCTGGCGCGCGCGCTGACCGCCTCGGCCGGGCTGATCCGGGCACCGGTGGACGGAGACGAGGAACTCTATACCACCCTGGGGGTACGTACTTTCTGGCAGTCGCTGAGTCTCGGTGGGGGCCTTGACCAGGCGAAGGACGGTGGCTCACTGGCCGAGCTCGATGTCCAGACCCGTATCGGCGGCGTGGCCGTGGACGCGAGTCGCCTTCTCCTGACCGACTTCACCAGCGAGCTGTTTCCTGCCAGCAGCGACCCCATTCG
>NZ_JAVLBC010000305.1:0-2252 GCF_031581305.1 Halomonas sp.
TCCGGCACACCGCGGAAGCGGCTCAGCATAAGTTCCGGTAGTCGCGATGTTTCTCGCAGAAGGCACGCATGTGCCAGCGCCCGGCGGCGAACACCAGGGTATGTGGTACCAGGATGCGGTCTTCGCCCGCGGGGCTGGTGAAGGATGCGTAGACACCTCCAGGCGCAGCTCATCACGTGCGGCCTTGACGATCTCGCGTACGATCCTCGGCGAGACCTTGCGGCTTGGCAGCGGCAGCGATTCGCCTGTCGGAACCCATCAGGTGCCGGCATTCCTCAACCCTGCCCCGGACAAATCATGGTGCAAAGGGCTCAGTCGGCAAACTCCTTGCGCGATTCATCGTAGACGAGGTTGCCCGGTGCTACGGTGCGGTATTGGCGTAGCACCTTCTGCGCGTGCTGTCGCCCGATGCCGAAGGCCTCACCGAGTTGCGAGACCACCACGCACCCCTCCCACAGCACCAGAATCTCGATCAGCTGATAGCGGGCGAGGGTGTCCCAGCCAAATGCCGGAGTATCGAGCATGGGGAGACTCCTTGCATCCATCCATCCATGGGGAAGACCCAGCATGACTCAAGTCAGAGTCGGGTTAAAGAATACGCTGGTCGTATGGCCAGTGGGTAGCGATTACGTGTAAGGGGTGTTTAGCTGTCATAAGAAGATAGTTCACTCCACCAGGGATACAGGCTCTGGAATGTTCTACGCACACTCCACATCGGCGACGGATAAAACTGACTGGCAAACGCTTGAAAGCCACCTGAGGACGGTTGGCCAACTTGCAGCGGAGCGGGCAGAACGCTTCGGTGCCTCTCATTGGGGGGAGGCCGCTGGCTTACTCCATGACATCGGCAAGTACACTGTACCTTTTCAGCGCCGCCTGGAAGGTTCGCCAGAACGTGTCGACCATTCAACAGCTGGCGCCCATATCGCGATTGATAATTATCCACAGGTGGGCTATCTGCTGGCCTACCTGATCGCCGGTCACCATGCAGGGCTGGCCAATGGTCGGGATATAGGTGAGCGCACGCCACTGAAGAACCGCTTGGAAGCTGACTTGCCCCCGCTCGATTCGGCGTGGCAGCAAGAGATAGCGCTTCCCCGCAATTTGTTGCCTCCGGCACATTTTCAGCAGCGCCGCGACAGGGCCTTCTTTCAGTATGCCTTTCTGGCGAGGATGCTGTTTTCCTGCCTGGTCGATGCCGACTTTATCGATACTGAGGCTTTCTATGTAGTGCATGAAAAAGGCGTGCCCCACGCGCGTGGTGGCGGTCCTCCGCTCGACGTATTGCGTGATGCCCTTGATAAGTGCTTGGCCACCTTCAAAGCAGACAGCGACGTCAATCGCCTGCGTGGTGAGATTCTCACCCATGTTCGCGCTCAAGCCGAGTTGCCGCCTGGCAGGTTTTCACTGACGGTACCGACCGGTGGGGGCAAGACGTTGGCCTCGTTAGCTTTCGCTCTCGATCATGCCATTGCTCACGGCATGGATCGGGTGATCTACGTGATTCCTTTCACCAGTATTGTCGAGCAGAACGCTGCGGTGTTTCGTGATGCCTTGGGGGAGTATGGCGAGGCGTCAGTGCTGGAGCACCACAGCGCTTTCGATGCTGGTAATCAGCGCGATCGCCATAGCGTCGACAAGCTGCGCCGTGACAGCGAGAATTGGGATGCGCCGATCATCGTCACCACGGCAGTGCAGTTCTTCGAAAGCCTGTTTGCCGCTAAGACTTCGCGCTGCCGCAAGCTGCACAACATCGCAGGCAGCGTGGTGATTCTCGACGAGGTGCAGACCATGCCCTTGCCCCTGCTGCGGCCCAGTGTGGCGGCACTGGACGAGCTGGCGCTGAACTATCACACCAGCGTCGTTCTGTGCACGGCGACTCAGCCGGCGCTGGCAGAAACCGACGACCCCGAGCACAGCTTTCAAGGTGGGTTTCGGGACATGCGTGAGCTTGCGAAATGCCCTAACAAGCTTTACCGCGACCTCAAGCGCGTTTCCGTGCGCCATATTGGTACGCTCGACGATGGGGAGCTGCGTGACGAACTGCTCGCGACTGATCAGGTGCTGTGCATCGTCAATAACCGCCGTCATGCTCGGGCGCTGTTCGAGTCGATAGCAGATCAGCCTGGCGTCTATCACCTCACCACCTCAATGTACGCCGTACATCGGCGCCGAGTACTGGTCGAGATACGACAGGCCCTGGAATCCAGTCAGTCTTGCCGAGTCATTTCGACATCTCTAATTGAAGCCGG
>NZ_JAVLBC010000102.1:0-11756 GCF_031581305.1 Halomonas sp.
GGCCCGGCCGATGCCGCTGGCCGCGCCGGTGATACTGGCGGGGATTCGCACGTCAATCACCATCAACATCGCCACGGCGGCCATCGGCGCTACCGTAGGGGCGAGCAACCTCGGCGATCCCATCATCTCGGGCATCGTCAACGGCAATACCGCCTATGTGGTCCAGGGGGCGCTGCTGATCGGGTTGCTGGCCGTCAGTGTGGATAGCCTGTTCAGTCGGCTGCCATTGGCCGGAACTCGTTGAGCCACGGACCTGGCGTGCCCCCCCACCGTCGCTTCGGGGACTACCCAACCTATCCAGTTTACGTTAACGTCAATCCTGTTGCGTTGACCGGCGCCGGGGCGACCCTCTGGCGGATCGGAACATTAAAGACAACACTGCCCCCAAAAGGGGCACAGGATCACGACGATGACAACAACACCGGATATCCACGAGCCGACCTTCCTGGCCGGTGACGAGTTCAGCATTCCCACCTTTCGGCTGCTCAAGCAGGACGGCACCCTTCACGAGGGTGCCCGAGCCCCCGACCTGGAGCATGACAAGGCGCTGGCCATCTATCGCGCCATGGTCGCGACCCGAGTGCTCGACGAGCGGATGCTCGCTGCTCAGCGCCAGGGACGGTTGTCATTCTACATGCAGTGCACCGGCGAAGAGGCTGCCGTCATCGGCGCCACGGCGGCACTGGATGATGCCGACATGATCATGGCGCAGTACCGCGAGCAGGGCGCCCTGGTGTATCGCGGCTTCACCTTCGACGAGTTCATGAATCAGCTGTTCGGCAATGAGCTGGACTATGGCAAGGGCCGCCAGATGCCGATCCATTACGGGTCGCGCAAGCTGCACTACATGACCATCTCGTCGCCGCTGGCCACGCAGATCCCCCAGGCCACCGGCTACGCCTACGGTCAGAAGCTCGCCGGCGACGGCCAGTGCACCGCGGTGTTCTTCGGCGAAGGGGCGGCCTCCGAGGGCGACTTCCATGCCGCCCTCAACATGGCGGCGGTCCACGAGGTGCCGGTGATCTTCTTCTGTCGCAACAACGGCTATGCGATCTCCACGCCGTCCATCGAGCAGTTCGCCGCCGACGGCGTGGCACCGCGGGCCTTCGGCTATCGCATGCACGTGATCCGCGTCGACGGCAACGACATCCTCGCGGTCCACTCGGCCACCCGGGAGGCGCGCCGGATCGCCGTGGAGCACAACAAGCCGGTGCTTATCGAGGCCATGAGCTACCGCCTGGCGGCCCACTCCTCCTCGGACGACCCCTCCGGCTACCGTTCGAAGAAGGAGGAGGAGGCCTGGCGCGAGAAGGACCCCATCCTGCGCATGCAGCGCTGGCTGATCGACCTGGGCTGGTGGAGCGAGGAGGAGGAGAAGGCCCTTCAGGAGAGCCTGCGCCGCGAGGTGCTGGAGACCATGAAGCGCGCCGAGAAGCGTCCGCCGCCGCCCCTGGACAGCCTGGTGACCGATGTCTATGCCGACGTCACCCCGGAACTGCAGCGTCAGCTCGACGCCTTGAAGACCCACATCCGCCAGTACCCGGAGGCCTACCCCAAGGGAGCACGCTCCCTGGATCCGGACGTGCGTGCCGGTGACGATGTCGCTGCCAAGGGAGGGGAGTGAGATGCCGACCATGAACATGCTGCAGGCCATCAACAACGCCCTGGACATCGCCATGGGCGAGGACGACAAGGTGCTCTGCTTCGGCGAGGACGTGGGCAGCTTCGGCGGGGTCTTCCGTGCCACCAGCCATCTGCAGGAGAAGTACGGGCGCGTGCGCTGCTTCAATACGCCGCTGGTGGAGCAGGGCATCATTGGCTTCGCCAACGGCCTGGCCGCCCAGGGCTCGGTGCCGGTGGCGGAGATCCAGTTCGCCGACTACATCTTTCCGGCCTTCGACCAGATCGTCAACGAGACGGCCAAGTTCCGCTATCGCTCGGGCGATCTCTTCAACGTCGGCGGTCTGACCATCCGCGCGCCCTACGGCGGCGGCATCGCCGGCGGCCATTACCACTCCCAGTCGCCGGAAGCCTACTTCACGCATACGCCCGGTCTCAAGATTGTGGTGCCCCGCGACCCTTACCAGGCCAAGGGCCTTTTGCTGGCGTCCATCCGTGACCCCGACCCGGTGATCTTCTTCGAGCCCAAGCGCCTCTACCGCGCCGCCGTCGGCGAGGTGCCGGAGGAGGACTACCAGCTGCCCATCGGTGAGGCCGAGGTGACCAAGGAGGGCACCGACGTGACCCTGGTGGGCTGGGGCGCCCAGATGGAGGTGATCGACCGCGCCGTGGAGCTGGCCGAGAAGGACGGCATCTCCTGCGAGGTGATCGACCTGCGCACTCTGCTGCCCTGGGATCAGGACAGCGTGGCCGAGTCGGTATTCAAGACCGGCCGGCTGGTGGTCACCCATGAGGCGCCGCGTACCGGGGGCTTCGCCGGCGAGATCGCCGCGGCCATCCAGGAGCGCTGCTTCCTGTACCTGGAATCGCCCATTGCCCGGGTGACCGGCCTGGATACCCCCTTCCCGCTGACGCTGGAGAAGGAGTACCTGCCGGACCACCTGAAGATCGTCGAGGCCATCCGCGCCAGTGTGAATTTCTGACGACCGGGTTCAGGACAGGAGAGACAAGATGACAGAGTTCAAGCTGCCCGATATCGGTGAAGGTATCGTGGAGTGTGAGGTAGTGGAGTGGCGCATCAAGGAGGGTGACGTCATCGAGGAGGACCAGCCGGTGGTCGAGGTCATGACCGACAAGGCGCTGGTCGAGATCACCGCCCCCGAGGCGGGACGGGTCACCCGGCTTCATGTGCCCAAGGGCGAGATCGCCCGTGTGCATGCGCCGCTGTTCGCCTATGCCCCGGCGCACGCCGAGGCGCCGGACGAGACCGCCACGGCTGCGCCTGTGCCATCCGAGCCGGCACCGCGCGCCGCTTCCGCAGCGGCCTCGACGGCGTCGGCTCCCCCGGCCAGTGGACTCGGTCCCCACGGACGGATTCCGGCGAGCCCGGCGGTGCGGCGCCTGCTGCGCGAGCATGGCCTTCGCCTCGAGCAGGTGCCGGGGTCCGGCAAGCAGGGCCGGGTGCTGAAGGAGGATATCCAGGCCTTCCTGGAGCGCGGCGGCACGAGCACTGCGGAGTCGCCGGCGCCTGCCGGCGAGGCGGCACGCTCGGCTCGGCCCTCGAGCGGGGAGGCGGAGGTCCGCGTCGAACCCCTGCGTGGCGTTCGCGCGGCCATGGCCCGCCAGATGGTGGCCTCGGCGTCGACGATCCCGCACTTCCAGTACGGCGAGGAGCTCGATGTCACCGACCTGCTGGCGCTGCGCGAACGCCTCAAGCCCGAGGCCCAGGCCTGTGAGGCGCGCCTGACGCTGATGCCCTTCTTCATGAAGGCGATGGCGCTGGCGATCCGCGACTTCCCGATCCTCAACAGCCGCCTCAACGAGGCGGGCGACGAGATCCACTACCTGCCGTCCTGCAACATCGGCATGGCCGTGGATGGCAAGGCGGGACTGATGGTGCCCAACGTCAAGGGGGTGGAGCGGCTGACCCTGCTGGAGATCGCCGGCGAGATCCAGCGCCTGACCCATGAGGCCCGCGAAGGCAGGGTGGCTCAGGCCGACCTGAAGGGCGGCACCATCAGCATCTCCAACATCGGGGCGCTGGGCGGGACCTATGCGGCGCCGATCATCAATGCCCCGGAGGTGGCGATCGTTGCCATCGGAAAGACCCAGTGGCTGCCGCGCTTCGATGACCGGGATCAGGTGGTGAAGCGGGCGATCATGACCGTCACCTGGGCGGGCGATCACCGCCTCATCGACGGCGGCACCATTGCCCGCTTCTGCAATGCCTGGAAGGGGTATCTGGAAGCGCCCGAGACGATGCTTCTGCATCTAGGGTAAGGGGATGACCCAGGCATCCCTGCAGCAGTTCTATATTCCGGAAGAGCAGTCGATCTACCTGCTCAGCCACGACGACGCCCGCAAGCTCAAGGCGTGGGTAGCACTGTGCCAGGAGCAGTTGGAGCAGCTGGGCTACCGGGACATCGAGCTGATCGGCAAGGGTGCCTATGGCTTTGTCTTCGCCGGACTCACGGGGCTCGGCGAGCAGTACGTCTTCAAGTTCACGCGCGTCAACCTGCCCCAGCACCTCCAGGACCGCCTCGAGGAGGAGGCCTTCATGCTGGAGCAGGTCGACCATCCCCGGGTGCCCAAGCTGATCGTCTTCCAGCGGGTGCGCCACCAGGCGATCCTGGTGATGCAGCGCGCCCCGGGCTTCAACATGGAGGAGGTGTCGCTGCGCGAGGGACGCCTCTCGCCTCGCCTGGTGGTGCGCATCGCCGACCAGCTGGCCGATATCCTGCGCGCCCTGCGTCGCGAGAGCGGACCGGCCGGCAAGCCGGTAGTGCATGGCGACATCAAGCCCTCCAACCTGGTCTTCGATGCGGCCCAGGAGACCATCGCGCTGATTGACTGGGGCTCCTCGGTGTTCGCACAGCTCGACGCCAGCCTGCAGTTCGTGGCGACCAACGTCATGGAGCTGATGTCGGACAACCTGCAGCAGACCAATGCGCGGTTGGGGGATGTCTACTTCATTGGTGAGGAGCAACTGGGCGGGGCGCTGTCGTCGCCGCGCTTCGACGAGCAGGGGGCGGCGGCCACCCTCTATGCCCTGGCCTCGGCCCAGTCCTGCCGCTTCGGCCACCGAGCCATTCCCGCCACCTCCCTGGGGCTACCCATGGAGTTCGCGCGCATGCTCGATGGCATGCTCGATCCCGATCCGCGGACCCGCCTGCGGGCCGGCGACCACTTCATTCGTGAGATGCCCCGACTGGGTCACCTGGTGATGCTCGATCTGCCTACCCCTCAGGAGGCGCCCCTGGTGCCGGTATGGAGCCGTCCGGCCGGCCATGAGATCGACACCGTGGTCTACAGTTCGCGCAAGTCCTTCCTGCGCGAGGAGGGCGGACGCGAGGCCCTCAACGACGTCAACGACATCCAGCTCGATCGCTACTACAAGAACTTCATGCAGAACATGGGGGAGACCGAGAAGGCCTTCCTGGCGGCGGTGAGTCGGCTGGGCAAGTATCCGGTGGTGGGCGGGCTGGCAGTGCGCTGGGAGGCCGAGGGAGTCTATATCGATACCTCGCTCAACCTGCACGATCCGGCCCTGAAGCAGGCTTTCATCGCCGCGGTCAACAACATGGTCACTCTGGCCCGGGCGATCCACCGTCGCGGTATCTTCAAGAGCTGCCTGTTCAATGCCCGCGACACCCTGCACCTGGACCGGGAGAGCGTCGAGGAGCCCTTCGAGATCCTGCCCGGGATGCGGCTGCACTACGAGGTCAGTGCGGTGCCCGAGCTGGAGGACCGCTCGCGCCTGCACAGCTACTTCGAGGATGGCCCCGACCCGGAGGAGTTCCTGGTACTGCCCGAGGCGATCATCGCCTCGCTGGAGGCCCTCAACGAGATCCACCACACGGGGATGATCATCTTCGAGGCGTTGCCCCAGCACCTGAAGATCCACAGCCACTACCGGTTGCTCGACCCCTCCCGGGAGGCGGAGTTCCGAGGCCGCCTTGAGGATATACTCGGTGCCGTGGGCCTGATCGAGGGGCTCGGGGTCTCGGGCTTCATGAAGATGCCCTACAAGGACACGCGCTTCTTTACCCATATCGAGCGCCAGCCCGAGCGCTTCTATCCCCGCGACCCCCGTGCTGCGCTCATGGATGCCAGCGGCGGCTGATCGCCCGGGGGTGACGCCGGTCCCCCCTACAGCGAGGCGGCAGATCGGGCCGCCTGGTCGTAGAGCCCGGACATGGCGCGCAGCAGTCCCGCCAGTCGACTCATCTCTTCGCGCTCGATGCCCATGGAGGAGAGTGAGTCGACCAGGCAGGCCTGGCGGATTTCGGCATAGCGGCTACAGGCCTCCCGTCCCTGGTCGGTGGTACGGAAGAACGTCTCCTTGCCGTGCTTCTCGCCGGCCACCAGCGCCAGACGGGTCAGTTTCTTCAGGGCATAGGTCACCGTATGGGTGTCCTCGACGTTGAGTACCAGGCAGATGTCCGCCTGGCGCTTGGCGCGCTCCCGATGGTTGACGCTATGCAGGACCAGCACGTCCAGGGCACCGAGCTCCGGATAGCCGCTGGCCGTCATGCAGCGCACCATCCAGCGGTCGAAGGCATGCCCGGCGATGATCAGGCCGAACTCGAACTCCGAGAGTTCCTGACTGCTGCGCGACAGGTGCTCCGAGGAGACGATGGGGCCGCGAGGTGTCCGGTCGCTTGTCACGCTCTGCTCCTTTTGCATGTTCAGTTGCCCATGGCCTGCGGCAGCCAGGTGACGATGCCCGGGAACAGGCTGATCAGGACCACGCCGAACATCATCAGGAAGAAGAACGGCATGGCCGCCCAAGCGATCGACAGGATATTGCGCCCCGTCATGCCCTGCAGCACGAAGAGGTTGAAGCCCACCGGCGGTGTGATCTGCGACATCTCCACCACAATCACCAGATAGATGCCGAACCAGATCAGGTCGATGCCGGCGGCCTCGACCATGGGCAGCATGATGGAGGTGGTCAGCACCACCACCGAGATGCCGTCCAGGAAGCAGCCCAGCAGGATGAAGAACAGCGTCAGGGCCGCGAGCAGCATGAAGGGCGACAGCTCCATGGTGCCGATCCAGGCGGCGAGCTCCCGGGGCAGGCCGGTGAAGCCCATGGCGGCGGTGAGGAAGGAAGCGCCGGCGAGGATGAAGGCGATCATGGTCGCGGTGCGTACCGCGCCGAGCAGCGCATCGCGGAATACGTGGCGATCCATGGCGCCCTGGATCCGGGCCAGCAGCAGCGAGAGCACCACGCCCACGGCGGCGGCTTCGGTGGGCGAGGCCAGACCGGTGTAGATCGAGCCGATAACCCCGACGATCAGCGCCAGCAGGGGGATCAGGCGGCGCGCCCGGCGCAGCTTCTCGCCCACTGGCAGGCCGGCCTCGGCGGGGGGGATCTTGTCCGGGAAGCGCCAGGACCAGAGCATCAGGTAGGCGGTGAACAGCGAGATCAGCAGCAGCCCGGGGAAGATGCCGGCCATGAAGAGCCGGGCGATGGACTGGTCGGTGGCCACGCCGAAGACGATCAGGATGATCGAGGGCGGGATCAGCAGACCCAGCGTCGCGGAGCCTGCCAGGGTGCCGATGATGAGCTTTTCATCGTAGCCGCGACGGGTGAGCTCGGGCAGGGTCATCTTGCCCATGGTGGCGCAGGTGGCCGCCGAGGAGCCCGACACGGCGGCGAACAGGCCGCAGCCCACCACGTTGGTGTGCAGCAGGCGACCGGGAATGCGCTGCATCCACGGCGAGAGGCCAGTGAACATGTCGTCGGCGAGCTTCGAGCGGAACAGGATCTCGCCCATCCAGATGAACATCGGCAGGGCGGTCAACTCCCAGCTGTAGCTGGAGCCCCAGATGTTCGAGGCGAGCACGTCACCGGTGGGCACCGAGGTGAACTGCGAGAGGCCCAGCCAGCCGAGCCCCAGCAGCGAGAAGGCCACCCAGACGCCGCTGCCGAGCAGCAGCAGCAAGGTGGCGAAGAGGGCCGTCATCATCACGAGCATGCAGTGTCTCCCGGGCTCATTCCTGGCCGCTGTCGTCGGTGATGAAGGAGGACGGCCGGGTCACGGCGGTCACCAGAGTGGTCAGCCAGGCCTCGGCCAGCGCCAGACAGAGCAGCACGACGCCGGTGAGCATGGCCGACTGGGGGATCCACAGCGGGATGCTCAGCAGGCCGTAGGACGACTCATTGAAGGCGATGCTGTCGGCCAGCAGCCAGTAGAGGTACCAGCCGAGATAGAGGCTGAGCACCAGGGCGATACTCAAACAGAAGAGCTCGACGAAGGCCCGCGGCACGGCGGGCAATCGCCCGATCAGCAGCGTCACGCGGATATGGCCGCCATGCACGAAGGTGTAGGCGAGCCCCAGGAAGCTGGCGCCGACGAGCAAGAAGCCGGATATTTCCGAGAGGCCGGGAATCGCCAGGCCGATGCGGTCGCCACCGATGCCAGTGGCGATGCGATCGACGATGCGCCCGAGGATCTGGGCGGTGATCAGGGCGCAGATCAGGCAGAGGCAGAGGGCGGCCAGGTAGCCGCCCAGCTGATAGAGCGGTCGCAGACGGTAGGTCATGGCGGAAACCGGAGGTTGGTGCCGGGGCGAGACGCCCCGGCGGGGGTGACATGTCAGTCGCGGGCGGCCTCGTAGGCCTCGAGGATGGCGGCCCCCTGGTCGCCGGCGCGGCCGGCCCATTCTTCGGTCATGGTGGCGCCGACCTCGTCGAGCAGGGCAGCGAGCTCAGGCGTCGGCTCGCTGACCTCGATGCCGTTCTCCTTGAGCACCGCGATGGCATCACCGGTCTCCTGGCGGCTCATCTCCCAGCCGCGCGTCTCGGCCTCGGCGGCCGCATCGAGTACTGCCTGCTGGCTGGCCTCATCGAGACGCGAGAAGGCCTTCTCGCTGACGATCACCATATTCTTCGGCAGCCACAGCTGGGCGTGGTTGAAGTGGCTCAGGTAGTCCCAGGCCTTGGTGTCGGCACCGGTGGCCGGCGAGGTGATCATGGCATCGACGCGGCCGGTGCTGAAGGCGGTGGGGATGTCCGGTACCTCGACCTGGGTAGGCACGGCGCCGACCAGCTGGGCGATCCGTTCGCTTGCGGTGTTGTAGGCACGCATGCTCAGGTTCTTCAGGTCGTCCGGTTCCTCAAGGGCCTGCTGGGTGTAGATACCCTGGGGCGGCCAGGGAACGGCGAAGAGCAGACGCAGTCGCTGTTCGGCAAGTTCCTCGGCGATGATCTCGCGAGAGGCCTCCCACAGGGTCTTGGCATCCTCGTAGCCGGTCGCCAGGTAGGGCACCGAGTCGACCTCGAAGATCGGGTTCTCGTTGGCCAGGCGAGACATGATCAGCTCGCCGATGGGCACGATGCCGCGACGCACCGAGTTCTTGATCTCGGCATGGCCGATCAGCGAGCCGTTGGAGTGCACGGTGATGTCCAGTTCACCATCGGTGGCCTCGCGGACGTCGTCCGCGAACTCGCGGATGTTGACGGTATGGAAGGTCATGTCGCCGTAGGGCGTGGGCATGTCCCACTCGGTCGCGGCCTGGGCGGTGCTGCTCAGGGTGGCTAGGCTGATACCAATGGCCACAGCCGAGCTCAGATGCAAGAGGGGGAAGCGGGTCATCATGTGCGGTTCCTCGAGTCGGGTTCTTGTTGTCGCTGCCGGCGGTCGGATAGCGAGCCGTCCTGAAGGCGCCCAGCGAGCGTGCACAAGAAGGTTAGGCAGACACGCATGACGAGTCAACGATGTGTAGACTAAAGGACGATGTTTTAAAGATAAAACATTGATAAATTCTCTATGAAACGTCATTCAGAGGAGGTGGATCATGAAGACCCTGTTGCTCAATGCCGATATGGGCGAGAGCTTCGGTCCCTGGGTCATGGGCCTGGACCATGAGGTGATGCCTCACGTGGACCTGGCCAACGTGGCCTGTGGTTTTCACGCCTCCGACCCCGACGTGATCCGCATGACCGTGCGGCTGGCCAAGCGCCATGGCGTCACCGTGGGCGCACACCCTGCCTATCCGGACATGGTCGGCTTCGGGCGCCGCTCGATGGCCTGCTCGACCGAGGAGGTCGAGAACCTGGTGCTCTACCAGGTCGGTGCCCTGGCCGGCATTTGCCGGGCCGAGGGCCTGGAGGTCGGTTACGTCAAGCCTCACGGGGCGCTCTACAACGACATGATGCGCGACCTGGAGATCCTCGATGCGGTGATGCGCGCACTGGTGGCCTTTGACGTCCGCCTGCCGCTGATGGTGATGGCCACCCGGGATACCGCCGCAGCGAGGGAACTGGCCGAGCGACATGGCGTGACGCTGTGGTTCGAGGCCTTCGCCGACCGTGCCTACGATGCCGAGGGGCGGTTGGTCTCCCGGCGAGAGCTGGGGGCTGTGCATCACGACCCCGAGGTGATCGTCGACCAGGCGCAGCGCATCGCCCGTGGTGAGCCGATCAACGCCAGCGACGGCAGCGACCTCGTGCTGGCCGCCGATACCCTCTGCGTGCATGGCGACAACCCTGAGTCGATCGCCGCCATCAAGGCGATCCGCGGGGCGCTCAATGGCCTGGCGAGCGCCTCATGAGGTCACGTTTTCCGCTGGGGTTGCCGCGCCTCGAGTCCGCCGGGCTGGACGGCTGGATGGTGCGGCTGTTCGACGCCATCGACGAGGGCAACATGCCCTGGCTCACTGCCCTGGTGAGGGAGTGCGAGACGGCCTTCGGTGACCGCCTGGTCGATCTGGTGCCGTCCTATACCACCCTGCTGGTGGTCTTCGATCCGCTGCGACTCTCGCCCGGTGAGGCCAGACGCTGGCTGGTCGAGATTCTGCAGAGGCTTCAACCCGCTGCACAGGCGGCGGATGCTCCGGTCAAGGAGCTGCCGGTCTGGTACGACGCCTCGGTGGGGCCCGATCTGCCACGACTGGCCGCACTCGCGGGCATGAGCCTCGAGGAGGTGGTGGCCTGCCATAGTGAGCGCAGTTACCGAGTCTTTGCCCTGGGCTTCGCGCCCGGTTTCGCCTTCATGGGCAGCGTCGACGCCCGCATCGAGGCCCCTCGCCTGGAGACCCCACGGCGCCAGGTGCCTGCGGGCAGCGTGGCCGTGGCCGGGCGGCAGACCGCGGCCTACCCCGCGGTCACGCCCGGCGGCTGGAACCTCATTGGCCGGACGCCGGCGGTGCTCTTCGACCGTAACCGGGAGGGGTTCAGCCTGCTCCAGGTGGGTGACCGGGTACGTTTCGTGCCCATCGACCGTGCCGAGTTCGAACGCCTGGGGGGCGACACCCGCCCGATGGAGGAGGGGACATGACGGATGCGGTAGACGGCCTGAGCGTGACGCGTGCCGGTCCCCTGGCACTGCTCCAGGATGCCGGACGCTTCGGCGTGCGGCGGCTGGGGGTGACCCAGGGCGGGCCGGTGGATCTGCACGGCTGGGCCTGGGCCAATCACCTCGTGGGTAACGCCTGGGGAACGCCGGCCCTGGAGGTGACCTTCGGCGGCCTCGAGCTCGTGGCCGAACGGGACCTGGTGGTGGCCGTGGCGGGGGCCGACCTGTCGGCGACCCTGGACGGCGTGCCACTCGTCGGCTGGCGCTCGCTGTCGGTGCGGGAGGGCCAGCGCCTCGCCTTCGCTTCGCCCGCCAACGGCCTGAGAGCCTATCTGGCGGTGGCCGGTGGCTTTTCGGCGGCGGCGGTGCTGGACAGCGTGGCTTGTGTGGTGCGCGAGGGACTGGGTGGCCATGACGGCCAGGGACATCGGCTGGCCGAGGGCGATCGCCTGCAGGTCACGCCGCGTCGCGCTTGTGCCGGGCGTACAGCCCCCGGCGAGGAACAGGTCGACTATCGCCAGCCGGCCGAGCTGGCGCTGCTGCCGGGCGCCCAGATAGGCGAGTTCAGCGGGGCGAGCCTTTTCCAGGCGTTCAATGCAGACTGGCGGGTGGACGACCGGGCCGATCGCATGGGCGTGCGCTTGACCGGCCCGCGGCTGCAGTGCCGGATGGCCAGCATGATCTCCGAGGGGATTGGCCTGGGGGCGGTTCAGGTACCGACCGACGGCCAGCCCATTGCCCTGCTCAATGATCGGCAGACCATCGGCGGCTACCCTCGGCTCGGGGCACTGACGCCGCTCGCCTGCTCACGGCTGGCCCAGAGCCTGCCGG
>NZ_JAVLBC010000103.1:0-11722 GCF_031581305.1 Halomonas sp.
GACACGGACCTCGGCGTCTGGGCGGCGGGCATCAAGGCCCCGCCGTTCCTTTCCGAGCTAGGGCTGGCGACGGAGCCCAACAACCGCCTCAAGGTCCAGACGACCCTGCAGAGCTCGGAGGACCCCCATGTCTTCGCCATGGGCGACTGTGCCAGCTGCCCGCAGGCGGATGGCAGCACGGTGCCCCCGCGAGCCCAGGCCGCCCACCAGCAGGTCGCGACACTCTACCACAACCTACGCGCCCAGCTGGAGGGCAAGCCGCTCAAGCCCTTCGTCTACCGGGACCGGGGATCGCTTATCTCGCTGGCTCACTTCGATGCCGTCGGCAGCCTGATGCGGGGTGCCTCGGCCCGCAGCCTCTTCATCGAGGGACATCTGGCGAAGTTCTTCTACGCCTCGCTCTACCGCATGCACCAGCGTGCCATCCACGGCACGCTCAAGACGGGACTCATCGTGGTGGTGGATGGCATCAACCGCTTCCTCAAGCCGCGCATGAAGCTTCACTGAGAACGAAAGCGCCACAACCGGAGTTGTGGCGCTTTCCTTGATTTCAGCGTGCCTGTCAGGGCACGGAGTCACTCGGGCATGGTCGCGGTGATCTCGATCGATTCGTACCAGGCGGCGAGGTGGGAGATCTCCTCGTCACTCAGGTCCTTGGCGATGACCGACATCATCTCGTGCTGACGCTTGCCACTGCGGAAGGCCTTGAGCTGGGTCTCGATATAGATCCGGTTTTCCCCTGCAAGGTGCGGGGCGATGGGGATCTTGGCGATACCGTTCAGTCCGTGGCAGGTTCGGCACTGGCCGGCCAGGGAACGCCCCCTCTCGGGATCGGCCGCCTGGGCGTGCCATGCCATGGCAGCCAGCGTCATCGCCAGGGCCGATGTCAGCAGTATTCGCATGGTCTCTCCTGCAAAGAAAACGCACCGGCGAGCCTCTCACCCCCGGTGCGTGAGGCGCCTATTGGGACGCCGGCGCCTGGTAGGAGATCCGGTAGATGGCGCCCGCCAGATCATCGGAGACCAGCAGGGAACCATCAAGCAGCTGGGCGACATCGACCGGGCGGCCCAGATATTCACCGTTCTCGTCAAGCCAGCCCTCGGCAAAGGGAATGGTCTCGCCGGTCACGTTGCCCTCGGCGTCCACAGGCGTGAACATCACGCGGGCCCCGATGGGTTCCGTGCGATTCCAGGAACCATGCTGGGCGGAGAAGATGCCCCCCTGGTACTGCTCGGGGAACATGCTGCCGCTATAGAACATCATGCCGAGGTCGGCCGCATGGGCGACGGTCTCGACGACCGGGAAGACCACGTCCTCGGGCACCTCCTCATCCTGGTACTCGTTGGTGCGCACATCACCACCACCGAACCAGGGAAAGCCGAAGTTCTGGCCCTTCTCGGTCTGCCGATTGATTTCGCCAGGTGGGATGTCATCGCCCATACCGTCCACCTGATTGTCGGTGAACCACAGGTTACCGGTCTCCGGGTGGAAGTCATGACCGACCGAGTTGCGGATACCGCGCGTATAGACCTCGCGCCCCGAGCCGTCTTGGTTAATGCGGATGATGCCGCCAAGGCCGTATTCGGCGAAGACCTCTCGATGCTCCTTGGGCGGCACGTTGTACGGCTGGCCCAGCGAGATGTAGAGCTTGCCGTCGGGGCCGACATCGCAGACACGCGCGGTATGGTTGTAACTGACGTGCTCCTCCGGGATCAACTCCCCGCCGGGGATCACCGGCACCGCAACGACATCGGGGCTCTCGTAGAAGAACTCCGCCGCCGGGTAGGCCAGCACGCGGTTCTGCTCGGCAATATAGAGCACCCCGTCCGGCGAGAAACAGGGCCCATTGGGAATGGCCTTGACCAGCGAGGGCGCGAAGTTCTTGACCTCGTCGGCGACACGATCCTTGTCACGGTCGGTCACGACCCATACTTCCGTCTTGCGCGTGCCCACGAAGGTGGCAACCCCTTGGGTTCCCACGGCCATGTGGCGCGCATCCGGTACCAGCGCATAGAGATCGATATCGAAACCGTCCGGCAGCGAGATTCGCTCCAGGGTCTTGCGGATTGCATCGGCGCTACTGCTGTTCTGATCGATGGTGGTGAACTCGGTGGTACCGGTGCTCTGGAAGCTACCGAGCTTTTCCAGCACGTCGGCATTGGGCTGCTGGGCGTGCGCGGCGGGAAGGACGAAAGTACCAACGGCCAGGCCGGCCACGAGGGTCTTGTTTTTCATTATCATCTCCTGTTTATGCCGATTGTGCATTGAACGGCAATTTCTGATTTAAGTCACCTCCTTGATACCCGTCAAGTTGTCAGACCAATTTTTTCCGGCCGCCACTCGCTGAGCCAGCCAGGTGCGCTTGGCCGATGCTGTCAAGCGTTTCAGACGTGCCTCCATGCACAATGCCTCACTGCGGCTACCCACGGGCTCCTGGTGGCGAAGCACAAGAGGCCCCTTTCCACGCAGCGCCTTGGCCCCCCGACCGGTACGATGCTCGTCCAGGCGCCGGGCCACGTCGGTGGTGATCCCGGTATACAGCGCACCGCCGGCCGTCTCCACCAGATAGAGATGCCACAGGGGAGCGGAATCTGTCTCCTCCACGGGGTGGCCTATACCCGGGCCAACTGGTCGCGGAAATCGCGGATCACGCTGTCGTAGCGGTGCGGGTCGGCCTCGTTACGCGCCTTGAACACCGCCGAGCCGGCCACGAAGGTGTCGGCCCCGGCCCGGGCGATCTCGGCGATGTTGTCGACCTTGACCCCGCCATCGATCTCCAGACGAATCGGGTGACCCGAGGCATCGATGCGGTGGCGCACCTCGCGCAGCTTGTCCAGGGTCCCGGGGAGGAACGACTGGCCCCCGAAGCCGGGATTGACGCTCATCAGCAGGATCATGTCGACCTTGTCCATGACATGGTCGAGGAAGGAGAGGGGCGTGGCCGGATTGAACACCAGGCCTGACCGGCAGCCGCCGTCTCGGATCAGCTGTAGGGAGCGGTCGATATGGTCGGAGGCCTCCGGATGAAAGGTGATGTAGCTGGCCCCGGCGTCGATGAAGTCGCCGATCAGCCGGTCCACGGGCTTGACCATCAGGTGGGCATCGATGGGCGCCATCACACCGTGCTTGCGCAGCGCCTCGCAGACCATGGGGCCGATCGTGAGGTTCGGAACATAGTGATTGTCCATCACATCGAAGTGGACGATATCGGCACCGGAGGCCAGCACATCATCCACTTCCGCGCCTAGCCGGGCGAAGTCGGCCGAGAGGATGGAGGGAGCGATGAGGAAGTCGCGGGTCATTTCGGTCATGGGGTCGTCCGTCATGGAGGTGGGCAGGCGATCGCGGAATCCCGGGTATTCTACCAGAACCCCGGGGAGGGTCAGGAGCTCGTCTGGTGCCTCATATAGGTTCGCCTTTCACCGCCGACTGATGCCGCGCCTCCCACCATGACAGCCCCCGCCCTCAGCGTGACCAGACCATGAGCAACTCCTGCTCCCCGGTCTCCGGATCCTCACGCTCATCGATGCTGCCGAAGCCCAGCCGCCGATAGAAGGAGACGGCCCGCACATTACGGGAATAGACCCAAAGGGTGATGCACGGATGGTTCTTCATGGCCTGGGCCATCAGGCTGGTGCCATGTCCGAAGCTCTGGACCTCGGGATCCACGAAGAGTGCCTCAAGGTGATCACCGTGCATGGCACAAAAGCCGATCACGTGTCGACCGGCCTCCAGCACCTGTACCTCGCAGGTCGGCAGGCGGCGACGCGCCATCTCATCGGCGCGCGCCCGCCAATAGGTCTCGGCAATGAAGGGGTGGGCCTGCTGCGAGGCACGCAGCCAGATATCGACAAGATGCGGGAATTCTTCCCGTGTGGCAGGTCGGGGCATGTCGGGGCTCCTGTGGCACTCTCTGCAGTGTAACCCCTCGCACGGGACGGGTCGCATCACCGGTTCCCGCCAACGGGGGCAGGGGCTATACTCGGGGACCTGCCATCATCGGGAGCTTTTCCATGCAGCGTCGTCGCGCCCTGGGAGCCTGTGCCCTGCTCCTTGTCACCGGCTGGCTGGCCGGCTGTGCCAGCCCACACTATCTGCAGCTCGACCCCAAGCGTACGGCCCCGCTGCCGCAGAGCGGCAGCGGGCAGACCGTCACCGTGACGGCCGTGGATAGTCGCGACAGCGAGGTGATCGGCACCCGCACCGGCAGCGCCATGTCCACTGCCGTGATCACCGTGAACGCCCATGAGCTGGTGCCGCAACTCCAGGCGGAGGCAGAACGCGCCGTGCGCGAGATGGGCTTCACTCCCACCACAGCGAGCGTCGCGGGACAGCCCAGCCTGACACTGACGCTGGATCACCTGGGCTACGAGCGTGGCGAGAGCCGTCCCTTCCTCGACGAGGCCCGAATCGAAGCGGTGCTCATCGCCGAGGCGACCAACGACGGCCACACCTATACCGGCACCTATACCTCGCGCCGCACCCAGAGCTATGCCGTACGCCCCGGCAAGGAGGCCAATACCCGCATGGTCAACGAGCTGCTCTCCGAAGGCCTCGACCGCGCCTTTCGAGACCCCGAGCTGGGACGACTGCTGGCACGCTAGGAGGTCAGCGGGCCGCGGCGCACCAGCGCCCAGACGCTCTCGCGGAAACCGCTGCCCGGCTCAGGCTCGCCGTCCTCCAGGTGGGTGACCCGGAAGTTGGGTTCGAACAGCTCGCGCACCTCTTGGGCTGGCACGCTGAAGGGCGGGCCCCCGTCATCACCGGGGGCACGCGTCAGGCTGATCAGCAAGCCCCGGGCACCCGGCGGAATCAGCTGTGCCAGATGAAAGGCATAGCGTTGCCGAGTGGCGAGAGGTAGCGCAATGAGCGCTGCCCGGTCGTAGAAGGCACCGATCTCCGCTGCCTGCTCGATATGAAAATGAAAGAAATCGCCACACCACAGCTCCACGCTACCCTGGCGACAGATGTCGAAGGCGGCCTGGCGATAGCGTGTCACCTCCCCTACCCCTTCGGCGATGAACTGCTCGATGGCCTGCTCGGCCAGCTCGATACCCAGCACCGGGTGGTCATGATGCGCCAACCAGCGCATGTCCAGGCTCTTGCCGCACAGCGGCACCAACACCTTGGTGCCGGCCCGCACTCCCAGGCCGGGCCAATAGCGGATCAGGACCGGGTGGGGTTGGTCGCGATGGAATCCGATGCGCCCCTCGCGCCAGCGCTCCAGCCATTCGTTGGCCATCATTCCCCCTGCCATGCCGGCATCAGAACCAGCGATCGCGCTTGCGGCGACGACGCGGCAGGTGGGGCACGATCAGTCCAACCACCAGGCCGGCCCCGGCGACCCCGCCACCGTACATGAAGTAGCGCATCAACAGGTCTTCCTCCTGGGTATCCAGGCGGGCCTGGAGCTCACGAATGGTAGAGCGCGACTGCTCGGCCTCGCCCTCCAGTGCCGCGTTGCGCGCCTCGAGTTCAGCGATGCGCGCTTCGCGCACCTCGAGAGTCTCGGTCATCGATGCGGTGCGTCTCTCCCAGGTGTCGTTGATGCCGGAAAGCTCCTCGGTCAGCTCCTCCACCCGGGCTTCCAGCGCCGGCAGTTTCTGCTGGGCGCTGGGGTCCTCCTGCAGCTCACGGCTGAGCACCCAGACGGTGTCACCATCGGCGTCCTCTACCCGGCTGTAGTCGCCGCTGGTCTCGAGGACCGTCACCGGCTCACCGGCGGTCAAGGTGCCGATGATCCGGTAGCCGTCGGTCGGGCCACTGCGCACGAAGGTGGTGAGTTCATCGGATACCCAGGCAGTGCCGTCTGCCGCCTCCTGAGCATGCAACATCATCGGGGGAAGCGCCGAGAGCGCCATGCCCAGTGTCAGAATCTTGAGTCTGTGTATCGTCATGCCGTTGTCCTGGCTGTCCAAGGCTCGCGCATCGCGGCTCTGTCGCGAGGGGTGTACCACGTAAGGGCGCCCCTGCCGACTGCGGCGGCGATGCTGATGTTCGTATTGTCAGGTTACCCACAGCGGCTGTGGACAACCATCGGGAAAACCGCTGGAAAGCCACCGGGAGCCGGCATGCCAAACGCCCCTTGCCGCTGCCGATCACTTTCTGACCAGGGCACGCACCCGCGCCCGTCCCTCAATGGCACACAGGTTACCACAGTCGCGCCGGGCGGCTGTTGGCCCTGATGGCAGCCGCGGCGTATAATGACGGGTCTTGTCTCGGGTGGCCATTCGGTCACCTGCCCACGTCCACCCACCGGTGCACCGTCGCGCCAGCTGCCGCGACCTATTCTTATGGCGAAGAAACTCTTCATCAAGACACACGGCTGCCAGATGAACGAGTACGACTCCGCGCGCATGGCGGATCTGCTCGGCGAATCCCACCAGCTCGAGCTCACCGACGACGAGCGCGATGCCGACGTCATCCTGCTCAACACCTGTTCGATCCGCGAGAAGGCCCAGGAGAAGGTGTTCCACCAGTTGGGGCGCTGGAAGAAGCTCAAGGAGGCCAACCCCGACCTGGTGATCGGCGTGGGCGGCTGCGTGGCCAGTCAGGAGGGCGAGGCGCTGCGCAAGCGCGCCCCCCATGTCGACATGGTGTTCGGGCCCCAAACCCTGCACCGAGTGCCCTCCATGCTCGACTCACGCCACCAGGACCAGATCTCGGTTGTCGACGTCACCTTTCCGGAGATCGAGAAGTTCGATCACCTGCCCAAGCCGAGCTCCGACGGTGCCACTGCCTTCGTCTCGGTGATGGAAGGCTGCTCCAAGTACTGTACCTTCTGCGTGGTGCCCTATACCCGCGGCGAGGAGGCCTCACGCCCCTTCGAGGCGGTGATGGAGGAAGTGATCCACCTGGCCGACCAGGGCGTGCGCGAGATCAACCTGCTGGGTCAGAATGTCAATGCCTACCGCGGCGAGAACCAGCTGGGTGACGAAATCGACCTGGCCGAGCTGATCAGTTGCGTGGCGGCAGTGGAGGGCATCGACCGCATCCGCTTCACCACCTCCCACCCGGTGGAATTCTCCGACAGCCTGATCGAGGCCTACGGCGAGGTCCCCGAGCTGGTCAGCCATCTGCATCTCCCGGTGCAGGCCGGCTCGGATCGCGTACTCGCCGCCATGAAACGCGGCCACGGCGTGGCGGAGTACATCGAGAAGCTGGAGCGCATCCGCGCACTGCGGCCGGACATCAGCTTCTCCTCGGACTTCATCATCGGCTTCCCCGGCGAGACCGAGGCGGATTTCGAGGCCACCATGGACCTGATCCACCGGATCGGCTTCGACCACTCCTTCAGCTTCGTCTACTCGGCACGCCCCGGCACACCGGCGGCCAGCTTCGAGGATGACACGCCGGAAGAGGTCAAGAAGCAGCGCCTGGCGATTCTGCAGGAGCGCATCAACCAGCAGGCGATGCAGATCAGCCGGGGCATGGTGGGCACCACCCAGCGCATCCTGGTCACCGGCTTCTCGCCGAAGGATCCGGGCCAGCTCTCCGGGCGCACCGAGAACAACCGCGTAGTCAACTTCCGTGCCGCCAACCCTTTCGAGCTGATCGGCTACTTCGTCGACGTGGAGATCAGCGAGGCGCTGCCCAACTCGCTGCGAGGCGAACTGGCCTCCCCCGCTCGCTTCTGAGTGTCACGATTGCCCCGGCCAGCGCCGGGGCAGTAAGCTGACCCTACATTCTCCCTGCACGGATTCCCCTGTCTTGAGCCAGCCATCTACTACGGCCAACCGCATCATCACCCTGAACCTCGAGCCCAACGACCCCCGTCGCCTGGCCAACCTCTGCGGCCAGCGTGACGAAAACCTCAAGCTGGTCGAGTCACGCCTGGGCATCACCCTGCGCAACCGCGGCAACATCTTCCAGCTCGCCGGGCCGACCCACCGCGTCAAGGCAGCCGCCAACGTGCTGGAACACCTCTACCGCGAGACCGAGGCCAGTGACCTGGAGCCTGACACCGTGCACCTCTTCCTGCAGGAGTCGGGCCTGGAGGCCCTCGACGAGGAGGAAGGCGGCGAGCCGGCGGACGAGGTGCTGCTACGTACGCCGCGCACGCTGATCAAGCCTCGCGGCCTCAACCAGCAGGGCTACGTGCAGAGCATACGCGCCCACGACATCAACTTCGGCATCGGCCCGGCGGGTACCGGCAAGACCTACCTGGCAGTGGCCGCGGCCGTCGAGGCCCTCAACCAGCAGGAGGTGCGCCGCATCCTGCTGGTGCGCCCGGCCGTGGAGGCCGGCGAGAAGCTCGGCTTCCTGCCCGGCGACCTGGCCCAGAAGATCGACCCCTACCTGCGGCCGCTCTACGACGCTCTCTACGAGATGATCGGCTTCGAGCAGGTGGCGAAGCTGATCGAGCGCCAGGTGATCGAGATCGCCCCGTTGGCCTACATGCGCGGGCGCACCCTCAACAATGCCTTCATCATCCTCGACGAGAGCCAGAACACCACCCGCGAACAGATGAAGATGTTCCTGACGCGCATCGGCTTCGGCTCCACCGCGGTGATCACCGGCGATGTCACCCAGGTCGACCTGCCCCGCGGCCAGACCTCGGGGCTGATCCAGGTGCTCGAGGTGCTCAAGGGGACCCCCGGCATTGGCGTGACCCACTTCGCCGCCAAGGACGTGGTCCGCCATCCCCTCGTGCAGCGCATCATCGAAGCCTATGACCACTTCGAGGCCGAGCAGGAAGCCTCCGAGCGCGCTCAGCGCGAGGAGCGCGATGCCATGCGTCAGGAGCGCCTGGAACGCGCTCGACAGAGCAAGCAGCGCCACGACGACCAGGGGCCTGCCGACTCATGAGCAGCCCCCTCATCGATCGCCAGGTCGCTCTCGAGACCGACGACCTGCCGTCACGGTCCGAGCTCGAGACCTGGGTGGCTGCCGTGCTGGCCCGCCACGAGGTAGCCGCGGACAGCGAGCTCACTATTCGCTTCGTCGGTGACGTCGAGAGCCAGGCCCTCAATCGCGACTATCGCGGCAGGGACAGGCCCACCAACGTGCTCTCCTTCCCCTTCGAGAACCTGCCCGGCATCGCGCTGCCGCTGCTCGGTGACCTGGTGGTCTGCCATCCGGTGGTGGTCAGCGAAGCCGAAGAACAGGACAAGTCGCTGCGCGCTCACTACGCTCACATGGTGGTCCACGGCACCCTGCACCTGCTGGGCCATGACCATATGGAGGATACCGAGGCCGAGGCCATGGAAGCCCTCGAACGTGAGATACTCGCGTCGCTGGGGATTTCCGACCCCTATGCGCCGTCGAATCGCGATTCCGATACCGAGGACGAGAGAGCCGACGCATGAGCGAAGACCGATCGAGCAGCCAGGCCAGCAAGTCCTGGCTCGACAAGCTGTTCAGCGCCCTGTCCAGCGACAGCGATGAACCCAGCTCCCGCGACGAACTGCTGGAGTTCCTGCGCCAGGCGGGCTCCCGCCTCAAGCTCGACCAGGACGCCATGATGATCATCGAGGGCGCCCTGAACATCAGCGACCAGCAGGTGCGCGAGGTTCTCATCCCGCGCTCCCAGATCACCGCCATCGCCCTTGACCAGCCCCTCGAGGAATACCTGCCAGTGATTCTCGAGACAGGTCACTCCCGCTATCCGGTGATCGGCGAGAACCTCGACGAGGTCAAGGGCATTTTGCTGGCCAAGGACCTGCTGCCCCTGCTGCGCGAGGGCCAGGGGAACGGCCTGCCCTTCCAGCTCGACGAGGTGCTGCGACCAGCCATGTTCGTGCCCGAATCCAAGCGCCTCAACAGCCTGCTCAAGGAGTTCCAGGACACCCACAACCACATGGCGGTGGTGGTGGACGAGTATGGTGGCACGGCGGGCATCGTCACCATCGAGGATATCCTCGAGGAGATCGTCGGCGAGATCGAGGACGAGCACGACATCGACGAGGAGATCGATATCCGCGAGCTGGGAGATGGTCGCTATGCGATTCGTGCCCTGACCGCCATCGAGGACTTCAACGAACGCTTCGGCACCCGCTTCTCGGACGACGAGTTCGACACCCTCGGCGGCCTGGTGATGCAGCGTTTCGGCCACCTGCCGGGACGCGGCGAACACACCGAGATAGGTGGCTGGCGCTTCACGGTGCTCAACGCCGACAATCGCCGCATCCGCCTGCTCGAGGCCGAGCCCTGCGAGGAGAGCAACGCGGAGTGACCCGGCCCCATGACCACGGATGGACACCATGGCTGACTACCGCCTGACCCCGGCACTGGGCTACCTGGCGGCCCTGCTCGCGGGCGGCCTCACCACCCTGACAGCCGCCCCCTTCTCGCTCTGGTGGCTGGGCCCGGTGGCCGCTGGCCTCGTCTACCTGGGCCTGAGTGCGCTGACACCCGCTCAGGCAGCACTTCGTGGCTGGTGCTATGGCCTGGGGCTGTTCGGCTCCGGGGCCTCATGGGTCTACGTCTCGATCCATGACTATGGCTACACCGGCGTACCCCTGGCGCTCTTCCTCACCGCCCTGTTCGTCGCCGGCCTGGCGCTGTTCTTTGCCGTCACCCTCTGGCTCTACCGACGACTGTGCGGACCTCGCCTCGCGGCGCTGAGCTTCGCGGGCGCCTGGGTACTGGGCGAATGGCTGCGTACCTGGCTGTTCACTGGCTTTCCCTGGCTGCTGCTGGGCAGCGCCCAGGTCGATTCGCCGCTCGCCCCCTGGGCCCCGGTGGGCGGCGTCTACCTGCTGACGCTGATCACCGCCCTCACCGGCAGCCTCGGCGTCGAGGTCCTGCGGCGCCGCTGGTGGGCCGCCGCGCCGCTCACCGTGCTGTGGCTGGTACCGCTGGCCCTCCCCACCCAGTGGACTTCCCCCGCCGGTGAACCGGTACGCGTCGCCCTGCTTCAGGGCAACCTCCCCCAGCTGATCAAGTGGACCCCCGAGGGACAGCGCCGTGCGGTCGACACCTATCTCTCGATGACCCGGGAACTGGAAGCTGACGTCGACCTGGTGATATGGCCAGAGGCCGCCCTGCCCATGTTCGAGGACCAGGCCGAACCCTACCTCGACCGCGCCCGGGCCAGTCTGCCGAGAGGTACTGACCTGCTCACCGGCGTCCTGCAGCGTGACGACAGCGGCCTCTACTACAACAGCGTCGTCGGCCGAGGTGATGTGGAGGGAGAATATCGCAAGGCCCACCTGGTGCCGTTCGGCGAGTACCTGCCCCTGGAGAGCCTGCTGCGCGGGGCCATCGCTTTCTTCGATCTGCCAGCACCGTCCATGACTCCGGGACCGGCTGACCAGGCGCCGATCCGCGCCGGCGAACTGACCTTCGGCAACGCCATCTGCTACGAGATCATCTATGCCGACCTGGTGGCCTCGCGAGCCCGCGATGCCGGTGTCCTGCTCACGGTCTCCAACGACACCTGGTTCGGCGCCTCGATCGGGCCACTGCAGCACCTGCAGATGGCCCGCCTGCGGGCTCTGGAGAACGGCCGCCCGGTGGTGCGTGCCACCAGCAACGGCGTCACCGCTCTCATCGATCCGCAGGGCAGGGTCACTGCCCGGGCACCGCAGTTCGAGACCACTGTCCTCACGGGTGAGGTCACGCCCATGGAAGGCCTTGCCCCCTTCACCCGCACGGGCAGCTGGCCGACCTGGCTGCTGGCCGCCCTGATGGTGGTGCCCGGCCTGCGGCTTCGCCGTAAGCCGTAAGCTCGAAGCTCGAAGCTCGAAGCTCGAAGCTCGAAGCTCGAAGCTCGAAGCTC
>NZ_JAVLBC010000306.1:0-2232 GCF_031581305.1 Halomonas sp.
CCGTCATTGAGTTCGGCAGGGAGGGCTTGTAGCAGTTCATCGGCCAGAGAGGCACTGAACCCGGCTTCTCGCAGCAGGCGCTTGAGTCGTGTGCGGCAATCTCGGGTGGGAGCATGGCGTGCCTGCTCTCGGGCCAGCAGTGCCCGCATGTCCTGCATCTCGCGTAGCAGCTGCTCGCTCATGGTCTGCAGGGAGCGCTCGTCGATCGATGCATTATTGAGCGGTGGGGCCGCTGGCACGGAGGAGGGCGGAAGCGCGTCTTGCGCCGAGGAGGCTGTCATGCCTTCCATGGCTGCGTCAGCCATCGCCAGGATCTCCACGCCCTGCTCGGTGCGCCGGTTGGCCAGGATCAGGGCATCATCTCCAAGCGACTCACGCACCTGGCGCATGGCCTCTCGACTGGTGTTGCCCGAGAATCGAATGACGCTCATCTATCAGCGACCTCCTAACAGAGTGGTGACACGCAGGGTACGATCATCGGGAATCTCTGCCTGGGACATCACGACCAGGTGGCGCAGGCGTCGTCGCAGGAAGCGTGAGAGCAGCGCCCGCAGGCCGTGCTGTACCACCAGGACGGGTGGCTCGCCGCTTGCCTCATGGCGCTCAAGGGCCTGTTCGGCCTGGGTCATCAGCGTCTCGGCCAGCCCTGGCTCAAGCGCGCCGTTGCCGTTCACGGCCTGGGTCAGTACCTGTTCGAGCTGGCTTTCCAGGCCGATGACCTTGAGTTCTTCGCGGCCGGCAAACCACTGCTGGGTGATGCCTCTGCCCAGCGCGATACGTACCACGGCCGTCAATTCATTGGCATCCTGCTGATGCGGGGCATGTTCGGCCAGGGTATCGAGAATGGTGCGCATATCGCGGATCGAGACCTCTTCTTCGAGCAGGTTCTGCAGCAGACGCTGCAGAACTGTGAGGGAGATGGCCTTGGGCACCACATCCTCTACCAGGCTCTGCTGTTCTTCACTCAGCTTGTCGAGCAGCTTTTGCACTTCTGAGCGTCCGAGCATCTCGGCGGCGTGTCGGTGGAGCAGGTGGTTGAGGTGAGTGGCCACCACCGTGCTGGCATCCACCACGGTATAGCCATAGACCTGAGCTTGTTCACGCTGGCTGGTGTCCACCCAGACGGCTGGCAAGCCGAAGGCCGGATCCTGGGTCATCATGCCCTTGAGCTCACCGGTCACCTGGCCTGGATCGATGGCCAGCCACTGGCCGGGGAAGGCTTCCGCTCGGCCGATTTCCGCGCCCTTCAGGGTCAGTAGATAAGTGTTGGCGCCCAGCTCCAGGTTGTCGCGGATGTGGACCACCGGGGGCAGAAAGCCGACCTCCTGGGCAAATTTCTTGCGTACACTCTTGATCCGACCCAGTAACTCGCCCTGTTGGCGGGCATCGACGAGAGGGATCAGACGATGTCCCACTTCAAGGCCCAGCGTATCCACCAGCTGAACGTCCTCCCAGCTGGCTTCCGGTGCCTCAGGCGTCGGCGGAGGTTCGGCCGCGATCTCCTTCTCGACCAGACGACGTTCCTTCTGGCGAAGCAGCCACCAGGCCAGCCCACCCAGCAATGCCGTGAAGATCAGGAACACCAGGTTGGGCATGCCCGGGACGAGCCCCAGCAGCCCCATGACCGCAGCCGCCAGGATCATGACTTGTGGATTGACGAACAGCTGACTGATCATCTGCTGTCCGACGTCCTGGTCGGTAGTGACCCGTGAGACGGTCACGCCGGCAGCCGTGGAGATCACCAGGGCGGGAATCTGCGCGACCAGGCCATCACCGATGGTCATCAGGGTGTAGGTACGGGCCGCACTGCCGAAATCCATGTCGTGCTGAAGCATGCCGATCAACAGGCCGCCGATCACATTGACGACCATGATGACCAGGCCGGCCATGGCGTCGCCCCGCACGAACTTGCTGGCACCGTCCATGGAACCGTAGAAATCGGCCTCCTGAGCCACGTCGCTGCGTCGTTGCCGTGCCTCATCCTCACCGATCAGTCCGGCATTGAGGTCGGCATCGATGGCCATCTGCTTGCCCGGCATGGCGTCGAGCATGAAGCGGGCGCCCACCTCGGCGATGCGCCCGGCCCCCTTGGTGATGACCATGAAGTTGATGATCACCAGGATCAGGAATACCACCAGGCCGACGGCAAAGTTGCCACCCACGAGGAACTCGCCGAAGGCCTCGATCACCTTGCCCGCCGAGTCACCGCCCTGATGGCCTTCCATCAGGATG
>NZ_JAVLBC010000307.1:0-2229 GCF_031581305.1 Halomonas sp.
AGTCGACGTTGCCACCGCGGCGCCGATCACGTCCTGGTAGTTGCGGATCCGCTGGACGTAGTGCACCGGCTCGTAGCCTCGTGCATAGCCATAGCGGGTCTGCGGGTAGTAGCGCTTGTCGGCCTTGAGCGGCAGCACCTTCTTCATGTCCTCCCAGGAGTCCGGGTCCCTGCCGAGCTCGCGCGCCAGCTCGCGGGCGTCCAGCAGGTGCCCACGGCCGATGTTGTAGCTCGCCAGGGCCAGGTAGGTGCGGTCCGGTTCGGGAATGGTCTCGGGCAGCCGTTGATGACGGTCGGCGAGATACCGCGCGCCGCCGTCGATCGCCGCGGCCGGGTCCAGGCGATTGGCGACGCCCAGTGACCGGGCGGTGTTCTGCGTGAGCATCATGATGCCGCGCACCCCGGTGGGCGAGACGGCCTGGGGGTCCCAGTGCGACTCCTGGTAGGCCAGGGCCGCGAGCAGGTCGGCGGGCATCCCGGTGGTCTCCTCGGCCGCCAGGAAGAGCTCGAGGAAGGAGGGCAGGCGCTCGTCGATGCGCCGGTTCAGTGCGCGCAGGTCGACGAAGTCGAACTCGCCGATATAGGCGTAGTAGCGCTCCTCCATCGCCGCGACGCTCTCCTGACCCGCGGCGCTCTCCATCCACTGCCCGGCGAGGTCGGCCAGCGCCTGGTGGCCGGTGGGCAGGTACCAGCCCAGCCGGTCGCCGCTGGTCAGGTTCATGGCGACCTCCAGGTGCGGGAAGTGGCGGCGCACCACCCGCACGATGTTGGAGTCGGCCAGGGTGCAGTCGATGCGCCGCTCGGCCACCTCGGCCAGCAGCATCTCGGTGGTACGCGGGTCCTCGTCGAAGGTGATGCCGGTGTGGCGATTGACCAGGCTCTCGAGCTTCTCCGCGTAGCTGGAGTCCGCCGTGACGCGGAGCTCGACGTCGGCCAGCGCCTCTACCCGACGCGGCAGGGGGCGCATGTCGCGGTGGCAGACCAGCTGCTCGACAATGTCGGTATGGCCGGGGCCGCGCCGGAAGCGCGCGTCGCGGGAGGGCAGGTGGGTCAGTCCCGCGGCGGCCAGGTGGACCTCGCCGCTCTCCAGGGCCGCCAGCACCTCGGCGGTGGAGCCCTGCAGCATCCACTCGACCTCCCAGCCATGGGCCTCGGCGAAGCGCTGGACCAGATCATGTTCCGGACCCGCCGGGGTCTCGTGGCGGTCCAGGTAGTAGGTGGTGGCGGCGTTGCGGGTGGCGACCCTCAGCGTCTCGCCAGGTTCGGGCGGGTCGAGCTGCGTGACCGGGGGCTCGCCGGGCTCGCAGCCCAGGAGCAGGGCCAGCGACAGCAGCAGGAGGGCGGTGAGCAGGCGGGATCGGGACATGGACGGGTATCCTGACCGGAGAGCTGATGGGAGCAGCCTACCAGTCTCCGGCTGTGCCCTTGGCGGGACGAGTCAACGCAGGGTGGGACGAGCCAGCCGCTCCTCGAGCAGGTCGCGCAGCTCCTCGGCGGCGGGTTCGGTCTGGTGCAGGATCTCGTCGATGCGGTTGAAGTGCAGGAGGCGCACGCCTCGGGTCTCCGGGCGCAGGTAGAGGTCGGGTGGCTGGTGGCGCAGCGCCTGCCGGATGATCGTCTGCTGCATGATCTTGAAGCTGTTGAACAGCATGTCGGTCAGGCCGAGCTCCTTGCCATCCTCCTGCCGGCGGCTTCCCGAGACATCCACCGCGATGACCAGGTCGACCTCGCCATGGAGCAGGTCGAAGGGCAGGGGCTTGGAGACGCCGCCATCGATCAGCAGCTGCTCGCCACGGTGGACGGGCATGAATAGTCCCGGTACCGCCATGCTGGCCTCGATGGCCGGGAACAGCGGCCCCTCGTCCAGCGTCACGCTCTCCCCCGTCCAGTAGTCGGTGGCCACCACCTGGAGCGGAATGCGCAGCTCGTCGAAGGTGCGAAGCTCGGTATGGCCGGCCAGGAAACGCAGGAAGCCAGCCGAGTCGAGCAGCCCGGCATCGTCGCGGCCGAACGGCATGAGTGCCGTCAGCTCGACCTCCGATTCGGCCAGCCCTGAGAGGGCATCCAGTGGCGAGCCGGCCACGTCGTCGAAGATGTCGCGGATCGCCTCGGCCGGGAGTCCGGCGGCATAGAGCCCGCCGATTACCGCGCCGATGCTGGTGCCGACGATGCGGTCGGGTACGATCTCGAGGTCGTCGAAGACTTGCAGGATGGCGATGTGCGCCAGGCC
>NZ_JAVLBC010000104.1:0-11440 GCF_031581305.1 Halomonas sp.
CCATATCAAATCATTTGTTTACGGCGGTTGTTCGATTGACAGCATGAAAGACCAAGGTATCTGGAGTGGCATCTTCATCGGTTGGAACCAGGCGAAAAATGACCTCCAATAAGCCATTATTCCATTCATTATCATCCACCTCAAACCCCGGCCCCGGCGTAACTTCATCTGGGGCTAAGAACCCACTAACTAATTCTTGGTAGCCACCCCCCAGGTCAACGCCATCGCACTTGTCCATCTCTACTGAAAAGACACCGCTTGAGCTCAATTTATAATTCTTAACAACATTTTCACCAGGATCACAGCCAGAGGAAACATCGCCCTGATTCTTGACATCGAGACTAAGGACAGCAGCATCCTCATCCCATGCCGTATCATCACTATCCCAGTCGGCTCGGCGTATATCACGGAGCAACGTCTCAACAGCAAAGTTCACAGCAGCCTGCTTTTCGCCAAGCGTCTCGACCTGGCGATTGGTCTGAAAAACCGTAAGAAAAAGCTGCCCGGCACCCAGCATGATGATCAGGCCGATCACCATAGCAATCATCAGCTCGACAAGTGAGAAGCCAGCATTATGCTTCATCATCACTCCTCTGGCAGCCTGACGGTATAGGTAAATTCTGGAGAACCTTCTCCGGAGAACCGGCCTTCATCCCAAGAAACAGTAATGGGAAATTCACAATCAACCACCGTGCCAACAGGAGCACTATCAAGTGCAGGAAGGTACGCTACCCAACCGTCATGCCATGCACTTTCAATGGTAGTTACATCGGTGCTTGTAGGACACGTCAAATCATCGGCTTCAGCCATTTTTGCCCAGAGACGTTCCTGTAAATCCTGCGCCGCCAGGGAAGCAATGGAACGCTGGTATGCCACATGGGCTCCTTGTAGCGCCTTGAGCTGCATGGCCGCCACGCCCAGCAGGCCGATAGAGAGCACCAGCAAGGCGATCAGCGCTTCGATCAGCGTAAAGCCGCGCTGACTTGAGGGCCTGAATGTCATGATGCAGCGCCTCCCTTGACACGGCCCATGGAATTTACCTCGATAAGCCGATCGCCCGCGCGGGGGTGAATCAGGGTAAGACTACAGCCTGAAGCGCAGGATGTTGTATTACCGGCTTCATCTTTCTTGGCGGGCTTTCCCAACGCATCGAAAATAACGTCGAAGTCTGCGTCATTCACTGACGTCACGCCATCACGACCGCGACGAACACGAACGGCATCAGACATGCCATCCACCGTCACCTGGTAGGACCAAGGTGAAGTGGCGGTCACGTCGAAAGTCACCTTCTCACGGCGCTTTATTGCCTCACTTCTGGCGTAGTGAAGGCCCGACAATATTTCGTTGTGGTCAGCAGCGACTCGATTGACGTCCATCATGCGCTGAAAGCCCGGTACCGCCACGGTAGCCAGAATGACAGCAACCGCAATCGTTACCAGAAGCTCGATGAGCGTAAAACCATTTTCCCTCATGGCATCACCAACATGATTCCGACGGCCCTCTGACACCCTGACCATTGAGTGTAATATCGCCAGAGCAGCCATCATCACGAGTGGTAGATGCGCTGATTATGTATCCAACCGAACCATCTTCTGAATATGTAATAGAGTAATTTCCATCTGGTGATGATGAAGTAATACTACAGTTATCCGAAGAATAAGAATAATGCTTAGTATAACATCGCTCCAGCTCACCCGCCGCAACATTCAGCCCAGCATGAGCATCCGATCTCAGCGAACGCTCCACATAGCCCTGGTAGCTTGGAATCGCAATTGCCGCCAGAATGCTGATGATGGTGACCGCAATCATCAGCTCGATCAGCGTGAAACCGGCGCTGCGCCGGGTACTGCCTGAGAGGCCCTGGGGCCTGGATCCTGTGCACTTGTGGATCACGCCGTGCGTCTCCCTGAGAATCAAGGCATTTTTTCAGTATGTATCAAGTCGTGGCGCTCCGATAGGGTGCGAGCCCAATAATGCCATGCCGCCAGGAGAGAGCGGCCGCTTACGTGCTGGGCTTGACGGCTAGGGCCAAGTGCACCCGAGGCCGACTGGGGGTTCGGAGGAGGCGAGGTTACACCTGGAGCCCCCTGCAGCGGCACCATCGCTGCACGATGGATCGCGCTGCAGGCCGGGGCGCCGGGCCGAGCCTCCCACCAGATCAACAGCTGCCATCCTTACGCCCGGTGCGCTGGCACTTACCGGGCCTACGGCCTCTCTGGTAATACGCCGCGGTCATGGCCATGACGGCGGCGTTCTCGTCTCGGCTCTGGGCTCGCTATTCGCTGGCGATCACCCGATCGCGCAACTCGCGGGGCATGGAGAAGGTAATGGTCTCCTCACGGCCGGCAAGCTCCTCGGGGGCCGTGGCCCCCAAGGACCGCAGCCGCTCGATCACGCCCTTTACCAGCACTTCAGGGGCGCTGGCACCGGCGGTAATACCGATGACGCTGGCTCCGTCCAGCCACGACGGATCGACTTGCTCGGCGCTGTCGACGAGGTAGGCCGGGGTGCCGACCCGCTCGGAGAGCTCGCGCAGGCGGTTGGAATTGGAGCTGTTGGGGCTCCCCACCACCAGCACCAGGTCGGCGCCATCCGCCAGTTCGCGCACGGCGTCCTGGCGGTTCTGGGTGGCGTAGCAGATGTCGTCCTTGCGCGGGCCCTGGATATCCGGAAACTTGGCGCGCAGGGCATCGATCACCGTGGCGGTGTCATCCATGGAGAGGGTGGTCTGGGTGACGAAGGCGAGTGTGCTCGGATCCTTCACCTCGAGCCTGGCCACATCCCGTTCATCCTCGACCAGGTAGATCTGCCCGCCACGGGAGGTGTCGTAGCGCCCCATGGTGCCCTCCACCTCGGGGTGGCCGTCGTGGCCGATCAGGATGCACTCCTGCCCATGGCGGGCGTAACGCAGCACTTCCAGGTGCACCTTGGTGACCAGCGGGCAGGTGGCGTCGAACACCTTGAGGCCCCGGCGTTCGGCTTCCTCCTGCACGGCACGCGACACCCCATGGGCCGAGAAGATCACGATGACGTCGTCGGGCACCTCATGGAGCTCCTCGACGAAGACGGCCCCCCGCTCGCGCAGACTATCGACCACGAAGCGGTTATGGACCACCTCGTGGCGCACGTAGACCGGCGGGCCGAACGCGTCCAGCGCACTGTTGACGATATCGATGGCGCGGTCGACGCCGGCACAGAAGCCGCGCGGGTTGGCCAGCTTGATTTGCATGGTTGCCTTGCCTTGATGCTCTTGCATCGATAACAAATTAGGGCGCCGTGGTGGACCGGCCTCTTGGGGTCAGACCCCGGCCAAGCCATCAGGCCCAGTATGGTGCACTACTCCAGCGATGATACCTTCAGCCGGGGTCTGACCCCAAAGGGGCCTTCAAGCCGGAGCGCCAGACCGAACACTCCTGCAACTACCGTGATCCGCACCGAAAGACACCGCTATCGCGCTGCAAGCAGCGCTCCCACGTTGGTCAGTGAGTCGTGGCGGGCTTCACGTCCAGCACTTCCACCTCGAAGGTCAGGGTACGCCCCGCCAGCGGGTGGTTGAAGTCCACTTCCACCTGCTCGCCCTCAATGTGCTTGATCACCCCGGGCAGCTCGCCCCCGGCGGCATCGGCGAAGGACATCACCATGCCCACTTCCGGCTCTTCATTCTCGAAGTCATCGCGCTTGAGCAGCTGGATGTTCTGCGGGTTGTGCTGGCCAAAGGCGTGCTCGGGAGTGATCTCGAAGCTGCCGGTGTCGCCGCTTACCAGCCCCTTGAGGGGGTGCTCGAAACCGGGTGGCAGGTTGCCGTCGCCCACCTGGAAGGTGGCCGGCTGTTTGTCGCGGGTGGAATCCACCACGGTGCCGTCTTCCAGGCTGAGGGTGAAGTGCAGGGTCACTTCCATGCCCTCGTCGATGCGGTGCTGGGGGCTGTTCTGGTCGGTCATGGAGTTTAGGACTCGGTAAATAGGATTTCAGTTCGGTGGCGGGAGTTGGGCAACACCGCCGGGGCGCCTTCGGCGCCTTTCGCGCAATAAATTGCGCTCCTACAGAGCCGGCACGGTGGTGTTATTCATCGGCTCCCACGGCGGGCTCGTCGCCGCTCGGCAAACAGCGACTCCCAGATCAGACCGACGGCCCCCAGGGTGATGCCAATGTCTGCCACGTTGAACGCCGGGTAGTACCAGCCGGCCACATGGAAGGAGAGAAAGTCCACCACGTAGCCGTGCACCAGCCGGTCATAGAGGTTGCCGAGCGCCCCGCCGATAACCAGCGCCAGCGACACGGCCAGCAGCGTCTCGTCACGTTTGAGGCGGCGCATCCAGAGCGTCAGGCCGATGCTCGCCCCTACCGCGATGGCGGCGAAGAACCAGCGCTGCCAGCCGGGATGGCCGGCCAGGAAGCTGAAGGCGGCGCCGGTGTTGTGCAGCAGCGTCAGGTTGAAGAACGGCAGCACCGCCACCGGGCGGGCATACTCGAGCATCGCACTGGCGGCATACTTGGTCGCCAGGTCCAGCGCGATCACCGCCAGCGCCAGCCACAGCCAGCGCAGGGGGCGGTGCATGGGCGCGGTCTCGTGCTGCTCGGTCTGGCTATCGCTCATGCGCGCCTCGCGTCCTTCGGACATCGACATTTCCTCATGCAGGCCCTCAAGCAAACTGCCGCGTCTCGCCGGGGCCGTCCGGCAGGTTACCGATGCAGCGCCCGCATAGGTCCGGATGCCCCGGGTGAGTGCCCACATCCTCGCGGTGGTGCCAGCAGCGCTCGCACTTGTTGTTGGGGCTCTCGACCACGGCCACCTTCAGGCCCTCGAGCTCGGTGGCCTCGGCCTCCCTGGCCTCGCCGAGCGGCTTGAGCGTCACCTCGCTGGTCAGCATCACGAAGCGCAGCTCCTCGCCCAGCTTGGCGAGGGTGGCCTGCAGGGCGTCGTCCACGTAGAGGGTGACCTCGGCGGCCAGGCTGCCCTTGATGGTCTTGGCGTTGCGCGCGTCTTCCAGGCACTTGTTCACGGCCTGCTTGACCTCGAGCACCTGCTCCCAGAAGTCGCGGCCCATGACGGCATCATCGGCGAGCGTCCCGAGCCCCGTGTAGTACTCGGCGAGCAGCACGCTGTCACCGCGCTTGCCCGGGATGTTCTCGAAGATCTCCTCGGCCGTGAACGAGAGGATCGGCGCCACCCAGCGCACCAGCGCCTCCACCACGTGGTAGAGCGCGGTCTGGGCGCTGCGGCGCGCCACGGAGTCGGCCTGGGTGGTGTACTGGCGATCCTTGATCACGTCCAGGTAGAAGCCACCCAGCTCCCGGGCACAGAAGCCGTGAACCTGCTGGTAGACATCGAGGAAGCGGTACTCCTCGTAGGCCGTCTCGATACGCGCCTGCAGCTGGGCGGCGCGGTCGACCACCCACTGGTCCAGGGCCAGCATGTCATCGAAGGCCAGGGCATCACGGCTCGGCTCGAAGCCGTTGAGGTTGGCCAGCAGGAAGCGCGCGGTGTTGCGGATGCGCCGGTAGACGTCCGCCGTGCGCTTGAGGATCTCGTCGGAGACCGCCATCTCGCCGCCGTAGTCGGTAGAGGCGACCCACAGGCGCAGGATGTCGGCGCCCAGCTTGTCCATGACCTCCTGGGGGGCCACCACGTTGCCTACCGACTTGGACATCTTGCGGCCCTGGGCATCCACGGTGAAGCCGTGGGTCAGCAGGCCCCGGTAGGGGGGGTGGCCGTCGATGGCACAGCCGGTCAGCAAGGAGGAGTGGAACCAGCCGCGGTGCTGGTCGGAGCCCTCCAGGTAGAGATCGGCGATGGGCCCCTGCTCGTGGCCGTGGGGGTGGGACCCGCGCAGCACGTGGCGATGGGTGGTGCCGGAATCGAACCAGACGTCCAGGGTGTCGGTGACCTTGTCGTAGTCGGCAGCCTCCTCGCCCAGCAGCTCGGCCGGGTCCAGGCGGAACCAGGCGTCGATGCCCTCCAGCTCCACGCGCTGGGCGGCCGCCTCCATCAGTGACACGGTGCGCGGGTGCAGCTCGCCGGTGGCCTTGTGCAGGAAGAAGGGAATCGGCACCCCCCAGTTGCGCTGGCGAGAGATGCACCAGTCCGGGCGGTTGGCGATCATGCTGTGCAGGCGCGCCTTGCCCCAGGCCGGGGTAAAGGTGGTGGCCTCGATGCCCTCGAGGGCGCGTTCGCGCAGGGTCCTGCCGTCCCTGCCGGCCAGGTCCATGCCCACGAACCACTGGGCGGTGGCGCGGTAGATCACCGGGCTCTTGTGGCGCCAGCAGTGCATGTAGCTGTGGGTGATCACCTTGTGGGCCAGCAGCGCCCCCACCTCCTCGAGCTTGGCGACGATCTGCGGGTTGGCTTTCCAGATCATCTGGCCGCCGAAGAACGGCAGGTCATCGACGTAGACGCCGTTGCCCTGCACCGGGCTCTCGATCTCGTCGAAGGTCATGCCGTGGGCGCGGCAGGTGACGAAGTCGTCAACGCCGTAGGCCGGGGCCGAATGGACGATGCCGGTGCTGCCCACCTCGGACTCCACGTAGTCGGCCAGGTAGACCGGCGACAGGCGATTATAGAAGGGGTGGCGGAAGCGGATGCCGTCGAAGGCCTCGCCCTTGGCGGTGGCGACTACCTCGCCGGAAAGCCCGAAACGCTCCAGACAGGATTCCACCAGCTCCTCGGCCAGCACCAGCAGCCGCTCGCCGGTGTCCACCAGGGCATAGGTGAAGTCCGGATGCATGTTCAGCGCCTGGTTGGCCGGGATGGTCCAGGGCGTGGTGGTCCAGATGACGACGGCGGCGGGCCTGGCGAGGGCCTTCAGGCCGAAGGCGGCAGCCAGCTTGTCGGCATCCTCCACCGGGAAGGCCACGTCGATGGCGTCGGACTTCTTGTCGGCGTACTCCACCTCGGCCTCGGCCAGCGCCGAGCCGCAGTCGAAGCACCAGTTGACAGGCTTCAGGCCCTTGAAGACATAGCCCGCCTCGACCATGTCGGCCAGCGCGCGGATCTCGCCGGCCTCGTTGGCGTAGTCCATGGAGCGATAGGGGTTGTCCCAGTCACCGATCACGCCCAGGCGCACGAAGTCAGTGAGCTGCCCCTGGATCTGCTCGGCGGCGTAGTCGCGGCACAGCTCTCGGGCACGCGCCGGCTCGAGGTGCTTGCCGTGGGTGGTCTCCACCTTGTGCTCGATGGGCAGGCCATGGCAGTCCCAGCCGGGCACGTAGGGAGCGTCGAAGCCGGCCAGGTTTTTCGACTTGACGATGATGTCCTTGAGGATCTTGTTGACGGCGTGACCGATGTGGATGCTGCCGTTGGCGTAGGGAGGGCCGTCGTGCAGCACGAACAGTTCCCTGCCCCGACGCGCCTCGCGCAGGCGATGGTAGAGGTCCATCTCCTTCCACTGCGCCACCCGCGCGGGCTCCTTTTTCGGGAGCATGCCGCGCATGGGGAAGTCGGTTTCTGGCAGGTTCAGAGTGTGCTTGTAGTCGCTCATATCCTGGGGGTCAGCCGTCGTCGTGGTCGGCGGGGGCACCCGCCGAGGAATCGGAAGTCACGGCCTCGCGCGCCAGCGGCGCCGATGCCAGAGGAAGAGAATCGTCGCAGCCGTCGCCTGCGGAATCCGCCGTGACGGGGTGTGTCGCGAAATAGGCACTGGCAGCGGAGTGCGCTGGAAAGCAGGCACCGGCAGCGGGGTGCTCTAGAAAGTAGGCCCGGGCGCGTGCCTGGTCGGCGCGTATCTGCGTCTTGAGCGCGTCGAAGTGGGCGAACCTCACCTCGCCGCGCAGCTTGGCGCAGGGGAACACCGTCAGGCGTTCGCCGTAGAGGTCGCCATCGAAGTCGAACAGGTGCACCTCGAGGACCGGCCGGTCGCTGCCCACCGTGGGGCGCCAGCCGATGTTGGCCACGCCGGGCAGGCAGCGCCCGTCAGGGAGCTCGGTGAGCACCGCATAGACGCCCTGCAGGGCCAGCGACAGGGCCGGCTGCGGCAAGTTGGCGGTGGGCATGCCGATGGTCCGGCCCAACTGCCGGTCGGGCACCACCCGGCCACCCAGCCGATACGGGCGACCCAGCAGGCGCGCCGCGGCGGCGAAGTTGCCGCTGGCCAGCAGGGTACGCACCCGGCTGCTGGAGACCCGCTCATCGTCGACGGTGAAGGTGCGGGTGTGCTCGACGCCGAAGCCGCGTGTCTCGCCCACTTCGGTGAGCAGGTGGAAGTCTCCGCGACGGTCGCAGCCGAAGCGGAAGTCGTCACCGACCACCAGGTGGCGCACGCCCAGCCCCGCCACCAGCACCCGCTCGATGAACGCCAGCGCGGTCAGGCTGCGCAGGACATCATTGAAGGGCAGGCAGAGGATGCGGTCGACGCCGCACTCGCCGAGCAGCGCCACCTTGTCACGTAGCCGGGTCAGCCGCGGTGGGGCCTGGTCGCCGGCAAAGAACTCACGCGGCTGGGGTTCGAAGACCACCACGGTCACCGGCAGGCCGAGCCGGGCGGCCTGCTCGCGGCACTGATCGAGGATCGCCCGGTGCCCGCGGTGCACGCCATCGAAGTTGCCGATGGTGGCCACGCAGCCGCGATCCTCGTCACGCAGGTTGTGGAGTCCTCGAATCACTCGCATGGGCGTCATCACGCTGGGAAATAAAGTTAACGATTATAACGGACCTGGGGCCCCTTGACAGCCGGCGCGGCTTGGTCTTTGTCTACCCCTTCATCCGCTCACTTCAACTTTTCATTCGAAAGTGGCGAAGTCGCACCCCGAAGGCCGCCAGCCAGGCGAAGTAGACCGCCACCCCGGCCGAGACCAGCACCGCCAGCCAGCCGGCACGGGTCCAGACGCTCCAGTCGAGCCACGCTTCCCACTCGGGAACCAGCCAGGCCAGCCCCATGCCAAGCACCGCGCAACCGCCGAGCAGCTGCACGCCGTAGCGCCCCCAACCGGGCTGGAAGACCAGCACGCCCTCCCGGTGCAGCAGCCAGCCCAGCAGACCGGCATTGAGAAAGGCCGAGAGCGCCGTGGCCAGCGCCAGGCCGGCGTGGGCCAGGGGCCAGATCAGGATCAAGTTGAAGACCATGTTGGCGACCATGGCGATGATGCCCACCTTCACCGGCGTGGCGGTGTCCTGGCGGGCGAAGAAGCCCGGCGCCAGCACCTTGATCAGCATGAAGGCCACCAGGCCGAAGGCGTAAGCTCTGAGGCTCATGGCCGCCATGGCGATATCGTGCTCGGTCATGGCGCCATAGTGGAACAGCGAGATCAGCAGCGGCTCGGCCAGCACGGCCAGGGCCAGCGCCGCAGGCAGGCCGAGCAGCAGCACGGTACGGATCGCCCAGTCGAGCATGGCGGCGAAGTGCTCGCCGGACTGCTCGGCATGGCGCCTGGAGAGCGCCGGCAGGATCACCGTGCCGATGGCAATGCCGAACACCCCCAGCGGCAGCTCCACCAGGCGATCCGAGTAGTAGAGCCAGGAGACGCTGCCCGCCGCCAGCAGCGAGGCCAGCACGGTGTCGAGCAGCAGATTGATCTGCGAGACCGAGACACCGAACAGCGCCGGCACCATCAGACGCAGGATGCGCCGCACGCCGCTGTGGGCGAAGTCGGGCCAGGGCCGCGGCAGCAGTCCCAGCCGTGCCAGGAACGGCACCTGGAACGCCAGCTGGGCACCGCCGGCGATCAGCACGCCCCAGGCCAGCGCCATGGCCGGCTCCTCGAACAGCGGCGTGAGCAGGACCGCCGCGCCGATCAGCGACAGGTTGAGCAGCACCGGGGTAAAGGCCGGCACGGCGAAGCGGTTCCAGGTGTTGAGCGTGCTGCCGGCAAAGGCAGTGAGCGAGATCAGCAGCAGATAGGGGAAGGTCAGCCGCAGCATGTCGGCGGTCAGCGCCAGCTTCTCCGGATCGCGGCCGAAACCGGGCGCGAAGGCCCACACCAGCCAGGGCGAGGCCAGCATGGCCAGCGCCGTGATCAGCGCCAGCACCGCCGCGAGGCTACCGGCCACTGCATCGAGCAGTTCCCTCACCTCACGCTTGCTGCCCCGGGTGGCGACCTCCGAGAGCACCGGCACGAAGGCCTGGTTGAAGGCGCCCTCGGCGAACAGGCGGCGCAGGAAGTTGGGGATCTTGAAGGCCACGAAGAAGGCGTCTGCCCCGTTGCCGGCACCGAACAGGGTGGCGATCACCACGTCGCGCGCTAACCCCATCACCCGCGAGAGCATCGTCATCACGCTGACCACCAGGCCGGAGCGCATCAGGCCGCCGGACTTGGGCGCCACCGCCTTGTCATTCTCGTCCAACGGGTCCTGTGGCGACTGCTCGCGATCCGTCACGTCTACCTCCTCACCTGAGCCGTGCTCCGAGGGGAGCGACGGTTCGGCGCTCCGACTTCAGATCGCGAAGGGGGGGTCAAACGCCTCCCCGGCAGCTCAGGCTCCACCGCCGGGCGCCTGCCGGCGCCATTCGCGCAATGAATTGCGCTCCCACAGGGAATCGTCGGCACCTTCAGGAATCAAAAAAACCGGCCGCAGCCGGTTTTTCTGCTGGCGCTCGACCGGCTTACGCCGCGAGGGCCTTGATGCGCTTGTTAAGGCGGCTCTTCAGGCGCGCGGCCTTGCGCTTGGAAAGCACGTCCTTGTCGGCGATGCGGTCGATGACCGGCTGCGCCTGCTTGAAGGCGTCCATGGCCTGAGCGTGGTCACCACCGTTGATGGCATGGATGACGCGCTTGATGTAGGTGCGGACCATGCTGCGCTGGCTCGCCTTCAGGACACGACGGCCTTCCGCCTGACGGGCACGCTTGCGGGCTTGCTTGCTGTTCGCCACTGACTGTCTCCTTGGAGAAAGTTGTGGTCGCCATCTGCGGGCGACACTTGATAACTGTATGATCCAACAGGGAAATAAAAAATCCCCGCCGGCCTAGCCATGTTGCCGTCTGCGCCGTTAAACGCAGTCGCTTAGGGGCCGTGTCTGAGAGGATGGCGTATCCTATCACACACGCCCCGTGCTTGCCATAGTTCCTGCGATAGCCCTGGCGAGAGTGCTAGAGCACCACCAGGTTGTCGCGGTGGATCAGCTCCGGCGCCTCCATGTAGCCGAGGATGGCCTCGATCTGGTGGCTGGGCTTGCCGACCAGCAGGCGCGCCTCGTCGGCGCCATAGTTGACCAGCCCCTTGGCCACGCGATGCCCCTGGTCGTCGACACAGAGCACCATGTCGCCACGGCGAAACTGACCGCTGACCGCCGTCACCCCCACCGCCAGCAGGCTGGAGCCGCTACCCTTGAGCACCTTCACCGCGCCGGCGTCCAGGACCAGGCTACTGCGCACCTGCAGCTGCCCCGCCAGCCAGCGCTTGCGCGCCGCCATCGGCGCCTGCTCCGGCAGCAGCAGGGTGCCCAGCCGCTCGCCCTCGGCCAGCCGCGTGAGTACCGCCGGCTGGCGCCCGCTGGCGATCGCCGTGACC
>NZ_JAVLBC010000308.1:0-2204 GCF_031581305.1 Halomonas sp.
TAACCTCTTGGGCTTGCTTCTTGTGTTTATGGGTCATTATTGCGTTGCCCCTTGCCCCTTGCCCCTTGCCCCTTGCCCCTTGCCCCTTGCCCCTCAGCCGAGCGTATAGCAGGGCACATAGTCTCCGGCGAGCTTCATGCGGCCCTGGTCGACGAAGGAGGCCAGAAGCTCGTCGAGTCGTGCCATCAGCGCCGGCTCGGCGTGCAGGCGGAAGGGACCGTGGGCCTCGATCGCGCGAATGCCTTTCTCCTTGACGTTGCCGGCGACGATGCCCGAGAAGGCCCGGCGCAGGTTGGCGGCCAGCTCGTGTACCGGCTGCTCCTGGTGAAGCGCGAGGCCGGCCATGGCGTCATGGGTGGGCTCGAAGGTCTCCTGGAAATCCCGGGCCACGGTCAGGCGCCAGTTGTAGTAGAAGGCATCCTGGCGGCTGCGGCGATACTCGGTCACCGCGTCGATGTTCTTGCGCATGGTGCGGGCGACCTCGACGGCGTCGTCGATGATGATGCGGTAGTGCCGGCGTACCTCCTCGCCCAGGGTGTAGACCAGAAACTCGTCGATGCGCTTGAAGTAGTCGGCAGAATCGGCAGGCCCGGTGAATATCACCGGCAGCGCCATGTCGACATTGTCCGGGTGCAGCAGGATTCCCAGGAGGTAGAGAATCTCCTCGGCGGTGCCGACGCCGCCCGGAAAGACCAGGATGCCGTGCCCTAGTCGCACGAACGCCTCCAGGCGCTTCTCGATGTCGGGCATCACCACCAGCTCGTTGACGATGGGGTTGGGCGCCTCGGCGGCGATGATGCCGGGCTCCGAGACCCCCAGATAGCGCCCCTGGGTGCGACGCTGCTTGGCATGGGCCACGTTGGCGCCCTTCATGGGCCCCTTCATGGCGCCCGGCCCGCAGCCGGTGCAGATGTCCAACTCGCGAAGCCCCAGATGGTAGCCGACGGATTTGGTGTAGTCGTACTCCTCGCGGGAGATCGAGTGGCCGCCCCAGCAGACGACCAGGCTGGGATCACGTCCCGCCTTGAGGGTCCCGGCCTTGCGCAGGATATGGAAGACCGCGTTGGTGGTGCCCTCGGCAGTGGTCAGGTCGAAGCGATGGCGGGTCTGGATCTCGTTGTAGACGTAGACGATGTCGCGCAGCACCGCGGAGAGGTGCTCGCGGATGCCGCGGATCATCTTGCCGTCGACGAAGGCCTCTGCGGGGGCATTGGTGATCTTGAGACGTACCCCGCGGTCCTGCTGCAGCACCTCGATGTCGAAATCGCGGTAGGTCTCGAGCAGGGCCAGGCCATCATCGGTCGGGTTGCCACAGTTGAGCACCGCCAGCGAGCAGCTTCGCAGGAGGTCGTGCAGGCCGCTCTTCGACGTGTCGTGGAGGCGTTCGACCTCCTGCTGGGAGAGGATCTCGAGGCTGCCTTCCGGCGAGATGGTGGTGGAAATGGTGTCGGGCATCCTTGGCGTTCCCTGTCATTTTGGCGGCATTGCTCGTCCTGTGATGCTACCACGCCGCACCACCGGCGGGCATCGCTGCGGCCTTGACGACGAGCTGGTAGAATTCTGGCTGCCAGGCCATTGCCCGCGACGTGACGCCCATGTTCAACGCCCGATACTTTCGCACCTTCATCACCCTGGTCGAGACCGGCAGCTTTACGCGTACCGCCCGCCAGCTGGAAATGACCCAGCCCGGGGTCAGCCAGCACGTGCGCAAGCTCGAGGAATACCTGGGCAAGCCGCTGCTGGATCGCCAGGGGCGGCGCTTCGTCCTCACCGAGAGCGGGCGGCGTGCCTACGACTACGCGCTCAAGCTTTTCGCCGAGCATGAACAGTTCCGACACTCCCTGGACAACGACAGCCTGGATAGCGGCGAGTGCCGCCTCGCCTCGCCGGGTAGTGTCGGCCTGATGCTCTATCCCTTCATCCTGGGTCAGCAGCAGATGCAGCCCGGTCTCACGGCCAGTTACAGCTTTGCCTTCAACAGCGAGATCGTCGCGGATGTGCTAGGCGGCCGTCATGACCTGGGGATCATCACCGAGGCCGTGCGCCATCCCGAACTGGACTGCGAGGCCTGGCATCAGGAGCCGCTCTGCCTGGTGGTGCCGGCGGACTTCGCCGGCCACGGCCTGGCCGACCTGATGGGGATCGGCTTTATCAGCTATTCGGGAGGGGAGGGGCATGCCAGCGCTCTGCTACGGGCCAACTTT
>NZ_JAVLBC010000310.1:0-2199 GCF_031581305.1 Halomonas sp.
GGTTAACTTGTGGCTTGCTTCTTGTAGCTGGCCGCAGGCCCAAGGGTTTCCTTGTGACTTGCTCCTTGAACCTCGTAGCTGGGGCCGAGCTCAGCGAGGCAGCCTGACCCATAGCCAGAGCGCATGCAGCAGCAGCCCCAGGGTGGCGCCGTGGGAGACCAGCAGCTCCCAGCCGAAGAAGTCGCTGGTCAGGGTGTGCCAGGCCGTCATCACAACCAGGCCCGTCACCAGGAAGAGGCCTAGCCGGCGCAACAGCGCGGGAAGGCGTGAACGCGCCTCGCGTGAGAGCAGCCGCCACTGCAGCACGATGACCACGGCGACCACCGCCAACGATATCAGCATCAGCGACAAGCGTGTCTCGTGCCCTCCGGCCAGATAGCGAGGCAGTGTCGCCAACATCAGTACCCCGAGCCCCAGCAGCAAGCTGAGGCGCCCTGCTGTGGGCGTTGCGCCCACCTCAGGCCACCTTCAACTGCTGGGCATCGATCCACTGCTCTACCCAGGGCAGAGCCTCGTCGTCTGCCATGAAGGTCTCCATGGCATCCACCTCGAGGCGCTCACCGAGACGCTGGGCTCCCTGCCCCTCGAGCATGGCGTCAAGGTGGCGCCCGGCGCCGCAGAAGGTCTCCCCGTAGGAGCTGTCACCCAAAGCGATAAGGCCGTAGCGCAGGCCGGCAAGGCCGGGGCTCTGCTCCTCGAGGTCACGAGCGAAGGGCGTGATATTGCCAGGCAGGTCGCCGCTGCCGGTAGTCGAGACGCAGAACAGCGCCAGGTCGGTGGGCGAGCCGGTGAGATCGTCGAGGGTCGGCTGGTCGAAGATGGCCACCTCGTAGCCGGCTTCCTCGAACAGCGGCTTGACCTGTTCGGCGACATCCAGGGCACCGCCATACATGGTGCCTACAAAGATCTTGAGCATGGGCATGTCATGGATTTACCTGAGAGTTTCGGTCAGATATTACCATGAGGTGCGGCACGGGGCCACGCCCTGGCGCCTGCAGTGACGACAAAGCCCGAGTATAATGGTCGGCTTTCCCCTGAGGCGTGCACGGAGACATCATGCGGCAGACCTTCGAGACCTGGATTACCCCGATCATGATCGGCGGCCTGATCCTCTTCATGTGCTTCATCATCTGGGACCTCGCCAAGAAGTCCCAGGCCGGTCGTTTCGGCACCATCATGCTCTTCGTGGTGCTGGGGGCCGGGATGCTGGGCTATGTACTGAAGGTGGTCATCACCTGGATGCTGGAGAACGGCAGCGGCATGTGACGACACGCCGAGCCCCTGGTCATGAAAAACGCCACTCCGCGGGGTGGCGTTTTCATGATCGTCAAGCGGGTCAGTGGGCCTCGCCGCGATACCCCTCGACCTGGCTCTTGAGCTTCTGGCCGGGCCGAAAGGTGACCACCCGCCGAGCGGAGATCGGGATCTCCTCACCGGTCTTGGGATTACGACCGGGGCGTTCACGTTTATCGCGCAGGTCGAAATTGCCGAAGCCTGAGAGCTTGACCTGCTCGTTCTCGCGCAGGCAGCCACGTATCTCCTCGAAGAACGTCTCCACCATGGACTTGGCCTCGCGCTTGGAGAGGCCAAGCTCGGCGTGCAGATGTTCGGCTAGTTCCGCCTTGGTCAACGCACCCATGTTGTCGCCCTCATGGCGCTGGTCCTGCCGATCGACGAGACACACAAGCCTCAGGTACGCAACTCCGCCCCCAGATGCTGACGTAATTCCGCGACGATGGCATCAACCAACTGATTGATTTCCTCGTCATTAAGCGTGCGCGATGGATGCTGCCAGGTCAACCCCAGGGCCACGCTCTTGAGGCCTTCCGGCACGCCCTTGCCCTGATAGACGTCGAACAGATGGGACTCCACCAGCCACTCGCCCGCCTGTGCCCGGATGGTATCGAGCAGCGACTGCACCGGCAGCCCCTCCTCGACCAGGAAAGCCAGGTCGCGGCGCACCTCAGGGTGGCGCGAGAGCGGTGTGAAGGCCGGCACCCTTCCCTGGGTCAAGGCATCGAGGCGCACCTCGAAGAGCAGCGCGTCGACCTTGAGGCCAAGCCTGGCACGCACCGCCGGGTGCAGGGTGCCGATCCAGCCGGCCTCCTCGCCGCGATGCAGGATGCGGGCGCACTGGCCGGGATGCAGCGCCGGATGCTCGCCGGGCTCGAAGCGCCAGGCCTGCGGCTCGCCGAGGGC
>NZ_JAVLBC010000309.1:0-2199 GCF_031581305.1 Halomonas sp.
CTCCTTCGAGGGGACGTCGAACGGGGACGCGAGGGCGCTCTCGATCATCGAGAAGGCGTCATCGACGCGGCCCTGGGCCAGCCGCAACATCGCCAGCCCCGGCTGCGGCAGCCAGGCATTCTCGTGGGCCGCCAGGAACGCATCCTCGGCGCCCGCGAAATCGCCCTTGCGCAGCCGCACGTTGCCCAGCTCGGTCAATGGCCAGCCGAATTCCCGTCGCATCCACGGGCGCAGCTCCTCGCAGGCCAGCAAGGCTTCCTGTTGGGCGGCGTCGCACGGCCCGCGCAGCCTCATGATCTCCGCCTGGTGCACCCGGCAGCGCCCGTGGAGGCCCCCGAACGCGGCGCCCTGGCGCCAGCGTTCCATGGCTTCGGTCCACTCTTCCGCTCGGTCGTGCTGGCCGATCCACTGCATCGCGCAGATGAGCTCGCACCACATCTGCCCGGTGGTGAGGGGGTCGAGGTTGCCCGAGCTCAGCTCCACGGCCACATCGTCCAGGGCGCTCAGCCCTTCATCGAGCTCGCCGTCATGGATGCGGACCCGGGCCAGGGCCACCTGGCCGATGATCGAGGGCGGCGCCAGGGCGTGCCTTTTCCCTCCCGCCATGGCCCGTCGGGCCCAGTGCCCCGTCCCCGGCATGTCACCACACATCAGGCGCTCGTAGGTGCGCACCGCGGCGAGCCACGCCCAGACCGGGCTGTCGGGCGCGTCTTCCACCAGGCGTTCTGCCCGCGACAGCCAGGCACGCACGGTGGCCATCAGGCCCGTGTCCATCATCAGGTACATGCCCACCATGACCGCGGCGAACGCCGCCTCGTGACATCGCTGGCCTTCCAGGTGCAGGTGGTAGAGCTCGCCATACGCGGCCAGCGTACCTTCCAGGTCACCGGCCCCGTACGCCGCCTGGGCGCGCAGCTCCAGCAGCTCGGCCGAAGGCGGCGCGCAGAGCCCGGCGAGCAGCTCCCGTGCCCTGACGAAGTCGCCGCTGTCGAGGGCAGCGCGGATCGGCGATAGCTCCGTTGCAGTCATCGCTTGGCCCTCCTTGTTCCGGTTGTCACACGGATTGTCACGCTCTTGGGGGTAGGTGCCCAGTGCACCTGGCGAGCCACCACCCAAGAGAGGAGCATCTGCCATGAGTGACACCCTGTATGACAGACTCGGCGGTCTTGCCGGTATCGACAAGCTCGTCGATCGCATTGTCGAGCTGCACCTCCAGAACGAGGTTGCCGGACCCCGCTATCGAGCCCTCGATGGCGAGGCAATCGACCACGCCCGCGAGAAGGTCAAGGAGTTCCTCGCGGCCGGCGCCGGCGGACCGGTAGCGTACACGGGGCGCTCGATGATCGAGACGCACACCGGGATGAACGTCAGCGCGGCCGAATTCGTCGCCGTGGTCGACGACATCCTGCAGGCCATGCAGGAGATGGACTATCCGCCGCCGGTCTGCAATGAGGTGCTGGGCGTTGCCTATTCGCTCAAGGAGGAGATCGTTCATCGATAGGTCGAGGCGGCGCTCGCCTGGCACGGCGACGGTTTGTCCCACGGCACCGAGGGAATGCATCGTTTAGAATAGGCTGATTCATGAGCCGGCATGGCGGGGCGTCTCGCTTCGCCATCACCGCACCGTTGCCTTATCGTCAGGGATGAACGATGCCCAGACTCGTCACACCGCTGCTGCTGTCGATCGTGCTGCTGCTGGTCGGCTGCCAGGAAGGGGAGCCCGAATCCGCCGAGCCCGAGCCGCGCTGGGTCAAGACCACCACGCTGGCGGCTGATACGGCCGCCACGCTTTCGCTGACCGGCGTGGTGCGCGCTCGCTATGAAACCCCCCAGGCCTTTCAGGTCAGCGGCCGGATTGCCACGCGCCATGTCGATGCGGGGCAGGCGGTTCGCCAGGGGGAGGTGCTGTTTACCCTCGACCCGAGGGATCTGGAAGAAGCGCTGGCCGCGGCGCGCGCGGAGCTGGCCGCGGCCGAGGCCTCACTGGCCGTGGCCGAGGCGGATCTGGCCCGCGACCGGCAGCTGCTGGAGAAGGACTACCTCAGCCGCCAGGCGTTCGAGCGTGCCGCACTTGGCGTGCGCGAGGCCACCACGCGCCGTGACGCGGCCAGGGCCCGCGTGGCCCAGGCCCGCAACGCGCTGGCGTATGCGACCCTGCGCGCCGAAGCCGACGGCGTGCTGATCGAGGTCAGCGGTGAG
>NZ_JAVLBC010000311.1:0-2198 GCF_031581305.1 Halomonas sp.
CGTCACCGCCGTCGAGCTGATGCCGGTGGCGGCGTTTTCCGGGGCGCGCAACTGGGGCTACGACGGCGTGCTGCCCTATTCGGTGGAAGCCGCCTACGGCGGCCCCGAGGCCCTCAAGGCGCTGGTCGACGAGGCACATGGTTACAGCCTCATGATTTTTCTCGACGTGGTCTACAATCATTTCGGCCCGGATGGTAACTATCTGAACAGCTATGCCAAAGCGTTCTTCCGTCACGACAAGCCGACACCCTGGGGCCCGGCCATCGATTTCCGTCAGCCCAACGTGCGCCGCTTCTTCATCGATAACGCTTTGATGTGGCTTGAGGAGTATCGCTTCGACGGACTGCGCTTCGACGCCGTTCACGCCATCAGCGAGCGCGATCTCCTGGTCGAGCTAAGTGAGACGATACGCACCACCATCGACCCGCAGCGCCATGTCCACTTGGTGCTGGAGAACGAGCACAACGCGGCGAGCTTGATCGCACCCGAACGCTTCACCGCCCAGTGGAACGATGACTGGCACCATGTCATGCACGTGCTGCTCACCGGTGAAGAGGAGGGCTACTATACGGACTTCATCGATGCCCCCGAGCAGAAGCTGGCCCGCTGCCTGAGCGAAGGCTTCATCTACCAAGGGCAGCGCTCCCGGAGTGGCCATGGCCGCGGTGAACCCAGCGCAGACCTGCCTCCCACTGCCTTCGTCACCTTCCTGCAGAACCACGACCAGATCGGCAACCGTGCGCTGGGCGAGCGACTGACCCGGCTCGCCGACCATCAGGCGCTCGCCGCGGCATCGGTGCTATTGCTGCTCTCGCCCATGGTGCCGCTGCTCTTCATGGGCGAGGAGTGGAGCTCACGGCGTCCCTTCCTCTTCTTCACCGAATATCGCGACGAGTTGGCCGAGGCGGTGCGCGAGGGCCGACGCGACGAGTTCGCCGACTTCGGCGCCTTTCAGGACGCGGCGGCGCGGGAGGCGATCCCCGACCCCAACGCGCGCGAGACCTTCGAGGCCTCCATTCCCGACTTCGAGGCCCGCAAGATTCCACCCCACGATGCCTGGCTTGGCCACTATCGCACCCTGCTCACTATTCGCCGGGAGACGATCATCCCGCGCCTGGAGGGCGCCGTGGCGTTGGGGGCCGAAGTTCTCGGTGAGAAGGCCGTGGTCGCCCGCTGGCGGATGAATGACGACACCCAGTTGGTGATCGCGCTCAATCTCGGCGCCGCGACAGTGGCCATCCCCGGCTTCGGCGTCGGCAGGCGGTTGTTCGAGACTCGCGAAGGCGTGGCGGTGACCGCGGAGAACGGCCGTCTGGCGCCTAGCGCGGCGGCGGCGTGGCTGCGCTCCCGTCCCAGCGAAGGGAGGTGAGCGAATGAGCGATACCTTGACACGGCTCGCCGAGGCGGCCGGGCTGGTCCTGGAGTGGGAGAACAGCGACGGCGAGCTTTGCCACCTGCCGGAGGAGCGCCAGCGCGCCCTGCTGAATATCCTCGGCTACCCCGCCGATGACGAGGCGACGATACGTGACGGCCTGCAGCGCCTGGCGCACCTGAATGAGCCTCAGGCACCCGAGCAGTGGCCGCCACTGATCACTGCCGACCGCGGGGCTCCCATCGAGCTGCCCTCGCCACTGGCACCGAGTACATCCTTCACGCTGACACTGGAACAGGGCGACAGCAGGGAGGGGCGCATCGATGCGCGGGGGCGCCTGCCCGCGGTAGACGCGTTCGGCTATCACCGCCTGGAGATCGCTGACACTGTACTGACCCTGGCCGTAGCGCCCCGCCGGTGCTTCACCCTGGACGACCTCGTTGGCGACCCCGCGCCCAGGCTATGGGGGCTCTCGGCCCAGCTCTATGCGCTGCGCCGTCCCGGCGACGGCGGCATCGGAGATGCCCTGGCGCTTCGCACCTTCGCCACTCGCGCCGCCGAGCGGGGAGCGGCGGCGTTGGCCATCAGCCCTAACCACGCCATGTTCAGCGCCAACCCCGAACGCTACAGCCCCTACTCGCCCTCCAGCCGGCTGCTGCAGAATGTGCTCTACGCCGCCCCGGAGGCCCTGCTGGGCGAGGCTGCAGTGACCAGGGCGCAAGAAGGCCTAGAGTCCCGCCTGCGCCAGCTTGAGGCCGACGACCTGCTCGACTGGCCCAAGGTGGCGCGTACCAAGCTGACCTGGCTGCGGTTTCTGTACGACGAC
>NZ_JAVLBC010000105.1:0-11340 GCF_031581305.1 Halomonas sp.
TCGTGAAGCCGGCCAGCCGGGCAGAGTGGGGCGGGTATTCCGGCTATTTCGCCGACCCCGACGGCCACCTCTGGGAGGTGGTGCACAACCCGGGATTTCCCATCGATGCCGGGGGCAACACATTGCTCGGTTGAACACTTGCGGCGACGAATTCGGCATTCCCCCACGGCAACCATCTCCGTTGCGCGCTCCAATGGCGTCCTCGAAGACTGCCTGCAAGGAACAAGGATCATGAACACGCCACGTCATCCCACCATCCGTCCCGAGACGCCTGATGACGCTGATGTCATCGAGGCCGTCACCGTCTCTGCCTTCCGCGAGGCGCCACATACCAGCCATTCCGAGCAGCATATCGTGAGGGGGTTGCGTGAGGCAGGGCGCTGGCCGTGTCGCTGGTCGCCGAGTGCGACGGTGAGGTGGTGGGCCATGTAGCGGCGTCTCCGGTGTCGCTTTCGGATGGCACGCCGGAGTGGTACGGGCTGGGGCCGGTATCGGTGCTGCCGGCGTGGCAGGGCCGGGGCATCAGCTCGGCGCTGGTGCAGGCCTGTCTGGCGCGATTACGGGAGCGCAGTGCCCGGGGCTGTGTGCTGGTGGGCGAGCCCGGCTACTACCAGCGCTTCGGCTTCCGCTCCCTGTCGGGGCTCATCCTGCCCGACGTACCGCCGAAATATGTCATGGCCCTCTGTTGGACCGACGAACGGCCCCAGGCGCGGGTGGGCTTCCATTCGGCTTTCGCGGCAACGTCCTGATCATCAGGGCCTGAGCGGGGAACCGGCTTGCTCTTGCGACAACGGGTACCCTATAGGGGTAAGGCCCACCACACGAGGTTTGCATGACACAGCCCGCCTCCACTTCTTGCCCCTGCGGCAGCGGCCGTCCGCTCGCCAGTTGCTGCGGGTGCTATCACGCCGGCGAGCCGGCCCCGACCCCTGAGGCGCTGATGCGCTCGCGCTACAGCGCCTTCGTGCTCGATCTGGCCGACTATCTGCTGGCGACTTGGCACCCGAGTACCCGGCCAGCGAGCCTGGCGCCGGACCCCGCGACCGTCTGGAAGCGTCTCGAGGTGCTCGAGAGCGGCGAGGAGGACGAGCGGGGGCGGGTGCATTTCCGCGCCACCTTCCGCGAGGGGCGGCGTTGGTCGGTGCTGGAGGAGTCGTCGCGCTTCGTGCGCGAGGCGGGGCGTTGGTTCTATCTCGATGGCAACCCCGCCGTCCACCGCCTCAAGCCCGGCCGCAACGCGCCCTGCCCGTGCGGCAGCGGGCGCAAGTTCAAGGCCTGCTGCGGGCTGGCGTAATCGGGGCAGTTGCCCCGCAGCCAGGATAGGTAGCGTCTCAGGAATGGCAGCGCACTCCCTCCCGAGGCACAGCGTCCCGAAGCCTGATATGGTGCCCCGCAGGGGGCAAGTTGCGGCCCAAGATGACATCGTGGAGGGAGGAGCCTCTCCCGTCGCATGACTGTTCATCCTGCAACGCAACCGAGGAGGAGGCATTGCTGGTGCGATTTACGCCGCTCAATCCGATAGACCGCTCGTCAGTCTTTACGGGCTCTGGTACGACTATCGATAATTTGACGCGATACTCCTACCGATGATGGATCCTGACTGGCATTCGCTTCCTCTCAAGGACGTTTTCGATCGATTGCGTACCACGCCGCAGGGTCTGTCCACTGCTGATGCGAAGAGTCAGCTGAGGGAGACGGGGCCGAACGTTATCGAACGCACGGCCGGCCCACCCTGGTACCAGATACTGCTGCATCAACTGGCCGATCCGATCGTTTACGTGCTGCTCGGTGCCGGTCTTCTCGCCATCCTGATCGGCAAGGTCGCGGACAGCTTCGTGATCCTGGCCGTTGTTGTGCTCAACACCATCATTGGCTTCGTGCAGGAAATGCGCGCCAGCCAGGCGATCGCCGCCCTGAGCCGCATGGTGCCACAGAGCGCCACCGTGCTGCGCGATGGCAATCCCACCACGATACTGGCACATGAAGTGGTGCCGGGGGATGTGCTCCAGTTGCAGGCGGGTGATCAGGTCGCTGCCGACATGCGCCTGTTCGAGGTGAACGGACTGCAAGTCGATGAATCGCCGCTGACGGGAGAGTCACTGCCGGTCGACAAGCAGGAAACCGCAGTGGAAAGCGAGGCGGTGATCGGTGATCGCCTGTCGATGGCCTTCGGCGGAACCCTGGTCACTGCAGGCACAGCGGATGGCGTGGTCGTTGCCACCGGCGCAGCCAGTGAACTCGGTCGGATCTCCCGACTGCTGAGCGAGACTACCGAGTTGCAGACACCGCTGACGCGGCGCCTCGCCCGACTCGCCAGGGTAATCACGCTGGCGATCCTCGTTGTCGCTGCCTTGATTTTCCTGGTCGGCATGTGGCGCGACAATCCTTTCCTCGACAGCGCGCTGGCGGCGATCACGCTCGCCGTCGCCTCGATTCCCGAGGGGCTGCCCGCCGTCATTACCATTGCCTCGGCGATCGGCGTGCAACGCATGGCACGACGCCAGGCGATTATCCGTCACCTGCCCGCCGTCGAGACCCTCGGCAGTACCACGGTGATCTGCACCGACAAGACCGGTACCCTGACGCGCAACGAGATGACGGTCGAGACCCTGTGGGTTCCGGAGGGAGAGATCGAGCTGTCAGGGGTAGGCTATGCGCCCGAGGGAGAGTTGTATCGGGATGGCCAGACACTCGATCCATTGCCGGAGGATATCCAGCAATTGCTCATCGCGGGCGTACTCTGTAACGATGCGCAACTTACGTCCGAGGGCGGACGCTGGAGCATTGTGGGCGATCCTACCGAGGGTGCCCTCATTGTCGCCGCGTACAAGGCGGCACTCGACGCAGACAGGTTGCGGCAAACCTTCCCGCGCAACGATGAAATCCCGTTCAGCTCAGAGAGCCAGTTCATGGCGACGCTGCACGAAACCCCCGTGCATCCAGCCACGGTCTACGTGAAAGGTGCCCCGGAAGTGATCGCGAAGATGTCACCGGCATTCTTCGATGGCCAGCCAATGTCGATCGAGGCCGTTCACGAGGCCGCACACGAGCTCGCCGGCCGAGGGATGCGCGTGCTGGCCATGGCCATGGCGACACCCGCAAGCGATACGGAACTGGAGGCTTTATCCTGGCAGCACGAGCTGCGCTTTCTCGGACTGGTCGGCATGACCGATCCACCCCGTGAGGAAGCCGTCAAGGCGGTCAGAAGCTGCCAGCAGGCGGGAATCATCGTCAAGATGGTTACCGGCGATCACGCCGAAACTGCCCGCGCGATCGGCAGGAGTATCGGTTTGCTGGATTGCGCCGATATCGGTGACGAGGTGGTGACGGGAAGGCAGATCGAAGCGGCATCCGATGACGAACTGATTACGCTGTCAAGCTCCACCAACGTGTTCGCGCGCGTGGCGCCGGAGCACAAGTTACGGCTGGTCAAGGCCCTGCAGGCCGACGGCCAGGTCGTGGCCATGACCGGCGATGGCGTCAACGACGCGCCGGCCCTCAAGCGCGCGGAGATCGGGGTTGCCATGGGGATCAATGGCACAGCGGTTGCCAGGGAAGCGGCCGACATCGTCCTCGCGGACGACAATTTCGCCACGATCAGCGCGGCGGTCGAGGAGGGCAGGCGTGTCTATGATAATCTCGCCAAGTCCCTGGCGTTCATTTTGCCCACCAGCCTGGGGCAGTCGATGATCATCCTGGTTGCCGTGCTCTTCTTTCCGATTACCGACGGCCATCTGCTGATGCCGATCGAGCCGGTGCAGATTCTCTGGGTGAATCTGGTCGTCGCCATCGCGCTGGCCCTGCCCCTGGCCCTGGAAGCCCGGGAACCGGAACTGATGCAGCGTCCGCCACGGCCCCCGAACGAGCCGTTGCTGAGTACTTTCCTGGTATTGCGCACCTTCCTGGTCGGCGCGCTGATGACCGCCGGCGCGGTATGGCTGTTCTTCCGCGAGTACCATGCCGACCTGCTGGCGGGTGTCTCGACGGATCAGGCGCGCAGCGCAGCACAAACGGCGGCCGTCACCACCATCATCCTGTTTCAGATGCTGTACCTGCTCAATTGTCGTTCGCTCACCCAGACCTTCTGGCGCATCGGTCTGTTTAGCAACCGGTGGGTCTATATCGGCATATTCGCGACCCTGGGCCTGCAATTGGCCTTTGTCTACCTGGCGCCTTTCAATCGTCTGTTTCATACGCGGCCGCTGGATGCGGCGGATTGGGTCATGTCGGCGGCCGTGGCGCTAGGGGGATTCCTTGTTATATCAATGGAGAAGTGGTTCTGGCGCCGGAAGGAGAGCAGCAGCAAGGCACAGGAGCATGTCTGATGTTCTTCGCAGACAAATTCTTCCCGGGGAAATGTGGAACACGGGGAAATAAGGGACCAACTCTGAGGGGGCCGCTTGGGGCCAACCCGCCATCCCTCACCGAGAAGCCCACTTAAAGAGTCGGCTGTCCACTTAACCGGGTCAACTCCAGCCGGAGGGTAATCGCGGTGGAACAGCGCATCAGTCTGATCACCCTGGCCCATAACGTGCACTCCGAGACCGAGGTGGATGCCGTGCTGAGCGAGGCCGAGCGTGCCGGCGGGCGGGTCGTGAAGCCGGCCAGCCGGGCAGAGTGGGGCGGGTATTCCGGCTATTTCGCCGATCCCGACGGCCACCTCTGGGAGGTGGCCCACAACCCGGGCTTCCCCATCGATGCCGAGGGCAATACCCGGCTTGGCTGATCGAGGCTTGCCGGGCGCCTGGCCATGTGCATCGTCTCCGATGGCGTGACTACACTGAAAGACACAGCCACCGCAGGGAGGACGCCATGAGCACTCGCCTGTTACGAGGGTTGATGGCCGGGTTCGCGGCCACCCTGGTCATCTCCTTGATCCTGATTCTGCGCCTGGCGGCGGGCATCATTCCCTGGTACGACCCCATCGAGGTCATGAACCTGGCCGCTCAGGACCTGCTCGGCGCGCCGGACAGCCGGATGCTCGCCTGGGGTATCCATTTCGTGGTGGGCACGGTGATCTGGGGGCTGCTGTTCGCGCTGCTGGTCCCCTATCTCCCGGGCCGCACCCCCACCCGTAGGGGCCTGGAGTTCGGCGTGGGCAGCTGGCTGGTGGTGATGGTCACGGTCTTTCCCCTGGCAGGCTCCGGCCTGTTCGGCCTGGGCTTCGGCCTGGTGGCACCGCTGTCCATGCTGATCGCCCATCTCATCTTCGGCGCGGTGATCGGGGCCGTCTACGGCTGGGGGAAAGGCGTGGTCTAGTCCCGGGCGCGTCGGCAACCGGGGGGCGCTGACTCAGCCGAGTCGTGTTACGCCTGCCCGGCAAGCCAGGCCTCGAAGGCGCTGGGCAGCAGCGGTTTCGCGAGCAGGAAACCCTGCACTTCGTTGCAGCCCAGCGTATCCAGGCAGGCGAGGGCGGTCTCGCTTTCCACGCCTTCGGCGACGACGCGGTAACCCAGGGCATGGGCCATGCCGATCATCGAACTGACCAGTGTCCGGGTCCGCGCATCCTCGCCCAGGTGGGTGATGAAGCATCGGTCGATCTTGACGATATTCGCCGGGATCTCGTGCAGGTAGGAGAGGCTGCTGTAGCCGGTGCCGAAGTCGTCGATGGCGATCCGGATGCCCGCCGCGATCAGGGCGTGGAGCTGGGAGGCCGCCGCCTGTCCCTTGCCGATCAGGGCGCTCTCGGTCACTTCCAGTTCGATAGCGTCGGCGGGCAGGCGAGCCTGGTGGAGTTCCGCGAGTACCCGCTCGGCGAAGTCGGTTTCCTCCAGGTTGGTCGCCGAGACATTGATCGAGATACGCAGCTGCTTCCCCTGCTCGTGCCAGTGCGCCGCCTGGCGGACCGCTCGGCGCACCACCCAGGCCGTCAGCGACCGCGCCATGGGAGTGTTCTCGATCAGCGGAATGAATTCCGCCGGCGAGACTTCGCCCAGAACGGGATGCCGCCAGCGGAGCAGGGCTTCGGCCCCCTGGCAGGCGCCGGTCGCCACGCAGACGCGGGGCTGGAAGACCAGATAGAACTCATCGTCCCTCTCCAGGGCCCGGTCGACATCGGAGAGCAGCATGCTGCGACGTTGGAAGCGCTCGTCCAGCTCCGTGGAGAAGACGCCGGCATCCTTTCCCATCTGGCGCGCGTCCAGGCTGGCCGCATGGGCACTGCGCAGGATATCGGATGCCGTCGTTTCGCCCAGCCGGAAGGAGGCGATGCCCACCACCGGCCGTACCAGCACGGGGACTTGGCGAGCCGACTCGAGTGCCATCAGGTGCTCACGCAGGCTCAACGCATGGTCGATCAGGCCGGCATCGCTGTCCGCGGCCATGAGGTGCACGAACTGGCAGCTGCCGAGGTAGTAGAGCTGCGAGTCGTGGCCGATGGCTTGCTGAAGGCACTGGGCGGATACCCGGGTCAGCTCATCGAGGAAGGCGGGTCCCATGGTGCGGTGCAGGGCGCTCAGCTGGCTGGCCTCGACCACCTCGGTGAAGAGGGCGGCCCGCCGCTCGTCGGGTGCATCCAGGGCCAGGTCCTGCAGATCCTCGTCGAACTGGCCGCGATTCGCCATGCCCGTCAGGGGATCGACCCTGCCGAAGGCGTGCTGCAGTTCGATCTGAGCCATGACCATGGCGGCGAGGTCGACCAGGGCCGCCCTTTCCTGCTCGGTGACCTCACGGGGCGCCTGCCCCAGGACACACATGGCCCCCAGCGTATGGCCTTCCCGGGTGGTCAGCGGCGCACCGGCATAGAAGCGGATGCCCGTGCGGGCCAGGTGGCTGTCGCGATAGCAGCTCGAGGCCAGCAGGTCGGGAATGACGACCACCTCGGCGGAGGCGGAAACATCGGCACAGGGCGCCTTCTCGCGGGGGATCTCACGGTGGTCGACCCCCACCCTCGACTTGAACCACTGGCGATCGGCATCCGTCAGCGATACCGCGGCGATCGGCAGGTCGAAGAGCTGGCTGGCCATTCGAGTGAGGCGATCGAAGCTCTCGCTGGGTGGGGTATCGAGGAGGTTGAGTTGCTCAAGCGCGTAAAGGCGTGCCTGTTCGGCGTTTTTCATCGACGTAGAACGGCTTCATGGTGAACGATGTTAGCAAATTACCATCGGGAAAGCGGGATCCCTAATGAATCCGCACTATCAGCCTCCCAAAAGCCTGGCGCGACGGCGGGGAGCGATTACCAGCGAACCACCACGCGGTTGCTGCCCTCACGCTTGGCCTGGTCGTGGGTGGCCGCCGCCCTGAACGGCTGACAGCGTGATGCCAGGCTGATCCAGCCCCCAGCGTCTAGGCTTGCGAGAGGAACGTGCCATGTAGGACGCGACCATGCTCAAGGCAGTACTGCTCGATATCAGTGGCGTGTTGACGGAGGATGGCGAGGCCCTGCCGGGCGCCGTGGAAGCGGTGGCGCGGCTTCAGGCGAGCGGGTTGGCACTGCGCTTTCTCACCAACACCTCGCGCAGGACCTCGGCGGCGGTCTGCGAGGAACTGCAGCGGCTGGACTTCGCCGTGGAGCCGGAGCAGGTGTTTACCGCCCCGGGGGCGATCCGGCGCTACCTTGAGCGCCATCGGCTCTGCCCCTACCTGCTGATCCACGAGCGGCTCGAGCCGGAATTCGCCGACCTGCCCCGGGGAGAGCCCAACGCCGTGGTGCTCGGCGATGCCGAGCAGCGCCTGGACTATGCCCACCTCGACGAGGCCTTCCGGCTGCTGCTGGACGGGGCGCCGCTGCTCGCCGTGGGCACCAATCGCTACTTCCGTCAGTCGGGGACGCTGCACCTGGATGCGGGGCCCTTCGTGCGTGCCCTGGAGTACGCCGCCGGCGTCGAGGCGCGGGTGCTGGGCAAGCCCGCGGGCAACTTCTTCCGTGCCGTGCTCGAGGAGGCCGGGGTGGCGCCCGACGAGGCGCTGATGGTGGGCGATGACGTGGAGTGCGACGTGGCCGCCGCCATAGCGGTCGGCCTGCAGGCGTGCCTGGTGCGCTCCGGGAAGTATCGCCCGGGCGACGAGGCGCAGGCGCCCGAGGCACGCTGCGAGGCCAGCCTGGCTGACCTGGTCGAGGCGTTGCTGGCAACCCGATAGTCGCGGGCGTGATCACCGACATCCCATCCTGCCGTCTGGCGTCCGCCCGCACGGCGCCATATGCTGGAGCTTCTCACCGGGCCAGCGCGGCGGCAGTGCTGGCGCTTGGCGTGACGCAGTGGCTGCTCGGCAAGTAGGCGTGGGATGCGACGCCGGCGTCGAGGGACAGGCCATGATGGATGCCGACTGGCAGGGGCGCTGTGGGCCTCCAGTCACATAGGCTTTTCGAGGGAATGACATGATCCCCATCGCGGAAGAACAGCAACTCGATGCCGCCCTGGCTTCTCACCCCGCGGTGCTGGTGCTGTATGGCGGCCGGACATGTGGTGTGTGCCAGGCGATCAAGCCTCAGCTCGAAGCCATGCTGGCCGGTGAGTTTACCGAGATGGCTGCCTGCTACGTGGATTGCCAGGGCGAGGGATCGGCGATCTGTGCGCAGCAACGCGTGTTCTCGCTGCCGGTGGTGCAGCTGTGGTTCGAGGGGCAGCCGTTCGATGAGTTCGTGCGGGTCTTCTCTATCGGCGAGGTGCGACGTGCCATCCAGCGCCCCTATGCGGCGCTGTTCGACCAAGCGTGATCGGGCAGGCCGCTGGCACCGTCGTGTCGTCGGGGGGAGGCACTGGTGGGTGCGCTGGCGGGCCAGCGCACCCAGTGCGCGGGGACATCAAGCGGCTTGCATCAGAGCCTGACCAGCATCTTGCCGCGGTTGGCGCCCTCGAACAGCTTGAGGAAGGCATCCGGGGTGCGCTCTAGGCCCTCCTCCACGGTCTCCTCATAGTCGAGCTGGCCGCTTTCGACCTGCGGGCCGACCTCCTCGAGGAACTGCGGGTAATGCGCCCAGTGGTCGAAGACGATGAAGCCTTCCATGCGGGCACGGCGAATCAGGATCATCGCCAGGTTGCCCGGGCCGGCACTCGGCGTGTCCTCGTTGTAGCGAGCAATCATGCCGCATACGGCGATGCGCGCGCCGACCCTGAGGGTGTTCAGCGCCGCCTCCAGGCAAGTGCCGCCGACGTTCTCGTAGTAGACGTCGAAGCCTTCGGGGCAGGCGTCCTGCAGCACCTCGGTGAGCTGAGCGGCATCCTTGTCGCGGTAGCTCACCGCCTTGATGCCGTGGGATTCCAGCCACTCGAGCTTCTCGGGCGCCCCGGCGATGCCCACCACGGTCCCGCCCTTGGCCTTGGCCAGCTGCACGGCCAGCGAGCCCACGGCGCCGGCCGCGCCGCTGACCAGCACATTGTCACCTTCCTTCATCTCGGTGATGCGGTTGAGGCCGGTCCAGGCGGTCATGCCCGGCATGCCGAGCACGCCCAGGTAGGCCTGTTCCGGTACTTCGTAGGTGGGCAGCGGCTCCACCTGGTTGCCTGGCAGCTGGGCGATATCCCGCCAACCGCCCATGTGGCGCACCTTCGTGCCCACCGGAAAGTTCGCATCGCGGGACTCGATCACCTCGCCGATGGCCGCGCCTTCCAGGGGCGCGTTCAGCTCGAAGGGATCGATGTAGGTCTTCACACCGCTCATGCGGCCGCGCATGTAGGGGTCCACCGAGAGCCAAGTGTTGTGGATGCGCACTTCGCCCTCGGCAAGCGAGGGCAGTTCCTGCTCATGCAGCGCGAACAGCTCGCGTGCCGGCGTGCCCTGCGGATAATCGTTGATGGTGAAGTAGCGGGATTGCATCGTGCAGTTCCTTCGCTTCGGTGAGTAGACGACCAGTCTAATGAAAGGGTGGTGGACAGGCCAACCTGTGAACGAAAACACCCCATCCGACCCGGGGTCGAATGGGGTGTGGTGACTGCACTGGCAGGTACGGTCACGGCCTCAACGGTGAGGCTCTTCCTCGAACAGCTCCGCCTTGGCATCACGCATGACATCTTCGCAGGCGGCCTGATGGGCGAGCTGGGTGAGCAGGCTCTGGCTGAGGGCAAAGCCCTTCTCCAGGCAGGTGTCGACTTCCTCACGGCTCACTTCGGGAGTGACGTTGCAGTCAATCTTGATCGTTCTTCCACCACCGTCCAGTTTGTCGGCGAATTCCCGAAAGTGCCAGGCGATTCGCTCCTTCCAGCTGGCTGATTCTTCCACGCCCTCGTTTACGCTAAACGTGCACTGCCACTCCGGTTTGTAGACCTTCATGCGAACCTCCCGTGCTGGCTTGAAAGAATGATCGATCGTGTTTTCTGCTCCGTATCTGTAGATGTTGCATCTACCATCATACAGGCTTTCGCTTGACTGACCATCGGTGGCGTCCTGGGGGGCGCCGGCAGCTCACTCGAGCCGGACTTCGCCCAGCACGCCGGTCAGTCGCTCCAGCACCTCGCCGCTGTGCCGCCAGAAGTGCCAGTAGAGCGGCACGGCAAGCGAGTGCTCGCCGGCGCGCTCGAAGCCGCCGCACTCGACCACCGTGGCCAGCGCCTGGAGCAGCTTGTAGTCCAGCATGGGCCCTCCGTGTCGATAAGGGGAGTTGTCGAAGTATAAGCAGAACTGATGCGATATTAGCAGGATGATTTTTCGATATGTCGTGACGTCGCTATGCTGGCCGCACTCGATGGGGGCCATGACAGGGAAAACGCATGCTGGAGAGCTATCTGACCGGGCTTGTCGTGTGCGGCGGGATCATCGTTGCCATCGGCGCGCAGAACGCCTATGTGCTGGGAGTGGCCGTGCGGCGGGAGCACCACTGGTGGTCTGCCGGGCTGTGCATGAGTACCGACGTGCTGCTGCTGGTCGCCGGGATGTTCGGGGTCAGTGCGGTGTTGCTGAGCATGCCCAGCGCCATCGAGGCGCTGAGCTGGCTGGGGGTGGTGTTCCTCGCCTGGCTGGCGGCGCAGGCCTTCCATCGCGCCGCCACCGGCCGACAGGGGCTGGCCGGCGGCGCTCGGGGCGGGCGCAGCCGCCGGGGCGTGCTGCTCGCCACCCTCGCGGTCACGTTGCTCAACCCCCAGGTGTACCTCGATACCCTGCTGCTGATCCCGGCCATCGGTGCCCAGCAGCAGAGTATGACTACCTTCGTGGCAGGCGCCGTCACCGCCTCGATCCTCTGGTTCAGCCTGCTGGCCTGGGGCGGCTCGGCGCTCTCGCCCTGGCTCTCCCGGCCCCTGGCCTGGCGGGCGATCGACGCCACCATCGGCGTCATGATGGCGGTCATCGCCGTGCATCTGGCCGGGGGAACCGGCCTCGCGGCATGACGCCGCCTGCTGGCTGAGGGAGGCGCTGTGTTTCTTGGCCTGGAAGCGAGGCCAAGGCGATCACTCTTCGTCAGTCGAC
>NZ_JAVLBC010000106.1:0-11246 GCF_031581305.1 Halomonas sp.
AGTCCCACCACTCCCTGGAGGAGTACTCCGACCTCAAGAGCGTCTGGATGTCACTCGCCACCTGACCCGCGTTTACCCGTGCACGACACGACGAGGCCGGCACCCGGGTGCCGGCCTCTTTTCTATACCAATTATAATACTTGTACAGCTATTGCATAGCTTTTTGCCGTCGGGGGGAGTAGGCTGAAGAGACATTCCTGGCAGGAGACTGCGCCATGTTCGGACTCTTCAAGAGTGACCCGTCGAAGAAGCTGCAGAAGGCCTACGAGCAGAAGCTCGAGCAGGCCATGCTGGCCGCCCGCAACGGCGACATGCGCGCCAACGCCTCCCTGACCGAGGAGGCCGAGGCGCTGCGCGAGGAGATCGAGAAGCTGAAGTCTTCCTGAAACGGCGGTTCAGAAGGTCCGCGCCGGGGTCGCACAGCTGACGAGCCGGCAGGGCTCGCGGCCGGGGTTGCGGAAGCGGTGGGGCACGTTGGTCTCGAAGTAGTAGGCCTCGCCGGGGCCCAGCACACGGGAGTCGGCGCCGATGGTGATCTCGATCTCGCCCTCCAGCACCACGCCGGCCTCCTCGCCCTGGTGGGCGATCATCTCGCGGCCGGTGTCGGCCCCGGGCGGGTAGGTCTCGATCATGAAGGCCAGGGCGCGACTGGCGCGGTTGGCCCCGACCAGCTTGTAGATGACGTCGCCCGAACCCACGTCGGCCAGCTCGTCGGCCGAGTAGAACACCTGGTTGCGGCTCTCCAGGTCCATGGTGAAGAAGTCCCCGACGCTCATGGGAATGGCGTCGAGGATCTTCTTCAGCGAACTCACCGAGGGGCTTACCTTGCCCTGCTCGATCAGCGACAGGCTGGAGTGGGTGACGCCGCAGCGCTTGGCCAGCTCGCGCTGGGAGATGCCCTTCAGGGTACGCAGGGCGCGCAGTCGCGCGCCGACATCATCCGACATCCGGTCCTCCTTCCCTCAGCGCGGGGGTCAGCACAGCGCGTCGAGCTTTTCCTTGAGCAGGGCATTGACCTGCTGGGGATTGGCGGTACCCCGCGAGGCCTTCATTACCTGGCCGACGAAGTAGCCGATCATCTTGCCGCGCTTGTCGGGCTCGGCATCCCGGTACTGGGCCACCTGGGCGGGACTGTCTGCGATCACCTGGTCGATCATCGCCTCGATGGCGCCGGTGTCGGTGACCTGCTTGAGCCCCTTGGCCTCGATGACCTCGTCGGCACTCGCGCCCTCGCCGTTCCACAGCGCCTGGAAGACCTCCTTGGCGGCCTTGCCGTTGATGGTGTCATCCTTCACCCGGGCGACCAGTTCGCCGAGCTGGGCGGCCGAGACCGGGCTGTCCTGGATCGGCAGGCCCTCGCGGTTCAGGGCGCCGGAGAGCTCGCCCTGAACCCAGTTGGCGGCCAGCTTGGCATCGCCACAGACCTCCTTGACCGCCTCGAAGTATTCGGCCATCTCGCGGCTCGCCGAGAGCACCCCGGCGTCATAGGCGGAGAGCCCCAGCCCCTTCTGGAAGCGGGCGCGCTTGTCGGCGGGCAGCTCCGGCAGGGTGTCGCGCAGATGGTCGACATAGGCCCGGTCGAGCACCACCGGCAGCAGGTCGGGGCAGGGGAAGTAGCGGTAGTCGTTGGCCTGCTCCTTGGTGCGCATGCTGCGGGTCTCGTCGCGCTCGGGATCGAAGAGCCGGGTCTCCTGGACCACCTCGCCGCCGTCCTCGAGCAGCTCGATCTGGCGCTCCACCTCGAAGGCGATGGCGCGCTCGACGAAGCGGAAGGAGTTGACGTTCTTGATCTCGGCACGGGTGCCGAAGCTCGCCTGGCCGGCGGGGCGCACCGAGACGTTGACGTCGCAGCGCATCGAGCCCTCGGCCATGTTGCCGTCGCTGATGCCGAGATAGGTGACGATGGAGTGGATCGCCTTGAGGTAGGCCGCGGCCTCCTTCGCCGAGCGCATGTCCGGCTCGGAGACGATCTCCAGCAGCGGGGTGCCGGCGCGATTGAGGTCGATGCCGGTCATGCCGTGGAAGTCCTCATGCAACGACTTGCCGGCATCCTCCTCCAGGTGGGCATGGTGCACCCGGATGCGCTTGGTCGCGCCGTCCTCCAGGGTAATCTCCACCTCGCCGGGCCCGACGATGGGGTGATACATCTGGCTGGTCTGGTAACCCTTGGGCAGGTCCGGGTAGAAATAGTTCTTGCGGTCGAACACCGAGACCTCCGGGATCTCGGCGTGGATCCCCAGCCCGAACTGCACGGCCATGGCCACTGCAGTCTCGTTGAGTACCGGCAACACCCCGGGCAGCCCCAGGTCCACGGCGCAGGCCTGGCTGTTGGGGTCGGCGCCGAAGGCGGTGGAGGCACCGGAGAAGATCTTGGACTTGGTGGCAAGCTGGACGTGGACCTCCAGCCCGATCACGGTTTCCCATTGCATCAGAGGGTCTCCTCGACAAGCGCGGGGCGACGCAGGTGCCAGTCGGTGGCCTGCTGGAACTGGTGGGCAACGTTGAGCAGGCGCGCCTCGGCGAAATGGGTGCCCAGGATCTGCAGTCCCACGGGGCGGCCGCCTACGATGCCGGCCGGCACGCTGATGCCGGGGATGCCCGCCAGGTTGATGGCGATGGTGTAGATGTCCTGCAGGTACATCGAGACCGGGTCCTTCTTGGCGCCCAGGTCGAAGGCCGGGGTGGGAGAGGCCGGGCCCATCAGCACGTCGACCTCGTCGAAGGCATCAAGGAAGTCCTGGCGGATCAGCCGGCGGACCTGCTGGGCCTTCTTGTAGTAGGCGTCGAAGAAGCCTTCGGAGAGGGTGTGGGTGCCCATCAGGATGCGCCGCTTGACCTCCTCGCCAAAGCCCTCGGCCCGCGAGCGCTTGTAGAGGTCGGTCAGATCGCTGGGGGCGTCGCAGCGGTGGCCGTAACGTACGCCATCGTAGCGCGACAGGTTGGACGAGGCCTCTGCCGGGGCGATGACGTAGTAGGCCGGGATGGCATAGTGGGTATGCGGCAGACTGATCTCGCGCACCGTTGCGCCCAGCGATTCGTAGACGCCGATCGCCTCGCGCACGGCGCCCTCCACCGTCGGGTCGAGGCCCTCGCCGAAGTACTCCCGGGGCAGGCCGATCTTGAGTCCAGCCAGGGGGGCGTCGAGCTCCTCGGTATAGTCGGGCACACCGCGTGCCACGCTGGTGGAGTCGCGCAGGTCATGGCCGGCGATAGCGCCGAGCAGGTGGGCGCAGTCCTCGGCAGTGCGGGCCATGGGACCGGCCTGGTCGAGGCTCGAGGCGTAGGCGATGATGCCGTAGCGCGAGACACGCCCGTAGGTGGGCTTGAGGCCGGTAATGCCGCAGAAGGCAGCCGGCTGGCGGATCGAGCCGCCAGTGTCGGTACCTAGGGCGGCCGGCACCAGCCCCGCGGCCACAGCGGCAGCGCTGCCGCCGGAGCTGCCACCCGGCACGGCGCCCTGATCCCAGGGGTTCTGCACCGGGCCGAAGAAGCTGTTCTCGTTGGAGGAGCCCATGGCGAACTCGTCCATGTTGGTCTTGCCCAGGCTCACGGTGCCGGCGCCCTTGAGCTTTTCGACCACGGTGGCGTCGTAGGGGGCGACGAAGTTGTCGAGCATCCGCGAGCCGGCACTGGTCTTGACGCCCTCGGTGCAGAAGATGTCCTTGAGTGCCAGGGGCACGCCGGTCAACGGACCGGTATTGCCGGCGGCACGGGCGGCATCGGCGCGGTCGGCAGCGTCCAGCGCGGCGTCCGCCGTGACGGTGATAAAGCTGTTGAGGTCGCCGTCGAGGCGGTCGATGCGCGCGAGCAGCGCCTGGGTGAGCTCGCGGCTGGAGAACTCGCCGGCGGCGAGGCCCGCGGCGAGTTCCGTCAGAGTCTTCTCATGCATGGGCCCTGGGCTCCGTGATGGCTTGCCGGAAACGGATGGGAGTGACACGGATCATTCGACGACCCGCGGGACCAGGTAGAGGCCCTGCTCGACCGCCGGGGCGCAGCGCTGGAAGCGGCTGCGCTGGTCGGTCTCGGTGACCTCGTCGGCGCGTAGCCGCTGGGTGGTCTCCAGGGGGTGGGCCAGTGGTGCGACACCCTCGGTGTCCAGGGTCTGGAGCTGGTCGACCATCGCCAGGATGCGGCCCAGGTCGTCCAGGTAGTGGGTGGCCTCGTCGTCGTCCAGGCCGAGCCGGGCCAGGTGGGCGGCCCTGAGAACGTCTGCGTGTTCAAGTGCCATGATCGGATATCCTCGACAGGGAGTGGGGTCATGGAAATGACCGCAGAAGGTACCACATCCTCCGCCTCGCTGGCAGGTCCGTGAATGCCGCGCACCGCGGGACTTTGCTTGCTGCAGGGGGGCCACGGTGATACCGTTTGCGTCCGCACAGGGTTCCCGGACTGCACTAGGTAACGACTCCATGTTCAAACGCTTGAGGGGGCTGTTTTCCAGCGATCTGTCGATCGATCTGGGAACGGCCAATACGCTGATCTACGTCCGCGGTCGCGGCATCGTGCTCGATGAGCCTTCGGTCGTGGCGATTCGCCAGTCCGGCAACATGCGCAGCGTGGCTGCGGTGGGCGCCGATGCCAAGCGCATGCTGGGTCGGACCCCTGGCAACATCACCGCCATCCGCCCGATGAAGGACGGCGTGATTGCCGACTTCACCGTCACCGAGCAGATGTTGCAGTACTTCATCCGCAAGGTTCACCAGAGCACCTTCCTGACGCCGAGCCCCCGCGTGCTGGTCTGTGTGCCCTGCATGTCGACCCAGGTCGAGCGGCGCGCCATCAAGGAGTCCGCCGAGGGCGCCGGCGCCCGCGAGGTGTTCCTGATCGAAGAGCCCATGGCGGCCGCCATCGGTGCCGGCCTGCCGGTGGAGGAGGCTCAGGGCTCCATGGTCGTCGACATCGGTGGTGGCACCAGCGAGATCGCCATCATCTCTCTTAACGGCGTGGTCTACTCGGAATCCATCCGTGTCGGCGGCGACCGCTTCGACGAGGCGATCACCGCCTACGTACGCCGCCATTACGGCAGCCTGATCGGCGAGGCCACCGCCGAGCGGATCAAGGAAGAGATCGGCTGCGCCTACCCCGGTGGCGAGCTGCGCGAGATCGATGTACGCGGCCGCAACCTGGCGGAGGGCATCCCACGCAGTTTCACGCTCAATTCCCACGAGATCCTCGATGCCCTTCAGGAGACCCTCGGTTCCATTGTTGCCGCAGTGAAAAGCGCCCTGGAGCAGTCGCCCCCGGAGCTCGCCTCGGATATCGCCGAGCGTGGCCTCGTGCTGACCGGTGGGGGCGCGCTGCTGCGTGACCTCGACAAGCTGATCGCCGAGGAAACCGGATTGCCGGTGATCGTCGCCGAGGACCCGCTGACCTGCGTGGCCCGGGGCGGCGGCAAGGCCTTGGAGATGATCGACCAGCACACCTTCGAGCTGCTTTCCAGCGACTGACGGGGGGACGCCCTATCAAGCCGCTGTTCTCGCATGGACCGCTGCCGGGTTACCGCATGCTGCTGTGCGTGATCCTGGCCTCGGCGCTGATGTTTGCCGACACGCGCTTCACTCGCATGGAACCCGTGCGGGCTCAGCTCTCCACACTGGTGGCGCCCGTCCAGTGGCTGGTGAGCCTGCCCAGCGATATCCTCAACTGGGCCTCGCTGGCACTTTCCGACCAGCGTGCCCTGGTGGATGAGAATCGCCGCCTTCGCGAGCAGATCCTGACACTGTCGCACCGGGTCCAGCGCATGGCGAGCCTGACCGCCGAGAACGTGCGGCTGCGCGAGTTGCTCGCGGCCACTCGCCGGCGCGATATGTCCTATATCACCGCCGAGCTGCTGTCGCTGGATCCCGACCCTTTCACCCACCAGATGGTCATCGACCGTGGTCGCCGGGATGGTGTCTACGTCGGCCAGCCGGTGCTTGATGCCTCGGGTCTGGTCGGCCAGATCACTGCCACTTCGGCCTATTCCAGCCGGGTGCTGTTGCTGGCCGATGCCAGCCATGCCCTGCCGGTACAGGTCAATCGCAATGGGTTGCGTTTCGTCGTTCAAGGCGCGGGCAGCTACGATGCCCTCAACGTCAAGCATGTGCCCGACACGGCCGACATCCGCGAAGGTGACCTGCTGACCACCTCGGGGTTGGGGGGGCGCTTCCCGCCGGGCTATCCGGTGGCCCGGGTCTCGGCGGTGGTCCATGATCCGGGCCAGCCCTTTGCCCGGGTTACCGCTGCGCCGGTGGCGCAGCTTCAGCGTTCCCGGCACTTCCTGCTGCTGTTTCCGCCCGCTCCACCCGCCGCGCCCCCCGAGGATGAATTTGCCGCCCCGGCGTTTGAGGCGGCCCGCCATATCGGCATGGCGGCGGCCGACGAGGAGGCGCCCTGATGGCCACATCTCCGCCCGCCAACCTGCTGTGGATCTGGTTCACCCTGCTGCTGGCGCTCTGCCTGCAGGTGATGCCGCTGGCTGATGGCTGGCAAGTGTGGCGCCCCGACTGGCTGGGCCTGATGCTGATCTACTGGTGCATGCGTGAACCGCAAAGGGTTGGTGTCTTTCACGGCTTTGTGCTGGGGTTGTTGCTGGACCTCATCGAGGGCGCGCCGCTGGGACAGAATGCCCTGTTGCTGTCGCTGCTGGCCTTCCTATGCGCCCTGGTCTATCCCCGTTTTCGGGCTTATTCGCTGGTCCAGCAGGCGGTGCTGATCTTCGTGCTGCTGGGCATGGTCCAACTCGCCGAGCAGTGGCTCAGGACCCTGTTCGGGCCCTTCTCGATGCACCTCTCCTTCCTGCTTTCCGCGCTGATCGGGGCGGTGCTCTGGCCCTGGCTCACCACCCTGTTCGAGGCGCTGGGGCGCCGCCTTGCTCGCGATTGACCTTGCCACCTGTCCTGGAGCTGCCATGATGCTAGACCCCGTGCTCTGCCTGGCCTCGGCCTCGCCACGCCGCCGTGACCTGCTCGCCTCGATCGGCGTGAGGGTGGAGGTGCGCCCCGTGGATATCGACGAGACGCCGCGGTTCGAGGAGACGCCTCACGATTATGTGGTCCGCCTGGCCCGAGAGAAGGCGCTGGCCGGTGCCCGACTCTCCGCGCTCCCCGTCCTGGGATCGGATACCGCCGTGGTGTGCGACGGTGCGATCCTGGGCAAGCCGGCGGGGCGCGAGCAGGCCGCCGCCATGCTGCGGGGACTTTCCGGTCGCGGCCACGAGGTGCTCACTGGTGTGGCCGTCAGTGGCACGGCCGGATTGCTGGCCGCCTGCGTCACCACCCGCGTCTTCCTGCGCCCGATCAGTGACGCGGAGCTCGCTGCCTACTGGGCCACCGGGGAGCCGGCGGACAAGGCCGGCGGCTATGCCATCCAGGGCCTTGCGGCGGTGTTCGTCGAGCACATCGAGGGGAGCCACTCGGCGGTAGTGGGGTTGCCGCTCTTCGAGACCGCCGACCTGCTCGCTCGGCAGGGCGTGCCAATCTGGAACGCGGCGTTCCCGATCGGGGCTATGTCATAATGGCGGCAGACTTTTCTGGACAAGGATTTCCGCATGAGCGGTGAAGTACTCATCAACCTGACGCCGATGGAAACCCGTGTGGCTGTGGTGGAGAACGGCGTGCTCCAGGAGGCCTTCATCGAACGGGCTCGCCGCCGCGGCATTGTCGGCAATATCTACAAGGGCAAGGTGGTACGCGTGCTGCCGGGCATGCAGGCTGCCTTCGTAGACATTGGCCTGGACCGCGCCGCCTTCATCCATGCCCATGAGGTAATGTCTCCCGGCACCCCTTCCGACGAGCAGGTCTCCATCGCCCAGCTGCTCCACGAGGGGCAGGCCATGGTGGTGCAGGTGACCAAGGATCCGATCGGCTCCAAGGGAGCACGGTTGACCACCCACCTCTCTGTGCCCTCGCGTTACCTCGTCTACATGCCCGATTCGCCCCATCATGGGGTCTCCCAGCGCATCGAGGACGAGATGGAGCGCGAGCGTCTACGTGGTCTCGTCGAGGCGGCTGGGGTCGACCAGCAGCTGGAGGTAACCGGCGGCTTCATCGTGCGCACCGCCGCCGAGGGCGTCGGCGTCGAGGAGCTCGCCGCCGACATGCATTTCCTGCTGCGCCTGTGGCGGCGGGTCAGTGAGCGCAAGGTGACCGCGCCGGCTCCCAGCGTGATCTACGACGACCTGCCGCTGTTCATGCGCACCCTGCGCGACGTGATGCGCGACGACATCGAGAAGGTGCGCATCGACTCCCGGGAAAACTACGTGAAGCTGATCGAATTCGCCGAGGAGTTCATGCCCACGGCGGTGGAACGCATCGAGCACTATGCCGGCGAGCGACCGATCTTCGATCTGTTCAGCGTCGAGGACGAGATCCAGAAGGCGCTGGGGCGCAAGGTGCAGCTCAAGTCCGGGGGGTATCTGGTCATTGACCCCACCGAGGCGATGACCACTATCGACGTCAACACCGGCGGCTACGTGGGGCATCGCAACCTCGAGGAGACGATCTTCAAGACCAACCTCGAGGCCGCCACCGCCATTGCCCGACAGCTCCGCCTGCGCAATCTCGGCGGCATCATCATCATCGACTTCATCGATATGGAGGACACGGAGCATCAGCGCCAGGTGTTGCGCATGCTCGAGAAGTCGCTGGAGCGCGATCACGCCAAGACCAAGTGCACCGGCGTCACCGAGCTAGGCCTCGTCCAGCTGACCCGCAAGCGCACCCGGGAGAGCCTGGAGCAGACGCTGTGCGAGCCCTGCCCGACCTGCGCGGGACGCGGTACCCTCAAGACCCCGGAATCGGTCTGCTATGAGATCTTCCGCGAGATCCTGCGCGAGGAACGGGCCTACAGCGCCGAGACCTATGTCGTGCTGGCTTCCCAGGCCGTGGTGGATCGCCTGCTCGACGAGGAGTCGGCCGCGGTGGCCGATCTGGAGGAGTTCATCGGCAAGCCGATCCGCTTCCAGGTGGAGACCCACTACTCCCAGGAGCAGTACGACATCGTGCTGATGTGAGCCCATGTCCCTGACCCGCCTGGTCTCTCGCTGGCTATTGACCCTGGTGGCAGTGCTGCTGGCACTGCTGGCGGTGCTGACCCTGGTGCTGCGCCTGCTGCCGGTGCTGCTCGAGGAGCAGGCCCCGCGACTGGAGCGCCTGCTCTCGGCGCGCTTCAACGCGGTGGTGGAGCTTGACGAGCTGACCGCCGGCCTGCAGCGTTATGACCCGCACCTGGCGATCGATGGCCTGAAGATCCGCTCCAGGGAGGGGCTGGGGCATGTCCCCTTGCTCGAGGTGGAGCAGGCGCAGCTGCGCCTGGATAGCCTGGCCAGTCTGGCCGCCGGCGTCCCCTTGGTGGCCGATGCCCGGGTGCAGGGCGTGACTGTGCATCTCTATCAGGATCCGACCGGGCGCTGGCGCTGGCCTGCCCCCGCGGAACTTCCCCCCGAGTTGGTCCCCGAGACCGCCTTCAACCTCGACCGTCTCGACTTCTGGGTCGGCATGCTGCTGCGCCAGAGCGCCTGGGTCGAGCAGGTCAGCCTGGTCCTGCATGGCCAGAAGAGCCGCGCCGTACTCAAGGCGCCCCGCCTGGTGATGACGGGGGATGCGCGCCGCACCCACCTGGAGGGCGAGGTGCTGGTGGAGGGCCAGCGAGAGCAAGCTATCCGAGCCGTGATGGAGCTGGTCCCCGGGCCCGCGGGGCTGCGCGACTTCAGCGCAGCCCTGCAGGCCGAGATGCGGCTCGACAGCCTGCTGGGACTGTCCGAGGTGCTGGGTTATGGCGAGGCCTTGCGCCTGGAGGCTGCCAGCGGTGAGGCTCGCCTCTGGGGCCGCTGGCATGCCGGCCGCCTGGCCGATCTGCGCCTCGATGTCGATGCCCCCTTGCTGGCCCTTGGCCAGCCCGAGTCGTCCGTCGATGAGGCGTCACCGCCGACCATCGTGCTCAACCGGGTGACGGCCCGCGGCCAGTGGCTACGTGAGGCGTCGGGCTGGCAGGCCTGGCTTGAGGGCGATGCGCGTAGTGCCGACTGGGCCCGCCCCAAGGGAAATGGCGAAGCGGCGGCCACGGGACCGGCCGTGCCTCGCTACTGGCATGCCCGAAGTCGCGACGATGGCTGGTGGCTCAACACCAGCGAGTTCGACCTTGGGGCCCTGGCCGCCTGGCGCGATCGGCTGCCGCTGCCGGAGGCCCTGGCGCGAGTGATCGATAGCCTGGACCCGCGCGGACGGGTCACCGGCCTGGGGCTGGGCCGGGAGGGCGACGACTGGGTCGCCCGGGCGTCGGCCAGGGAGGTGGCGGTGTCCCCTTGGCAGCATGCCCCGGGGGGCGGCCCCCTGGATGTCTGGGTGACCTCTCGGGACCTCAGGGGCCACGTCGAGTTTGCCGGCCGCGACAGTCGGCTGCACTTTCCGCGAGTGTTCGGGTCGCCCATGACACTCTCCCGCGCCAGTGGCGTGATCGACTGGGCCTACGATGGTCCGCGCAGCTTTGTCAGCGGCCGCGGGCTCGAGGTCGACTGGAATGGCGCCCGGGTCGAGGGTGGTTTCGGGCTCTCGTTGGGCGCTGGACAGCGCGGCGGCTTCGGTCTCCAGCTTGACCTGCACGACGTGGACGCCATCGAGACCCCCCTGATCGACTGGCTGCCGGTGGGCGTGCTGGGTCCGGAGCTCACCGACTGGCTGGACGACGGGGTAGCCGGCCGGGTGCCCGAAGGCTCGCTGCGCCTCCATGTGCCTCTGAGCCGCGAGGGGGTAAAGATCGAACCGGCCCTGCAGCTGGCCCTGGCGGTAGAGGATGGGCGCCTCTCCTTCGCGCCCGGCTGGCCGGCCCTCGAGGGTGTCAGCGGCCGCCTCGAGATGGACGACGGGACCCTGACGGCGGAGGTGGACCGTGCCGAGAGCCTGGGGGTCGAGGCAGAGGCGGGGCAGGTGACCGTCGAGGAGCAGCGGCTGGCGGTGAGCGGCGAGCTCGAGGCCTCCGCCGAGTCGCTGCGCCGCTACCTGCTGGCGCTGCCCGTCGAGGGCATGGAGGCGGTGGAGGCGTGGCAGGGCGAGGGTCGGGTGTCCGGCACCCTGGACCTGGCCCTGACCCTGGGCGAGCCTGACTCCCTGGCGCTGGACATCGCCACCGAGGCGGATTTTACCAGGCTCGTCCATACCCCCCTGCAGTTGACATTCCGCAACCTCCAGGGCCCTCTCGCCTGGCGTCAGCGGGGTGAGGAGGGCGGCCTGGAGGGACGCCTGGCCGGGCGCCTGCTGGGCGGGCCCGTG
>NZ_JAVLBC010000107.1:0-11230 GCF_031581305.1 Halomonas sp.
CGATGCCTTGGCCGGCGACCCGGGGATTGGGGTCCTGCATGGCCACCACCACCCGCGACACACCGGCCTCGACCAGCGCCAGGGCGCAGGGGCCAGTGCGCCCCTGATGGGAACAGGGTTCCAGGGTCACGTAGGCGGTGGCACCGCGGGCACGGTCCCCCGCCGCCCGCAGGGCGTGGATCTCGGCGTGGGGCTCGCCGGCCCACTCGTGCCAGCCCTCGCCGACGACCCGGCGATCCTTGACCAGCACGCAGCCCACCCGAGGATTGGGGTCGGTGGTGTAGCGCCCGCGACGCGCCAGCCTCAGGGCGCGTGCCATCCAGGCCTCGGGGAGGGATGGCTCAGCCATCAGGAATCTCCCGCCGGATCGGTGGGGAAGCCGGGCTCCTGGGCCAGACGGTCGATCTCGGCCCGGAACTCGTCGATGTCCTGGAAGCTGCGATAGACGGAGGCAAAGCGGATATAAGCCACCTGGTCGAGACGCTTGAGGGCCTGCATGACCTCCTCGCCGATGTCCCGGGCGTGGATCTCACGCTCGCCCCGGGCCCGCAGATTCTGGCGAATGCGCTCCACCGCCGCCTCGATGGACTCGGCGCTGACCGGGCGTTTCTCCAGAGCCCGCAGCATGCCGGCACGCAGCTTGACTTCGTCGAACACCTCCCGGGTGCCGTCGGACTTGATCACACGCGGCATCACCAGCTCGGCGGTCTCGTAAGTGGTGAAGCGCTCGCCGCAGGCCGCACACTGACGACGCCGTCGCACCTGATCGCCCTCCGCCACCAGGCGAGAGTCGGTCACGCGCGTGTCGTTGGCGCCACAGAAGGGGCAATGCATAGGGATAAACCCGAGGTCGATGAAAAAAGATGCCGATGCATTGTAACGGTTAGCAAGGAAGGCGCCCAGCGACTGCCGGCCCGGGCAGAGCAATGCTGCTATCTGCGATTGCCCTGCGGTCCGGGGAAATCAGTGGTTCCCGTGCTATCCATCGCCCTGCATGTCCATCGGCTGCACCCGCCTCACCGGGGCCTCGATGCTCAGGGTCTCACCATTGTCCAGGGTCAGGGTGAACGTGACGCTCTCGCCCTCGACCGGGGGCCTGGCCAGCTCGAAGAGCATCAGGTGCCAGCCCCCTGGCGCCAGCCGCACGGTCTTGCCGGCCGGGACCGGGATCGCCTCGACCTGACGCATCTGCATCACGCCATCCACCATCACGTGGTTGTGCAGTTCCAGGCTGCCGGCCAGGGGCGAGGTGCCCCCGACCAGCGCCAGGTCGACCTCGCCCGGGTTGGTCAAGTCCATGAAGGCGGCGGTGGTGGGCGACCCCGGTGGCACCGCCCGCACCCGGGCATCTTCGACGGTAAGGGACTCGGCCAGGGCAGTGGCGCTGAACAGCGAGACCAGCACCAGCGGTAAGGCAGCAATACGCATGTTGGTTGGCTCCAAAGGTTCAAGGTAACTCGACGAGCTTACCCTGCATCGGCGTTGACCGGGAGCGGGATGCGACATTGCGTCCCGCCAGCAGTCGGGGGGATTAATCCACGCCTAATGGCCTTGTGGCAGGGTGGGAACTCGCGGGCCCCCGGCAGGTCTCCACGACACCCCTTCATGACATCTCTTCATTACCTCTCTTCTTGATAGGACATCGCAATGCGAACCTTATGCCTCTCCCTGACGGCCGGCCTGGTCACGCTCTCGCTCACCTCGACGCTCTCCGCCAACGATCACTGGCCGTCGCCGGTCCAGGCGCTGGTGGACCAGGGCCTGAAAATTCACGGCGAATTCGAGGCCCCGGGCGGCCTCAGCGGCTTCGCCGCCAGCCACCGGGGGCGCGAGATGGCCGTCTATCTCACGCCGGACGGCGACCATGCCGTGGTCGGCACCCTGCTCGATGCCGAGGGCAACGACCTCTCCGCAGCACCGCTGGACGAGCATGTGCGCAGCGGCCAGGAGGCCAAGGTGTGGCAGCAGCTCGAGGAGAGCCACTGGATCCAGGACGGCGATCCACAGGCAGAGCGCGTGCTCTATACCTTCACCGACCCCAACTGCCCTTACTGCCGTAAGTTCTGGCAGCAGGCACGCCCGTGGGTGGAGGCCGGCGAGGTACAACTGCGCCACGTCATGGTCGGTATCCTGCGCAACGACAGCCCGGCCAAGGCGGCCGCCCTGCTCGGTGACCAGGATCCTGCCGCCGCCCTGCAGTCACACAGCGGCGACGGCGCCGAAATCGAGGCCGCTGCTCAGCCTCGCGAGGTCGAGGAGCAGGTCTACGCCAACAACCAGCTCTTCGAAGGCCTGGGGCTGATGGCCACCCCCACCACCTACTACCGCAACGACGAGGGCCGCCTGGAGAAAATCGAAGGCGCGCCCGGCGAGGCAGCGCTGCAGGACGCCATGGGTGGCCCGGCTCCCTGACGCCCGGCCCGACAGCACGCTTCCGCCTCACTGCATGGCCACGCCATGCTAGGATACCAGCCGTCGCCGGCTGATGAGCCAGCGCGGGCAATCGGCAGCGTATCGGGAACGAGGAGAGGTAATGGAGCCTGAGTCAATGGAGGGCGTAGCCGAGCCCTCGACACCCGACAACCCTCTGGCCGGCGGCAAGGAAGCCCGCCTGATCTGCTGGAAAAACGTCACGATCCTGCTGATCGCGCTGCTGCTGCTGCACCTGACAGCCCGCTACCACTACCTGCTGTTTCACCACTTGATCGAGGTATTCCGGGTGGTGACACTCGGTTGCATCTTCATCGTGGCCTGGCACACCCGCTTCTGGGCCACCAGTGGCCTGCTGATGATCATCGGCATGGCGGCACTGCCCATCGCCGGGCTCGAGCTGCTGCATAGCCTCGCCTACAAGGGCATGGGGATCTTTCCCGATGACGCCAACCTGCCGACCCAGCTATGGACCGGCTTCCGTCTGCTGGAAGCCGGCGCCTTCCTGCTTGCCGTGGTCCACAGCCGGCACCGCGTTTCCCTGGCGCCACGCTACCTGCTGGCCTTCAGCCTGGTCGGCTCGAGCATCGGCCTGCTGATCGTTACCGGCCACTTCCCCGACAGCTTTATCGAGGGCCAGGGGCTGACCCGCTTCAAGGTGGTCAGCGAATACGCCACCATCGTCCTGTTCCTCTCGAGCGGCGTGCTGCTTGTCCTGCATCGCCACCTGGTGGACGGTCAGGTGATGGGGCTGATGCTCGCCGCTCTGCTGTGCAACGCCCTGAGCGGTGCCACCTTTACCCGCTACGCGGATGTCTTCGGCATGGCCAACGAGGTCGGCCACTACCTGCTGCTGATCTCCACCTACCTGGTCTATCGCGCCATCCTCGCCAGCAGCCTGTCATCGCCCTTTCGCCTGCTGTTTCGCGAGATCAAGCAGAGCGAGCGCCACCTGGAAGAGCTGGTGACACGGCGCACCGCGCAGCTGCGTCGCTCCCAGATGCTCAACGACACCTTCATTTCCCGCTCGCCGGTGAGCATGTTCCTGACCGATGCCGACGGCCGCTTTATCCTCGCCAACCCGGCCCTGGGGCGCCTGATGGGTCAACCTTCGGACCGGCTCATCGGCCAAACCCCCGGGGATATCATGAGCGCCGAGGACGCCAAGGTGCTGACGGCTCCCGCTCATGAGGCACAGCGCCAGGGCAAACCACAACGGGCCCGCCTCAGCCTGTCGGGGCGCAACCATCGCCATCACCTGGACGCCACCTACTTTCCCCTGGCACTGGAGGAGGAGGCAGGCATGGGCTGCGGCGTCATCGCCCGGGATATCACCCAGCAGGAAGAAGCACATCGCCACATCGAGTATCTGGCCCACCATGACGGCCTCACCCAGCTCCCTAACCGCCACACCTTCGCCGAGCATGTCACCCGGCGGCTGGCCCGGCACGGTGCTGGCGGGACGCTGTTCCTGATCTATCTCGACCTGGACAACTTCAAGGACATCAATGACTCACTCGGCCACACGGCCGGCGACCAGCTGCTCTGCACCCTGGCAACGCGGCTCAGGCAGCTGACCTCGGAGCAGGATCTGCTGAGCCGCTACGGCGGGGACGAGTTCATGCTGCTGATCGAAAGGCAGGATCACTTCCGCGCCGAGGCATTCGCTGGCGAGCTGCTTTCCCTTATTTCGCAGCCCATGATCATCGAACAATACGAACTGGTGGTGACGGCCTCGGTGGGGATCGCCGGCGCACCCCAGGACGGCCTGGACTTTACCACCCTGTTTCGCAATGCCGACCTGGCCATGTATGCCGCCAAGGCGGATGGCCGCAACACCCTGCGCTTCTTTGATCAGCGCATGCAACAGCTGGCGAACGAACGGCTGACGCTGCTCGGCCACCTGCGCAATGCCCTTCCCCGCCACGAGCTGGAGGTCTACTACCAGCCCCAGTTATGCCTGCAGACCGGGAAGCTGGTCGGCGTCGAGGCCCTGCTGCGCTGGCGGCACCCGGAGCTGGGCTGGGTCACACCGGACCGCTTCATACCGATTGCCGAGGACAGCGCCCTGATCCTGCCCATCGGTGAATGGGTGCTGCGCGAGGCCTGCCGGCAGGTACAGGCGTGGCGCCAGGAGGGCCTGACAGGCGTCACCTTGGCGGTGAACCTTTCTGCCATCCAGCTCCAGCGCACGGACATTGCCAAGCTGACCCACGACGTATTGGAAGAGAGTGGACTGCCGGCGCAACGCCTCGAGCTGGAGCTGACCGAAGGTATCCTGCTCCAGGAACACGAGTGGCTTCACAGTGTGCTGAAGCGCCTCAAGGCACTCGGTATACAGCTGGCCATCGATGACTTCGGCACCGGCTACTCCAACCTCACCTATCTGCAACGCTTCGCCGTGAACAAGCTGAAGATCGACCAGTCCTTCGTGTTCGACATGGACCGCAACCCGGAGAGCCACTCCATCGTCGCCGCCATCCTGCAGATGGCGCACGGCCTGAAGCTTGTCGTCATCGCCGAGGGGGCGGGCAACGCCGACGTCGTCGCCGCCCTCCAGGAACTACACTGCGATATTGTCCAGGGGTTCCATTACGCCCGGCCCATGCCGGCCGAGCAGCTGATGGCCTGGTGGCGATCTCGAGAGGACGCCTGACGGCATGTCACCGTCAGGCGTCCCAGGCGGACATGGTGCCGCCGGATGCGCCTGCCGCGTATTCGCCCTACGCCGATAACGCCGAGTTTCAAGGCCCGGCGCGCGACAGCACACCGGGCGGCTTTGCCCGCCCGGTGATCGGGGCCTACTCCTCCAGGTCCTCGAAGCGCGGCACGCCGACGTTCCAGGGCTTGATCTCATCGCCCTTCTCGCCCCAGTTCTCGTGGTCGGCGAGACGGTGTCCGTCCACCTCGCGTACCTGGCCATAGCTGGAGTGCTTGTGGAAGGTCGGACCGAACTGCTCGAGCACCTGCTCGACACTCTCGGTGTAGCGCGGGTCCTGCGGGCGCTCCTGCCGGGTCATGTAGTAGGCGATGTCCCACGCCTCCTGGTCGGAAAGCGACAGCGGCTGGCCCAGCGGCATGTTGTTCTTGATGAACCCGGCCGCCGTATGGGTACGCACGATGCCGGCCCCCCAGTTATTGGAGCCATCGCCCCAGGGAGCCGGAAAGACGTACTCGCCATCCTCGTAGAGCCCCGAGCCATCCTCGCTGTGGCAGACCGCGCAGTTTTCCACGTAGAGTGCCTCGCCGTTCTCGTAGCTGAGCTCCTCGGGACGCTCCGGCGCCGGGAAGCCGCGGCCGTAGATCGGCTGATCCGGATACATGGGGGCGCCCGTCGCCAGCCACTGGTGATAGGCGGAGAGGGCCAGCATGTCGTCGCTGCCGTACGCCGGAGGCGTGCCGTTCATGGAGTAGGCGAAGCAGCCGGCGATGCGCTCCTCGAGGTTGTTGACGTGCTGGTTCTTGCCGCGGAAGTCCGGCAGCGTCACGGCGGCCGGCCAGACTGGCGCGCTGAACGGCTGGCGCCCCTCGCCCAGGTGACAGCTGGAGCAGTTCATGTCGTTGAAGACGTTCTCGCCGCGCAGCTGCTGGGTGTTGGTGAAGAGGTCGTAGCCACGGCGGATGACCTTCTTCAGCTCGGGATGGATATCGGCCTCCTCGAGGTCCGCCATGGTCGGCGGCACATGGACCAGCTCGCCCTCCTTTGGGGCGGGATAGCCCATCTCGGCGAGGGTCTCGTATTCTGCCCAGGCGGCCACGCTGATGCCGGCAGCCAGGGTCGCACTGGCCACGGCCAGGGTTGTCCTGCGAAGTTTCATGCTCTGCTCCCCCTTATTCGGACGCCACGGACTGATTGGCCAGCCAGGCCGAGACGGCACGGATATCCTCGTCGCCCATGCGCTTGGCGATGGCGCCCATCAGGTTCTGCGGATCATTGCTGCGCTCGCCGGCCTGCCAGGCACGCAGCTGGGTCTCGATGTAGCCGGCGTGCTGGCTGGCGATGCCGGGGAAGGTGCCACCGGCCCCTTCGTTACCCGGGCCATGGCAGCTCTTGCAGGAAACGATGTACGCGTCCCAGTCGCCACGCAGGGCCAACTGTTCACCACGCGCCAGCAGTGCCTCGTCGGCATCCTCACCCCCCTGAGCCTCGGTCACCGGCATCTCGCTGTAGTAAACCGCGACATCGGCGATCTGCTGGTCATCGAGCATGTTGGCGAAGGGCATCATGGTGGTATTCTCGCGGCGGCCCGCCTGGAAATCATGCAGCTGCTTGGCGATGTATGCCGCCGGCAGCCCGGCCAGGCGTGGCCAGGACTCGCCCCCCGAGACATTCATTCCGCTGCCATCCGCCTGGTGGCAGGCCACGCAGGTACCGGCCGCCTGCTGGCCGCGCTCGGCATCGCCCTCCAGGGCCTGTGCCTGGCCAGCGGCCAGCCCCAGGCCCAGCAGCAGGCCGAGCCCGCTCGCGATCCTCATGGTTGTCATGTCGGCTCACCCTCGTCATTGTCGTTGACCCCTTGCGGGGTTCCTTCCCGGGCCGGCCCTGCCGGTCCCGTCGACCTCGGCATCAGCGGCAGCGTCAGCCGGGCCTCCAACCCACCCCCTTCGGGGCGGCAAAACGCCAGCCCTCCGCCAAAGCGCTCGGCAATGGCGGCCACGATGGCCAGCCCCAGGCCACTGCCCTGCCGGCGGCTGGCCCGCCAGAAACGCCGTGACAGCTGCTCGAGCTGGGCGACGTCGACCCCGGGGCCATAGTCCCTGACCGCGCAGGTCAGCGACTCGCCAGCGGCATCGAGGCGGGCCGCGATCTCCACGGGGCTCGCCCCGGGGCCGTGACACAAAGCGTTATCCACCAGGTTGCGCAGGGCCGTGATCGCCAACTCCCGAGGGACCGCCAGCTCCCCCTCGGGCCAGGTCTCGGGGAGCGTGCAGCGCTGCCGATCACTGGCCGAGGCGTCGCGTAGCGCCAGCGCCACCACGTCGGCGATGCGACTGGCCTCGCCATCCTCGAAGTGTAGTCGCCCTTCCACACGTGCCAGCATCAGCAGCTGGTCCAGTGTCCGCGAGAGCCGGGCCACGCCCTCTTCGGCATGCGCCAGGGACTGGCGCGCCGCCTCCCCTTCGACCCGACCCGCCACCTGCAGATGCGTCTTGATGGCCGTCAGCGGCGTGCGGAGCTCATGAGCGGCGTCGTTGGTGAAGCGCTGCTCCCGCACGATGGTCTGCTGGATGCGCGCCAGCAGACTATTGAGGGTCTCCACCAGCGGACGGATCTCCATCGGGACGCCATGCGTCGCCACCGGTGCCAGAGCATCCGGGTGACGACGGGCCAGGGCATCACGCAGCCGGCCCAGCGGTCGCAACCCCCTCACCACGCCGAACCAGAGCGCCAGCAGGCTGCCGGCCAGCGCCACCAGGAAGGGCACCACCGCCACCTGCAGCACGTTGCGCATCAGCTGATCACGCTCGTCCATGCGATCCGCGGTGGTGATGGTCAGCCCGTCCCGCTCGTAGGTGAACACCCGCCAAGTGACCCCGCCTTCCTCGCGGTAGGCATGGCCCGGCTCGCGAGCCTGCAGGATGCTCTCCATGTCGGTATGGGTGCGCGCCATGATCTCGCCTCTGGGCGAATGCACCTGGCAGGCCAGCCCCTCGATGGGCGGAATGGAAAGCGCGCGACGGTCAGCCTGCTCCCAGACCTCCACCGGCAGCTGGGCCATCAGCCCGGACACCATGCGCGCCGACTGGGCGAGACGCTGGTCCAGGGTCTTCTCCACCTGCTGGTGCAGATCGCGCATCAGCCAGGCGGCGGCCAGGCCCCAGAACAGCAGCAGGGTCAGTCCCAGGGTCAGTACCAGGCGCGTACGCAGGCTCATGCCCGCGGCGCTCCTGGACGGCGCGGCACCTCCACCGCGGCGGGCTTGCCCAGCCGGTAGCCCAGGCCGCGCACCGTCTCGATCACCCGGCTGCCGAGCTTGCGGCGCAGGTGGTGGATGTGCACGTTGAGCGCATTGCTCTCCACCTCCTCGTTCATACCGTAGAGGCTGTCCTTGAGCTGATCGGCAGTCAGCACGCTGCGCGGGGCCTGGAGGAAGGTTTCCAGCAGCACCAGTTCACGGCGCGATAGGCTCACCAGCCGCCCGGCCACGCAAACCTCGCGGGCTACCGGGTCCAGGCATAGCGGGCCATGCTCGATCAGGTCCCTGCTGCGCCCGGCCGCCCGCCGCAGCAGGGCCTGCAGGCGCGCCACCAGCTCGTCCAGGTCGAAGGGCTTCACCAGGTAGTCGTCGGCTCCCACGTGCAGACCCTCGATACGATCGCTCACCGCATCGCGGGCGGTAAGGATCAGTACGGGGGTATCGACTCGCGCCCTGCGCCACTCTTCGAGAAGCCACATACCGTCACCGTCGGGCAGGCCCCGGTCGAGGATGACCACGTCGCTCGACACCGCCTCCATGGCCGAGCGAGCCTCAGCCATGGTGGCAACAGTATCGATGACGAAGTCATGAACGGCGAGGCCGGCCTGGATGCCCGACGCCACCAGGGCATCATCCTCGATGAGCAATACGTGCATGAGAGCAGATCCTCCTTGATGTGCGACATCGTGTCACTCGACCATTAAGACGGCGTTAAGCCGCCATAAGGCGAGAACACGTCGCGCCTCATTCATTGGTCGCAACGTCCTGGTGACAAGAACGAATATCCCCCACCGGAAGAACCGACGGGGGATGTCACGCGAGGCGGGCCAACGACCGACGGGTCAACGGCTGGCGAGGACCGCTCGGGCCAGGAACCAGCCGACGACCATGGTCACCAGCATGGCGAGAAGCGGGCCGGTGAGCCCGGCGATGGAGGCGAAGGCCGGACCCGGGCAGTAGCCCGACAAGCCCCAGCCGATGCCGAACAGGGCAGCACCACCGATCAGCCGGCCGTCCAGGTCCTGGCGCGTGGGCAGATGGAAGTGTTCGCCGAACACCGGGTTGGGGCGACGCAGCACCAGTCGGTAGCCAATGAAGTTGGTCGCCACGGCGCCGCCCAGCACGAACATCAGGGTCGGATCCCAGGCGCCGAAGAGGTCGAGGAAGCCGAGCACCCGCGCCGGGTCGGTCATGCCGGAGACTGCCAGGCCGAGGCCGAAGATCAGCCCCGCGATATAGCCCATGAGCGTTTTCAAGGTCTCGGACGTCATGCGCCACCTCCGATCACGTGCCGAACCACGAAGACGGTGACGATCGCCGCCACCAGGAACGTCAGGGTCGCCACCAGGGAACGCATCGACAGCCGGGAGAGGCCGCAGACGCCGTGGCCGCTGGTACAACCACTGCCCAGGCCCGTGCCCAGGCCCACCAGAAGGCCGGCCACCAGCATCAGCGGCACGCCGCCCGCGGGCGCGCCGACGACCTCGCCGGGGCTGCCGGCCACGTTACCCAGGCCACCGCCCAGCAGCAGCAACACCACAGGGCCGCTGATCAGGCCGAGCAGGAAGGCCACGCGCCAGGCGCTGTCGCCCTTGGGCCGAGCGGTGACCAGATTGCCGATGATGCCGCTGATGCCGGCGATGCGGCCCAGGGTGGCCATCAGCCAGGTGGCGGACAGGCCGATGAGGATGCCACCGGCCAGTCCCTGCAGGGATGAACTCCAATCCACTCTTCTTCTCTCCTTTACGGTAGTTAGGGATAGCGTTTCACGAGTCGTTGGAACGACACGTCATTTCCGCCCTTGTTCACTCGATACCATTCGTCGAGGCGTCAAACCGGCAATCAATGCGCTTCGACAACGGCCCTATCGGTCCAGCCGACTGCCCGGTGCGCTGGCGCTTACCGAGCCTGCGGCCGAGGCAAGGCTCGAAGCCTCGGTAGGCCCGATAAGCCGGAGGCGCATCGGGCGGGAATTGCCCGGTGCGCTGGCGCTTACCGAGCCGGCCTATGGCCTTGATAGCTGCAACTCGGCACAACGCTGCGACAGGGTCCCATCACTCTCGCCGCGTAGTTCCTGCCAGGCGTCGTAAGTACTCAGGAACACCTGGCCGGTCAACTCATGAAAGAACTCGGTGTGCTCTAGACGATCCATCACCGGTCCCTTGACTTCTACCAGATGGAGCTTGACGCCGGCGTCCTTCAGGCGGCTGTTGATCGCCTCCAGGCTCTCCAGCGCCGAGGCGTCGATGACGTTGACCGCCTGGCAGGCCAGCACCAGGTGCTGCAGCCCGGGTTGACGAGCGGTCAGCTCCATCACCGTGTCTTCCAGGTAGCGTGCGTTAGCGAAGTAGAGACTCTCATCGACGCGCAGGATCACCAGCCGCTCATCGGTTTCCACCTGGTGGCGACGCACATTGCGAAAGTGCTCGCTGCCCGGGACGCGCCCCACCACGGCACTGTGGGGGCGGCTGGTACGGTAGAGGTGCAGCCCCAGCGACAGCACCACACCGACCAGAATGCCACTCTCCACGCCATGCACCAGCGTCAGGATCAGGGTCGCCAGCATGGCCACGCCGTCCGCCCTGGAGTAGGCCCAGGTGCGCTTGATGGCGGGCAGGTCGATCAGGGTCGCCACGGCCACGATGATGGTCGCCGCCAGGGTCGCCTTGGGCAGGAACGCGAGTAGCCCGGTCAGGGTAAGTGTCGCCAGGGCGATACCGACCGCGGTAAGCGCACCGGCAATCGGCGTCTGGGCCCCGGCCTCGAAGTTGACCACGGACCTTGAAAACCCGCCGGAGACCGGCGAACCACCGCTCACGCCCGCGGCCACGTTGGCCAGGCCAAGGGCAATCAGTTCGGAATCGGGATCAATCCTCTGACGC
>NZ_JAVLBC010000312.1:0-2169 GCF_031581305.1 Halomonas sp.
TGCTCCTCCTGTTCCTGCTCTTGTTTTTGTTCCTGCTGCTGGGAGGCATGACCCAGGGCATCGCCAAGAATGTCCTTTAGCTGGTCGCGCAGTTCCTGTATCTCAGCCTGCTGCTGGGCATATTGCGCCAGCAACTCGTCCGGGTCGTGGCTGACCTGTTCGCCCTGGTAGGGATTCTTGATGTCCAGGTTGTAGTGGCGCGCCTGGATCTCCTCGATGGGCACCCGCCAGGCCTGATGGGTTTCCTGCCGGGCGGCGAAGCCGTCGCTTTCATCACCCCACCAGTCGATCTCGGTCTGGAACTCCTCGACCTTCATGGGGCGGGTCTTGCTGTAGTTCTTCACGCCCTCGGGGTAGGGATGCTCGTAGTACCACACCGCCTCGGTGGGTTGGCCCTTGGTGAAGAACAGCAGGTTGGTCTTGATGCCGGTGTAGGGGTTGAACACGCCGTTGGGCAACCGGACGATGGTGTGGAGGTTGCACTCGGTGAGCAGTTTCTCCTTCAGGCGGGTCTTCATGCCCTCGCCGAAGAGGAAGCCGTCAGGCAGCACCACGGCGGCCCGGCCACCGTCCTTCAGCAGGTGGATGAACAGCGTCATGAACAGGTCGGCAGTCTCGCGGGTGCGGAAGGCCTGGGGGAAGTTGGTCTCGATGCCATCCTCCTCCATGCCACCGAAAGGTGGGTTGGCGACAATGACGTCGACCCGCTCCCGAGGCCCCCAACTGATCAGCGGGCGCGCCAGAGTATTGTCGTGCTTGACCTGGTCGGGCACCTCGATGCCGTGGAGGATCAAGTTGGTGGTGGCCAGCAGATGGGGCAGCGGCTTCTTTTCCACCCCGTGGATGGTGCGCTGCAGGATCTGCTCGTCCTCCGGCGTCGTCACGTAGTGCTTGCGCTTGTGATCGATGGTGCAGGTGAGGAAGCCGCCGGTGCCGCAGGCCGGGTCCATCACGCTCTCCTCGAGCCTGGGGTCGACCCGGTCCACCATGAAGCGGGTCACCGCCCGCGGGGTGTAGAATTCGCCGGCATTGCCGGCGCTCTGCAGGTCCTTGAGGATCTGCTCGTACATGTCGCCGAGTTCATGGCGCTCGCTGGCCTTGTTGAAGTTCACGCCGTCCTGCAACCTGTTGATGACTTGCCGCATCAGCTGGCCGGACTTCATGTAGTTGTAGGCGTCCTCGAAGACGTTACGGATCACCACGCCGCGATAGTCGTCGCCGCGAGCCTGGAGCTGTTGCAGGCCCGGGAAGAGCATGGAGTCAACGAACTCCTTCAGCTCATCGCCAGTCATGCCCTCCGGGTCGGCGGCCCAGTGGCGCCAGCGCAGCGGCTCGGGAATCGGTGATCGATAGTCCTCATTGAACATCTCCCACTCCTGCTCCCGGTCATCGAAGATCTTCAGGAACAGCATCCAGACCAACTGGCCGATGCGCTGGGCGTCGCCATCCACGCCGACGTCCTTGCGCATGATGTCCTGGATGGATTTGATGGTGGTGCTGATGGCCATGAGTCTCGAGTTTCCTTGGTGTTCGTTGCGATGATGTCGGCGTATCCACAGGGCGTGGCCGGCATCAGGGTGTGTACAGAATAACCGCCATCAGCTGCCGAACTGGTAGAGGGCGTCTTCCAGTTCGTGGACCGCGCGAATGTAGCCAGGCTTGCCGCCGAAGGCCTGGACCAGCTCCATGGGGGCGCCGATCTCGCTGAAGGGCGCGACGTTGAGCACGTTGATGTCCTCGATGGGCGTGATGCCGGCATCGGCGTACTTGTCGACCAGGGATTCCAGCACCTGGCGGGCCTGACCCTCGTAGCGATTGAAAATGTCGCGCTTCCTCACCTGTGCGGCACGCTCGCGGCGGGTCATGGGCGGGCGGTCGAAGGCGATGTGGCAGATCACGTCGAAGGGATCGGGCTCGTCGCCGAGTGTGTCGCCAAGGTCCTTGATCAGGTCCTCCCAGAAGACGCCGTTCTCCTCCAGTTCCTCGAGGATCACCTGCTTGCGCTCGGCATCCTGCCAGCGACGCAGGAAGTCATCCAGGGAGGCGAACTGCTCCTTGACTTTCTTGCGGGTGTAGTCGCGCAGGCTCTCGGTGATTAGATCGCCATTCGCATCAAGATACTGCACTCGCTCGGCCACCACGCTGACCGTGACGTCGTCGACAACGTAC
>NZ_JAVLBC010000108.1:0-11173 GCF_031581305.1 Halomonas sp.
AGCCAAGCAGCCAAGCAGCCAAGCAGCCAAGCAGCCAAGCAGCCAAGCAGCCAAGAAAAAACCTCCAGCAGATTACTCTGCTGGAGGTTTTTTCTTGTTGCTACAGTGGTGTGCGAGCATCATCCTGCTCGGCGCTCGGCGCTCGGCGCTCGGCGCTCGGCGCTCGGCGCTCGGCGCTCGGTGCCGCTTCCTGTATAATGTCAGGCACATTCGATTTCTGGAGGGCTTCACATGTTGAAAGTCGGTTTTGTCGGTTGGCGTGGCATGGTCGGTTCCGTGCTGATGCAACGGATGCTCGAGGACGGTGATTTCAAGGGCATCGAACCGATCTTCTTCACGACCTCCCAGGTTGGCCAGGACGGTCCTGATGTCGGCGTCGATGTTCCCCCGTTGAAGGATGCCTTTGATCTGGACGCCCTCAAGGCGCTGGACGTGGTCGTCACCTGCCAGGGCGGCGAGTATACCGAGAAGGTCTATGCCGACCTGCGCCAGGGCGGCTGGAAGGGCTACTGGATCGATGCCGCCAGCACCCTGCGCATGGTGGATGAGTCCACCATCGTTCTCGACCCGGTCAATCGCCAGGTCATCGATGCCCAGTTGGCCAAGGGCGCCAGGACCTTCGTCGGCGGCAACTGCACCGTCAGCCTGATGCTGATGGGCCTCGGCGGCCTGTTCGAGGCGGACATGATCGAGTGGATGACCTCCATGACCTATCAGGCCGCCTCCGGCTCCGGTGCCAAGCATATGCGTGAGCTGCTCAACCAGATGGGCAGCCTGCGCGACAGCGTGGCCGGCGAGCTGGCCGACCCGGCCAGCGCCATCCTCGATATCGATCGTAAGGTCACGGCAGCCATGCGCAGCGGCGATTTCCCCACCGACAACTTCGGTGCCCCGCTGGCCGGCAGCCTGCTGCCCTGGATCGATAAGCCCATGGAGAATGGCCAGAGCAAGGAGGAGTGGAAGGGCTCCGTGGAGACCAACAAGATCCTCGGCCTCCAGGATAACCCGATCCCCATCGACGGGCTCTGCGTGCGCATTGGGGCCATGCGCTCCCACAGCCAGGCCTTCACGATCAAGCTCAAGAAGGATGTCCCGATCGACGAGATCGAGGATCGCCTGGCGCGTCACAACGACTGGGTCAAGGTGATTGCCAACGACAAGGATGCCACCATCGACGGCCTGACCCCGGCCGCTGCCACCGGCACCTTGACCGTGCCCGTGGGTCGCCTGCGCAAGCTGGCCATGGGCGGCGAATACCTCTCCGCCTTCAGTGTCGGTGACCAGCTGCTGTGGGGGGCTGCCGAGCCGCTCAAGCGGATGCTGAAGGTCCTGCGGGAGCAGTAAGCCGCGTGCAGTTAGCCATGACCGCGTGAACGAAAGCGGGACGCCCGGGTCGGCGTCCCGCTTTACGTTGGGCGTTGATCGCGGGCGATCGAGGGGTCGCGCATCATGTGATCCATGGCGTATGTTGAAAGTGTAATTAACGCTGATTGTCCGGGAGGGCGTTGGCGCAGGTAATGTGATACATAGTCACCCTAATAATTACGCATATACTTCCAGGTCACCGCCGGGGTCGGCGGGGCGTAGTGGAACGACTCAAGGGAAGCCGATGAAACGCAAGCTGACATTCGCCATGCTGCTTTCGCTCGCCGCCACCAGCCCGCTGGTGCAGGCCCTCGGCCTGGGGGAGGTCGAGGTGAACTCGACGCTCAATGCACCGTTGAGGGCGAGCATCCCCTTGACCGACAGCAGCGGCCTACAGGCCGACCTACTCAATATCTCGGTGGCCGATGAGCGCGCCTTCTCGGCGGCCGGCTTGCCCCGCACTTCGCTGGCGGCCAGCGTGAAAGCGGAAGTGGCGCGACGCCAGGGGCGGTTGATCGTCGACATGACGACCGAGCGGGCCGTGCGGGAGCCCTGGCTCGACCTGCTGCTGCGTTTCGATTGGCCTGGCGGTCAACAACTGCGGGAAGTGACCCTGCTGCTCGACCCGCCTGACTATGACCAGCTTCCGGCCCTGGTCGCGTCATCCTCGACCTCGTCACAGGATATGGCAGCCTCGCCGAGCTCCTCTTCCCCGGAGGCGGAACCGGCGTCGCGCCCCGTGGCACGCACCTCCAGCGCCGGCGCGGGGAATCCCGCCAGGGTAAGCAGCGGCGACACCCTCTGGGCGGTGGCCGGCCGGCTCAGGCCGGATAGCGGCATCAGCATGAGCCAGATGATGGTCGCCTTGGTGGAGGCCAATCCGGAGGTCTTCCCTTCCGGCAACATCAACGCCATGCGGGCCGGCTTTACGCTGGTGGTGCCGTCCCGCGAGGCTATCGCGGCACGTTCCTCCGCCGAGGCCGACCGCATCGTCCAGGCCATGAACCAGGCCTGGGCCAACCGCGGTAATGGTGCACCGGCGAGGGTGGCGCTGGGCGCTGCCGACGATGCACCGGCGTCGGCCGTGGCGAGTGCCCCGGCACAGGAGGGGACATCAGCGCCAGCTGCCGAGGAAGCGCCGCCCGCGACGGCCGAAACGGCGTCCGACGATGCCGCCGCTAGCGGCGAGGATGCGAGTCGTGAAGAGGGCCAGCGGCTGACGCTGCTCAGCGATGCCGAGGTGGCTGCCGAACGTGTAGTGCCGGTCGACGGTGTTTCGACCCAACAGGGGGATGAGCCATCCGTTGCGGCACCCCAGGGGGAGGGGGAGACCGTGGCGTCCCTGGCGCTGCCGTCGGGTGCCGAAGGGAAGGGGCCGTTCATCGACCCCGGCGTGCTGGTGCTGATCCAGGGGGCTGGCGAGCTCACCGAGGATCAGCGCCTGCTGCGCCTGGAGGCGCGTTGGCGCGAGAGTCGAGAGGCCCTGGAGGCGGTTCGCAGCGAGCGTGACGAGCTGCAGTCCCAGTTGGGTGACCTGCGCGAGGAGCTGGACGCCATGCGTGACCAGCTGGCCGCGCTGAGTGCCGGGGGGCAGGGGGCCGATGCCGCAGGGAGCGGTGGCGTGGTGGCCCCCGGCAGCGAGCCGGCAGCCTCCCAAGAGGCGCCCTGGTGGGGCGCCATCTACCAGGGCAGCACTGGCCGCAATCTGATGCTGGGGGGGGGCGGGCTGGCGGCGCTGCTGGCGCTGTGGGCTCTGTTGCGCCGCCGCCGCCGTGAGGAGCGCGAGCCGACGTCGCTGTTCAACGAGTCGTATCCGGTGAATCCTGCATCCAGTGATGTTGTCATGCCGGGCGCTTCCCAGGCGCGGCAGGCCGAAGACCGCGGCGAGCCCCGGGAGGCGTCGGTGCGTGCGTCGATGCCCGAGGCCGAGGCGATCAATGAAGTCGATATCTTCATCGCCTACGGGCGCTACGACCAGGCACGTGAACTGCTGGAGTCCAGCCTGGCTCGGGAGCCCGGCCGTGATGACTTGAGACTCAAGCTGTTGCGGGTGCAGCTGGAACAGGGCGATCACGCGGCGGCGGCATCTCAGGCCGAGCAGCTGCGTGCCAGCGGGGACCCGGATGTCCAGGCCGAGGTGACCCATCTGATGGAGCGCCATGTCCCCAGCGCCCCTTCCGCCCGGGCATCGGCGCCTGAGGCGGAGACGCCGACCGACCGCGCCGTTTTCCCCGCAGCCGATGAGCTTCCTCCGCGCCGCTTCGATGACCCTGACGCACCTGACGCACCTGACGCACCTGACGCACCTGACGCACCTGACGCGCCGGGCGGCCAGGAAGATCCCGAGGTGTCCAGTAGTGCCTACGCCCATGACGACGCCGCAACAGGCGAGGCACCCTCTCGTGAAATGCCGAAGGAGACACCGGACAATGAGGCGGTGCCCGACGGGACATCCCTGAACGACGAGCCGGCCGATCCACTGGCCCGTTATCGTCCGCCTGAGCTGGAGACAGGCCCGGAGCCGGAATCGACATCGGAGCAGGGCCCGGCTCCACGGTCGGAGGCACTCGCATCGCCCGATCTGGATGGTGAAGCCTCTGATGAGGCATCGCTGGAGCAGGAACCCGAGGCGGATGCGCTTCCGGACGCGCCTCTGGAGACCCGCCAGGCCGATGACGGGCGCGAGATCATCGACTACCGTCCGCCGACGCTGGAGGAGCCGCCGGCGCCCCGCGAAGAGACCCCCATGCAGCCCAGCGTGGAGTTCACCCCCTCCGTTGCTGGTGATCGTGACGCGACGAAGGCCATGCCCGGTCGCGATCTGCCCGAGGACTGGGAGGTGGAGGAGGTGGCCTTCCCGCCGCTGTCGCGGGATAATGCTCACTTTTCCGCGGCGGCTTCCTCCACCTCGACGCTGGCCGAGGCACGGCGCCTGTTGGACGCCGGCGAGTCCGGCCAGGCTCGTGCGCTGCTCGAGAGCCTGATCGACGAGACCGACGATCCGGAGGCCAGGGAGAAGGCCCGCGAATTGCTGGATCAATCTGCGCCATGAGCATGAGGTTGAATGACCCTTTTCCGATCCCTCGATGACCGCCACCCCCTGGCCGGCCGCCTGGCCATGGGGGTAGAGTACGACGGCAGTGCCTACTGCGGCTGGCAGCGCCTCAAGCATGCCCCCTCGGTGCAGGCCGCCGTGGAGGCGGCGCTCGCCAAGGTGGCGAACCAGTCGGTCACCGTGCACGCCAGCGGACGCACCGACTCAGGCGTCCATGCCACACGCCAGATCATCCACTTCGATGCCCCGGTGCCACGCTCGCAGAAGGCCTGGGTGTTCGGCGCCAATGCCAACCTCCCTCGGGATGTGGCGGTGCGCTGGGTGAAGGCCGTCCCTGACAGTTTTCATTCCCGCTTCAAGGCCCTGGCTCGGCGCTACCGGTATGTGATTCTCAACCAGCCGAGCCGCCCCGTGCTGGAGCGGGCCAACGCTACCTGGTGTCGCGATCCTCTGGATGCCGAGGCCATGCACTGGGCTGCCCAGGCGCTGGTGGGCGAGCATGACTTCTCGAGTTTCCGCGCTGCCGGCTGTCAGTCGAAGACCCCCTGGCGCCACCTTCATTTCATCGAAGTGCATCGTCACGGCCCGCTGGTGGTCATCGACGTTCAGGGCAATGCCTTCCTGCACCACATGATCCGCAATATCGTCGGTGCCCTGGTCACGGTGGGACGGGGTGAGCGGGGGGATGACTACCTCGCCGAACTGATGGCGCTGAAGAATCGTCGCCTTGCCGACGTGACTGCCCCGGCCTGTGGCCTGCACTTCGTCGATTCGCTCTACGACGAGTGCTGGGGCTTGCCCCGTGAACCGCTGGGCCCCAATCTGCTGGCCTTCCTGGGCGAATGGACCGGCGAGCGACCGTTGCCGGACTGCCCAATGGTCGAGTTTCGCCGCGGCCGCCCGGTGGCAGCCGATGCTTGACCTTGCGTTGATCGGAGCTGCCCTGTGGGAGCGCAGCTTGCTGCGCGAACCGGCGCGAAGCGGCGGTGGGGTTGCCCCATGCGCCTGGCGGCGCCATCGCGATCTGAAGTCGGAGCGCCGAACCGTCGCCCCCACAACATGATCACGGCGCTGTGGCCTTGTGAGAACGCCTACCTTTGTTGATCAGGAGAAGATTTCCTTGACCGTCCCGGCTACCCAACTTCGTACTCGCATCAAGTTCTGCGGCATGACGCGGCCCGAGGACGTCGACGCCGCGGTGGCGGCCGGTGCCGATGCCCTGGGCTTCGTGCTCTGGCCGGGCAGCAAGCGCGCGGTCGACGAGCAACGGCTCGCCGAGCTCGCCGCCCGGGTACCGGCCTTCGTTACCCGGGTCGGGCTCTTCGTCGATCCGGACCCGGCACTGGTGGCGCGCTGCGCCGAGCACCTGGACTTGCTGCAGTTTCATGGTAATGAGTCCCCCGAGGCCTGCCTGGCCGTCGGTCGGCCGTGGATCAAGGCGTTGCGCATGCGCGATGGTCTCGATCTCCATGCCGCTGCCGAGGCCTATGCGGGTGCGCGGGCGCTGCTGCTGGACGCCTATCGGCCGGGTGTGCCGGGCGGCACCGGTGAGACTTTCGACTGGTCGCGAATCCCCGCAGGCCTGGCAAAACCTGTTATCCTCGCCGGAGGCCTGACGCCGGACAACGTGGCCGAGGCGATCGCGGCCGTGGCCCCGTTCGCCGTGGATGTCTCCGGCGGCATCGAGACCGGCCCCGGCATCAAGGATGTGGCTCGCATGGCGGCCTTCCTGCGGGCCGTGCGTCGGGCCGACGACCCGCCCTTCGGGGCGTGAACCGTTAGCTGCACCCCATTCCCCCTACTCTCTTTCTGGCGACCCTGTGAGGTGTCTTTCGTGAGCAAGTTCAGTGACCTGACCCGACTGCCGGATGCCCGAGGCCATTTCGGCGCCTACGGCGGCCGGTTCGTCTCCGAGACCCTGAGCTTCGCCCTGGACGATCTGGCCAAGACCTACCTGAGTCTGCGCGACGATCCGGACTTCCTGGCGGAATTCGACTATGACCTGGCCCATTTCGTGGGCCGTCCGTCACCGCTCTACCATGCCGAGCGATGGTCGAAGCAGATCGGCGGGGCGCAGATCTGGCTCAAGCGCGAGGACCTCAATCACACCGGGGCCCACAAGGTGAACAACACGGTCGGCCAGGCCCTGCTTGCCAAGAAGACCGGCAAGCCGCGCGTCATTGCCGAGACCGGCGCCGGCCAGCACGGCGTGGCCTCTGCCACGGTGGCGGCTCGCCTGGGGCTGGAGTGCGATGTCTACATGGGGGCCGCGGATGTCGAGCGTCAGAAGCTCAACGTCTATCGCATGCGCCTGTTGGGGGCCAATGTCATCCCGGTGGAGTCGGGGACGCGTACCCTCAAGGATGCCATGAACGAGGCGCTGCGCGACTGGGTGACCAATGTCGACACCACCTATTACATCATCGGCACCGTCGCCGGCCCTCACCCGTACCCGATGCTGGTGCGTGACTTCAACGCCGTGGTCGGGCGCGAGGCGCGTCGCCAGTCCTTCGAGGAGTTCGGCAAGCTGCCCGACGCGCTGGTCGCCTGCGTGGGTGGCGGCTCGAATGCCATGGGCCTCTTCTATCCTTTCGTGGAGGACGATGAGGTGGCGATGTATGGTGTCGAGGCGGGCGGCGACGGCGTCGAGACCGGCCGCCACGCCGCGCCTCTCGCCTCGGGCGCTCCGCGCGGGGTGCTGCACGGCAACCGCACCTACCTGATGTCCGACGAGGGCGGCCAGGTCTCCGATACCCACTCGGTCTCGGCGGGGCTGGACTACCCGGGTGTTGGCCCCGAGCATGCGCTGTGGAAGGACGTGGGAAGGGTCAACTATGTGGCGGCCAACGACGATGACGTGCTCGAGGCCTTCCGCGAGCTGACCCGCGTCGAGGGCATCATGCCGGCGTTGGAGACCGCCCACGCCCTGGCCTACGCCAAGGTGCTGGCGCCGACCATGCGTCCCGACCAGAACATCGTGATCAACCTCTCCGGCCGTGGTGACAAGGACATCATGACGGTGGCAAAGATCGACGGAATCGAATTCTAGATGACGGCCCAGACCATGAATCGTATCGACCAACGCTTCGCCGCGCTCAAGGCCCAGGGTCGCCGCGCCCTGATTCCCTACATCACGGCCGGCGACCCGGCCCCGCAGTACACTGTCGGCTTCATGCATGCCCTGGTGGCAGCGGGCGCCGATGTCATCGAGCTGGGGGTGCCGTTCTCGGATCCCATGGCCGACGGCCCGGTGATCCAGAAGGCCTGCGAGCGTGCCCTCAGGCACGGTGTGCGGCTCTCCCATTTGTTCGAGATGGTGCGTGAGTTTCGCCAGACCGACAGCGAGACTCCGGTGGTGCTGATGGGCTACCTCAATCCGGTGGAGCGCATCGGCCTCGAGGCCTTCGCCGACCAGGCCGCCGACTCGGGCGTCGATGGCGTGTTGATCGTCGACATGCCGCCGGAGGAGGCCGACGAGGTCGGCCCGTTGCTCAAGGCCCACGGGCTGGCCTCGATCTTCCTCGTCGCCCCTACCACTTCGCGTGCCCGGGCCGCTACAATATGCGCCCACGGCGAGGGCTACATCTACTATGTTTCGCTGAAGGGCGTGACCGGCTCGGCAAGCCTTAATGCCGAGGATGTGGCCGAGCACCTGGCGCCGCTGCGCGAGATGACCGACCTGCCGCTGTGCGTGGGTTTCGGCATTCGTGATGGGGCGTCGGCGGCCGAGGTGGGCAAGGTGGCCGATGGTGTGATCGTCGGCTCGGCGCTCATCAATCGCATCGCCGAGAACGCCGAACATCCCGAGGCGATCCCGGCCGCCCTGGAGGCGGTGCTGGGGGAGATGCGCCAGGCGCTGGACGCCTGATCCAGGCCCCTCGCCAACCGAATCGACCCTGCCCCCGGCAATGCCGGGGGTATCAGCCTATACGGAAGTGTTTGTGACATGAGCTGGCTAGACAAGATCGTGCCCTCGGTGGGCCGCATCCAGCGCAAGGAGCGCCGTGCGAGTGTGCCCGATGGCCTGTGGCGCAAGTGCCCCAAGTGCGAGGCGGTGCTCTATCTGCCCGAGCTGGAGAAGCACCATAACGTCTGCCCCAAGTGCGACCATCATCTGCGCCTGACCGCTCGCAAGCGGCTCGACTGGTTCCTGGACCAGGAAGGCCGCGAGGAGATCGCTGCCAACGTTGAGCCGGTGGACCGCCTCAAGTTCCGCGATTCCAAGAAGTACAAGGACCGCCTGGCAGCGGCCCAGAAGGAGACCGGCGAGAAGGATGCGCTGGTCGCCATGCGCGGCACCCTGGAGGGGTTGCCGGTGGTGGTGGTGGCCTTCGAGTTTACCTTCATGGGCGGCTCCATGGGTGCCGTGGTGGGCGAGAAATTCGTGCGCGCTGCGACCGTCGCCCTGGATGAGGGCATTCCGTTGATCTGTTTCTCCGCCTCCGGTGGTGCGCGGATGCAGGAAGCCCTTTTCTCGCTGATGCAGATGGCCAAGACGGCGGCGGCCCTGGAGAAGCTCAAGCAGGCCGGCGTGCCCTATATCTCGGTGCTGACCGATCCGGTGTTCGGCGGGGTTTCGGCGTCACTGGCGATGCTTGGCGACCTCAACGTGGCCGAGCCTAATGCGCTGATCGGTTTCGCCGGTCCTCGGGTCATCGAGCAGACGGTACGCGAGCAGCTGCCGGAAGGCTTCCAGCGCAGCGAGTTCCTGCTCGAGCACGGCACCGTGGACATGATCGTCCATCGTGGCGAGATTCGCGAGCGACTGGGCGGCGTGCTGCGCAAGCTCATCCACTGGCCGGTGGCCGGGCAGGAGGCTGACCCCGGTGACGAGCCGGACCTGGTGCAGGCGGCCGAGCAGGCCGAGCAGGAAGAGGGCCTGGCGACAAGCCGCCCGTCGAGCGCCGAGCCGGAAGCCGAACAGAATGCCGAGCCCACCGGTGGGCGCCCCGATCCGGGACGCTGACTGCCCTCCCATGAGCGACCACGTCCTTCCCGATACGCTTCCGGCCTGGCTGGCCAGGCTGGAGGCGGCACATCCGGCCGGTATCGACCTCGGCCTCGAGCGCGTGGCCGAGGTCGCCCGTCGCATGGGGCTGCTGGAGACCGCGCTTGCCGACCGGGTCATCATCGTGGCCGGTACCAACGGCAAGGGCTCGACCGTGGCCATGCTCGAGGCGTTGGCCCGGACCCATGGGCTCTCCACGGCGGCTTATACCTCGCCTCACCTGCTGCGCTACAACGAACGCCTGCGCCTCGAGGGTAACGAGGCGGACGATGCGACGCTGATCGCGGGTTTCGAGGCGGTGGAGGCGGCGCGCCTGGCGGGTGAGCCGGTCAGCCTGACCTACTTCGAGGTAGGCACCCTGGGGGCATTGTGGGCCATCGCTCGCCGCGGGCCGGAGCTGGCGATCCTCGAGGTCGGGCTCGGTGGGCGGCTGGATGCCGTCAACGTCATCGACCCGGATGTGGCAGTGATCACTACCGTGGCCCAGGATCACGCCGCTTTCCTCGGTACCGACCTGCAGGGCATCGGTCGCGAGAAGGCCGGTATCCTGCGGGGTGGGCGGCCCGCGGTGCTGGGCAGCACGACGCTACCGGCCAGCGTGCGTCAGGTGGCGACCGAACTCGGCGCTCGGGTCTATGCCCTGGACGAGGATTTCTCCCGCGATGGCGATGACGCGGGCTGGACCTTCCGGAGCTTTTGGGGTCAGACCCCGGCTGAGACGCAAGATTCGTCGACCTGCACGCAGGATACGAAAGTGACACCGCTGGGGTCTGACCCCAAAGGCGTCAGTGCCCTCGAACTGAGGGATCTCCCCGACCCCACGCAGCAGCGGGGTCAGACCCCAAGGGCGCGGCACTGTGCCCGCATGAGGGACAAACATCTTCGGGTGACCCCATCGTCTGACCCCAAAAGCGTCAGCGGCCTCCCGGACCCCGGCCTGCCCCTGGACAATGCCGCCACGGCCCTGCAGGCCCTGATCCTGGCCGATGTCGACCTGCAGGAAGACGCCTGTCGCCGTGCGCTTGCCGGCGTCCAGCTGCCGGGACGGATGCAGTGGCTGGGACAGTGGTGCCTGGACGTGGGCCATAACCCCCACGCGGCCACCTACCTGGCGGCGCGTCTCGCGGCGCATCCCTGTGCCGGGCGCACCATTGCGCTGTTGGGGATGCTCGGCGACAAGGATGCCGATGGCGTGATCACTGCCCTGGTGCCGGTGGTGGATGCCTGGGTCCCGGCCAGCCTCGCGGGGGAACGTGCCCGCACCGCGGAGGATCTGGCCGAGCGCCTGGCGCTCCACGGCGGCGAGGTGTGGCACCGCGGCGACTCGCCGACCGCGGCGGCCGACTGGTTGGCGGCCCGGCTCGCGCCCGAGGATCGGGTGCTGGTCTGCGGTTCCTTCTTCACCGTGGCCGAGGTGCTGGCATGGCGGCTGTCGGCGGATCAGACTGCAGGGAAAGACACGGCCATCGAGAGAGTGCGATGAAATACGGAATGCGTGAACGTCTCAGCGGAGCAGTGATCCTGGTCGCCTTGGCGGTGATCTTCGTCCCCATGCTGTTCGATGAGCCGGCGCCGCGTAGCGAGCGCCCCCAGCCGGTGATGACCATCGAGCAGCCGGTGGAGGTGGAGGGTCGCGATGTGCCCGACCCGGAACCGCCCGCGGGTCTCGGGCAGAACCCGTCGCCCGGCGAGGCGTCGGCGCCAAGCCAGGAGACCCCGGCGGTGGGGGGCGAGCAGGCGGTTGA
>NZ_JAVLBC010000313.1:0-2126 GCF_031581305.1 Halomonas sp.
CCCGAGACCCCGAAGTAGGCGCCGCCACAGAGGCCGCGCGGCAGCACTTTGGTATCGCCGGCCACCACCTGGACATCGCAGGCCCGTGCCGCCGCGGCCAGGCTGGCGACGATCCGCTCGAGCTGCTCCAGTGGTAGCCCCTCCTCCAGGAAGGCGTTGACGCTCAGATAGCGAGGCAGCGCGCCGGCAACAGCGAGGTCGTTGACGGTACCGTGCACCGCGAGGCTGCCGATGTCTCCCCCGGCGAAGAACAGCGGCTGTACGGTAACGCCGTCGCTAGTGAAGACCAGCTCCTCGTCGACGTCCTGGGCGACGGGCAGGACGGCGGCATCGGCGAGTGGGGCCAGCCAGGGGTTGCCCAGGTGGCGGACGAAGACAGATTCGATCAGCTGGCGCATGAGGCGCCCGCCGTTGCCGTGGGCCAGGGTGATGGTGGTCGTGTCGAGACCGGGCTGTGTCACTCACTCCTCCTCATGCCGGGCTAGGGACTCCATGATTTGGCCGACGCTGATGGCGGCGTCGTTGCAGGGTAACCGCTCCTGCAGCAGCACCGCGAAGCCATCCCCTTCCAGCGCCGCGACGGCTGCCTCGGTAAGCGGCCGGTTCTGGAACACGCCGCCGGTCAGGCCGAGGGTCGTCACCCCTGAGGCTTCCCATGCCGCCCTGGCCTGTCGGCGAAGCACCTGGACCAGGGTGGCATGGAAATCCGCCGCGCGTCGGGCAGGGGCTAGACCCGCATCACCCAGATGCTGGATCAGCGGACGCCAGTCACAGCGTAGCACCCCGTCCGCGTCGTGATGGTGAGGCAGGTCAAGGCCCTGGCCCTCGCCCTTGGCCAGGGCCTCGAGCCGCATGGCGGCCTCGGCCTCGTGGCTCACCCGGCGAATCGGCAGCAGCAGCGCCGCGGCGGCATCGAAGAGCCGGCCCGCGGCGGAGCAGGTCGGGGCGTTGAGGCGCTGCTCCCAGATCCCTCGCAGCAGGGCCAGCTCATTGTCGGTGCCGGGGACGTCCGGGGTCGCGAGGCCGCTCTGCCAGCTCAGGGTGACGGCCAGGCGCCAGGGCTCCCGAATCGCCGCCTCGCCGCCGGGCAGAGCGAAGGGCGCGAAGGAGGCGTGGCGCCGCCAGTGGCCGGGGCGGCCGAGCAGGGCCTCGCCACCCCACAGGGTACCGTCCGGGCCCAGGCCAGTGCCGTCCCAGGTGAAGACCAGGGTCGGCTCCCGGAAGCGTCCGTGCTCCCCGCACAGAGCGGCGGCATGGGCATGGTGGTGGGCGACGTCGTGGCAGGGCAGGCCGCTGTCCCGGGCCCATCGGGTGCCGTGATAGCCGGGGTGGGCATCGTGGAGGACCCGCGCCGGGTGCACGCCATGGAGCCGTGACAGGGTCGCCACCTGGCGCTCGAAGGCGCGCTGGGTGCCAAGGCTCGAGAGGTCGCCGATGTGCGGTGACAGCACCAGGCGTGTTTCCCAGGCGAGGCAGACCGTGCCCTTCTGGTGGGCACCCACGGCCAGCACGGGCTGAGGCAGGGACCAGGGCAGCTCGAGTTCGAGGGGGGCGGCGCCTCGGCCGAGGCGCAGGGGGCGCGCCTGGCCGGCAATGGGCCGACGGACGCCATCGTCGACGCCTTGCAGGATGGGGCGGTCATGGTGCAGGAAGGCGTCGGCGACCCGGCCGAGGCGCGCTTCGGCCACCTCCGGTGCGGTGATGATGGGCTCGCCGGCGAGGTTGGCCGAGGTGGCGACCACCGGGCGCCCCAGGGCCCCCAGCAGCAGGTGATGCAGGGGCGCGTAGGGCGGCAGGACGCCGACCTCGTCGAGCCCGGGGGCAATGCCGTCGGCGAGGCCGTGATCGGTTCGCAGAGGAACCAGCACGACCGGACGCTCGTCGGCGCGCAGGGCCTCGGCGGCCACCGGGTCCAGGCGGGCATGTTCGCGCACGGCGTCCAGACCGTCCTCGCCCTGCCAGGGAAACATCACGGCGAGCGGCTTGTGGGGCCGGTGCTTGCGCTCGCGCAGGGTCGCCACAGAGGCGGGTCGGCAGGCATCGGCCATCAGGTGATAGCCGCCGACGCCCTTCACGGCGACGATTCGCCCGGCGTCGAGGGCCGCGATGGCGGCATCGAGCGCCTC
>NZ_JAVLBC010000109.1:0-10905 GCF_031581305.1 Halomonas sp.
AGATATCGAGCTCGGGGCGCATCAGCACCTGGGAGAACGGCAGGCCCAGACCGGAGAGCGACTTGGAGTTGGTGACGATGTCCGGGACGACGTCGGCATGCTCGAAGCTGAAGAACTTGCCGGTACGGCCGCAGCCGGCCTGGATGTCGTCGACGATCAGCAGGATATCGTGGGCGCGGCAGATCTGCTCGAGGCGCTTGAGCCAGTCGAGGCCACAGGCGTTGATGCCGCCCTCACCCTGCACGGTCTCGACGATGACGCCGGCCGGAATGTCCAGGCCGCCGGACTTGTCGCCGAGCAGCTTCTCGAAGTAGTCCAGGGTGTCGACACCCTCGCCCAGGTAGCCGTCGAAGGGCATGAAACTGGCGCCGACCGTCGGCACCCCGCCGGTGGCCTCGCGAAACTTGCGGTTGCCGGTGGTGGCCAGCGCCCCCATGGTGATGCCGTGGAAGCCGTTGGTGAAGGTGACGATGTTGTGGCGGCCCTTGGCATGACGAGCCAGGCGGATGGCCGCCTCGACGGCATTGGTGCCGGTCGGCCCGGGGAACTGCACCTTGTAGTCCAGGCCGCGGGGCTTGAGGATCACCTCCTCGAGGGCCTCGAGGTAGTCACGCTTGGCGGCGGTCCAGAAGTCCAGGCCGTGGATGATGTTGTCCTCGGCCAGGTAGTCGAGCAGCGCCTGCTTGATGTGCGGGTTGTTGTGGCCGTAGTTCAGGGTGCCGGCACCGGCCAGGAAATCGATGTACTCGCGGCCCTCCTCGTCGGTCAGGCGTGCATTCCGGGCCTTGGTGAAGACCACCGGAAAGGAGCGAGAGTAGGTCCGGACTTCGGACTCCATGCGTTCGAGGATCTGGGTCTGCATGTGCGACCTCCTGTTGGCAATAGAAGGGTATCAGGACGCGCGAGCGCGACTGAAGGGGTGTGGGATCGCCTGCCGCCCGTGGAGACGGCAGGCGCGATGAAGCGGGGAGCTCAGATGCGATCGGTCTGGAAGGGGCCGATGCGCACGAGGTTTTCCGGATCGTGTTCGCCACCGAGCTGGTCGGTGGAGAAGTACTCGCGGCTGTTGAGCGGGGCCTGCCAGCGCTCGGCAAGCCGCCGAAACAGTCCCCAGGAGGCCTGGTTGTCGGGGGTGATAGTGGTCTCAAGGTGGTGAACCTCGGCCATCTCCGGGCGGGTCATTACGGCCTCCACCAGGCGACGGGCCAGACCGGTACCGCGCGCCTTCTCACCCACCGCCACCTGCCACAGGAAGTAGGTGTCCGGGGCGTTGCTCTTCACGTAGCCGGAGACGAAGCCGACGATCTCGCCCTCCTCGTTGGTGGCCACGGCACAGCTGTCGCGGAACTGGGTCGCCAGCAGAAGATAGGCATAGGCGGAATTGACATCCAGCGGTGGGCAGGACTTGACCAGCTCGTAGATACCCCAGCCGTCATCGGGATTGGGCTTGCGGATGAACAGCGGGTAGGCCTCGTGACCGACCACGGCGTCCGCCACAGTGGGGCGGGCCAGGTCGGCGGAGGGCGTGAAGGGCTCGGTGGTTGCGTTCATTGTCATGGTTCGCTGTAGCGAATTTGGGAGGAAGTATAACAGCGGCCTATCGGCAATTCAAAGCCATGATTATCCTGGCACCGTGAATCCATAATGGAAAATTATGCTCCTCGATCCGCTCTCGCCAGTCGTGCCGCTTCTCTTCGATAATAGCTCACTACGGTGACATTGAGATGCCGAAACGCAGCGCACCCTCCCCCCCAGAGGGAGGCCCGCTGCGTATCCGAGACTCTCGAAGGCTCAGCGCCGGGTCGGCGCACGCATGGTGACGAACTCCTCGGCGCCGGTGGGATGGATGCCCACGGTGGCGTCGAAGTCAGCCTTGGTGAGACCCGCCCGCACGGCCACGGCAATGCCCTGGATCACCTCCCCAGCCTCCTCGCCCACCATGTGGGCCCCGACCACCACGTCGCTGGCGTCATCGACGACCAGCTTCATCAGGCAGCGCTCGCCACTGCCGGAAAGGGTGTGCTTCATGGGGCGGAAGTCGGCGACATAGACGCGGATCTCGCCATACGCCTCGCGGGCCTGCGCCTCGGAGAGCCCCACCGTGCCGATATTGGGATGGCAGAACACCGCCGTGGGGATGTTGCGGTAGTCCAGCGGGGTCGGCTCGGCCTCCTCGAAATGGTGCCTGACCATCTGCATGGCCTCGGCAAGTGCCACCGGGGTCAGCTCGGGGCCACCGGTCACGTCGCCCAGGGCCAGGATCGAGGGCACAGAGGTCTCGAAGCGCTCATTGACGCTGAGGTGGCCGCTGTCGGTCAGCGCAATGTCGAGGCGGTCCAGGCCCAGACCCTCGAGGTGGGGACGACGACCGGTCGCGGTCAGTACGGCATCCACCTCGAGTTGCTCGCCATTAGTGAGGCTGACTCGCAGGCCCTCTTCGACCTTCTCGATCGAGGCGATGTTGGCGTCGAAGTGCAGTTGGACGCCCTTCTTGGTCATCTCGTCGCGGGTGAACTCGCGCACCTGCCGGTCAAAGCCGCGCAGGAAGAGCTCGCCCCGGTAGACCAGGTGGGCATCGCTGCCCAGGCCATTGAAGATGCTGGCGAACTCCACGGCGATATAGCCGCCGCCCAGCACCAGGAAACGCTCGGGGAAGGTGTCGAGATCGAAGACCTGGTTGGAGTGGACTACCAGGTCGTTGCCGGGGAAATCCGGGGTCCAGGGCCAGCCCCCCACGGCAACCAGGATCTTCTCCGCGCTGAAGGTCTCGTCGTTGACGGTCACATGGTGCGCGTCCTCTACCCGGGCGCGACCGTTGATCAGGCGCACATCCGCAGCGTCCAGCAGGCGTCCGTAGATGTCGTTGAGTCGTTTGATCTCGCTGATCTTGTTGTCGCGCAGCGTGGCCCACTCGAATCGTGGAGCCTCGGCCAGCTGCCAGCCGAACCCGCCGGCGTCCTCGAAAACCTCGTGGAAGTGGGCCGCATAGGAGTAGAGTTTCTTGGGTACACAGCCCACATTGACGCAGGTGCCGCCCAGGTAGCGATCCTCGGCGATGGCGACCCGGGCGCCGGTGGCGGCCGCGGTGCGGGCGGCACGGACGCCACCGGAACCCGCCCCGATCACGAACAGGTCATAGTCGTAGTCTGACACGGAAGTCTCCTGGCAAGGGTCGGGCCATGGGTGGCCCGCAGTGAATCTCGGCGGGCATGATACCAGCCGGTGGGACGCCCCGGGAGAGTGGTTGACCGCCTCGGCAGGCGAGGTTACAAGAGGCCACCGTTCTTCCCTGCCGAGCCATCCGGAGCCTGACATGAAACACGAGATCGAGAAACTGCTGGCCAACAACCGTACCTGGGCGGAGAAGATGTGTCGGGACGATCCGGACTATTTCGCTCGTCTGGCCCGTCAGCAAAGCCCTGAATATCTGTGGATCGGCTGTTCCGACTCCCGCGTGCCGGCCAACCAGATCATCGACCTGCCGCCGGGCGAAGTCTTCGTCCATCGCAATGTCGCTAACCTGCTGCATCACAATGACATGAACGCCCTCTCGGTGGTGCAGTTCGCCGTTGACGTCCTCAAGGTGCGCCACATCATGGTCGTCGGCCACTACGGCTGTGGCGGCGTGCGGGCGGCGGTCGCCGGCGGTGAATGCGGCATGGTCGACTACTGGCTGCATTCGGTCCGAGAACTCTACAGCCGCCATCGTAGCGCCCTCGAAACGCTGCCCCTGGAGGAGCAGGTCGATCGCATGTGCGAGCTCAACGTCGAGGCCCAGGTCAACAACCTCTGCCGGACCAAGATCGTCCAGCGCGCCTGGCAGCGCGGCCAGTCGCTCTCCGTGCACGGCTGGGTCTACGGGCTGAGCGATGGCCGGGTTTCCGACCTCGACTGCAGTGTCCATGGCCTCGACCAGGTCGCCACCCTCTATCGTATCGACCGCATCACCTCCGCCGGGGACTGAGCCAGGCCGCGCCCGGCGGGCCTCATTCGCCGGGCGCATGAGCCCTCTCACAATTTCGATTGTGCCTCCGTGGCCGGACTCACTATGTTGTTGGCTAGACCTTTGCGGTCATCACATCAACAACAACTCAACCGGCATGGAACGACACATGACTCTCAAGAAGACCCTGCTGGCGAGCGTGATCGGCGCCGCCATGACCACCACCGTGCTGCCCACCGTGGCCAGCACCGAGACCACTCTGCGCATGGCCTACGATGCCGATCCGGTCTCGCTGGACATCCACGAGCAGCTCTCAGGCGGTATCCTCCAGCTCTCCCACATGACCTTCGACCCCCTGGTGCGCTGGACCAGTGAACTCGATTTCGAGCCGCGCCTTGCCACCGCCTGGGAGCAGGTCGACGACACCACCCTGCGCATGACCCTGCGCGAGGGAGTCGAATTCCATAGCGGCAACTCCTTCACCGCCGAGGACGTGGCCTGGACGGTCGAGCGCCTCAAGCGCAGCTCGGACTTCAAGGCGATCTTCGAGCCCATCGCGAGCGTCACCGCGGTCGATGAGACCACGGTAGAATTCAAGACCGCAGAGCCCTATCCGCTACTGCTGAACCTCGCGACCTACATCTTCCCGCTGGACAGCGAGTTCTACAGCGGCACTGCCGAAGACGGCGACCCCAAGGACGAGATCGTCAAGAACGGCAACTCCTTTGCCTCGGCCAACCTCTCCGGCACCGGTCCCTTCACCGTGGTCGAGCACCAGAAGGGCACCCGCATGGAGTTCGATCGCTTCGACGGCTATTGGGACGAGGCGTCCCCCGGCAACGTCGATCAGATCGTGCTGACCCCGATCAGCGAGAATGCCACCCGCGTGGCCGCCCTGCTCTCCGGCGACGTGGATTTCATCGCCCCGGTACCGCCCAACGACCTGGAACGGATTCGCGAGGACGAGGACGTCCAGCTGGTCACCATGTCCGGCACGCGGATCATCTTCTTCCACATGAACCAGGAGCGCGTCGAGGCCTTCCAGGACCCGCGTGTTCGCCAGGCCTTTGCCTATGCGGTCAACCAGGAGGGCATTGCCGACCGCCTCATGAAGGGCTTCGCCACCCCGGCGGCGCAGTTCTCACCAAAAGGCTACGCCGGCCACGTCGAGTCTCTCGAGCTACGCCATGACCTGGAGAAGGCCCAGCAGCTGATGGCCGAGGCTGGTTATGAAGACGGCTTCGAGATCTCCATGATGGCCCCCAACAACCGCTACGTGAACGATGCCAAGATCGCCCAGGCGGTGGCCGCCATGCTGGCGCGCATCAACGTCACGGTGGATCTCAAGACGCTGCCCAAGGCCCAGTACTGGGGCGAGTACGACGACCGTGCGGCCGACATGATGCTGATCGGTTGGCACGCCGACACCGAGGACAGCGCCAACTTCCACGAGTACCTGACGGCCTGTCCGGACGCCGACACCGGCGCCGGCCAGTACAACGCCGGCAACTACTGCAACCCGGAGCTCGACAAGCTGGTGGCCGAGGCCAACCTGGAGGTCGATCTCGAGAAGCGGGCCGAGATGCTGCAGCAGGTTGAACAGACCCTGCACGACGAAGCGGCTGTGGTGCCCCTGCACTGGCAGGACCTGGCCTGGGCCTCGGCGGACAACGTCATGATCGAACCGATCCTCAACGTGATGAACTTCCCCTACCTCGGGGACCTGGTCATCGAGGCCGAATAAGCCTGACATTCGCTGGCTCCTCGCGAGCTGGCCATCCGAAACCCTGACCTCTGCGACGTGCTCGCCCAGCGAGTGCGTCGCCGCGTGTTGCACACGGGACGCCAGCCATGATCGCTTTCCTGATCAAGCGCCTCTTCCATGCGTTGCTGGTGATGTTCATCATCAGCATCATCGCCTTCGCGATCCAGGACAACCTGGGCGACCCCATCCAGCAAATGGTCGGCCAGTCGGTCCCGGAGAGTGAGCGCGAGGCCCTGCGCGAACAGCTGGGCCTCAATGACCCCTTCCTGGTCCAGTATCTTCGCTTTGCGGGCAATGCCCTGCAGCTGGACTTCGGCTACTCCTACATCTTCAACCAGCCGACCACCGAGGTCATTGCCCGCCACCTGCCGGCAACCCTCGAGCTGGTCTTCGCCACCACCCTGCTGATCGTGCTGCTCTCGGTACCGATCGGCGTCTACAGCGCCATACGGCCCAGGGCCTGGCTGTCGCGCTTCTTCATGGGCGTGTCGATCATCGGCATCTCGATTCCGGTCTTCCTCACCGCCATCATGCTGATCCAGCTGTTCGCCATCGGCGTAAGCTGGTCGCCCTTCCCCGCCGATACCGGTTGGGGAGCCTGGCTCAATGAACTGGTCAGCACCGACGGCGGCATGCCGGCCTACGGCCGCGGCAATCCGGTGCCCGTCTTCGGCACCTGGGCGACCAACTTCGCCTCCCTGGAAGGCCTCACCTACCTGGTGCTGCCGGCGATCTCGCTGGCCTCGATCATGCTGCCGCTGTTCATCCGGCTGATTCGCGCCGAAATGCTCGAGGTGCTGCAGTCCGAGTACGTGAAGTTCGCGCGCGCCAAGGGCATCTCGCTGCGCCGCATCTATTTCTTGCACGCCCTGAAGAACACCATGTTGCCGGTGATCACCATGGGCGGGGTGCAGATCGGCACCCTGGTGGCCTACACCATTCTCACCGAGACGGTCTTCCAGTGGCCGGGCATGGGGCTGATGTTCCTCAACGCCATCCAGCGCTCCGACGTGCCGCTGATCATCACCTACCTGATGATCGTGGGGCTGATCTTCGTGATCACCAACACCCTGGTGGACCTGATCTATGGCCTGGTCAATCCCACCGTCAAGCTGACAGGGAAACCCGCATGACTCCCCCGACCCCCCGGGTGGCGAGCCGCTGGTCACGCTTTCGCGGCTCCTACCTGCTCTACAGCTTCAAGCGTGACCTGATCGCCCAGCTGAGCCTGGTGGTCTTCATCGCCCTGGTCGCCGTGGCGGTGCTGGCCCCGTGGCTGGCGCCCATGAACCCCTATGACCTGGCGCAGATCGACATCATGGCTTCGGAGATGCCGCCCTTCTGGGTCGAGGGCAGCGACCCGACCTACCTGATGGGCACCGACGCCCAGGGCCGCGACCTGCTCTCCACCATCCTCTATGGGGCCCGGGTGTCGCTGATCATCGGCTTCGGCGCTGTGGCCCTCCAGGCGCTGCTGGGCGTCAGCTTCGGGCTGCTCGCCGGCTACCTTGGTGGCCGTGTGGATGCCTTCCTGATGCGCCTGGCCGACATCCAGCTGTCGTTCTCCACCCTGATGGTGGCCATCGTGGTGGGCGCCCTGGTCAAGGCGGCCTTCGGCGGCGCCACCTTCAGCGCCTATGCGGTACCGCTGCTGGTGCTGATCATCGGCCTGGCCGAATGGCCCCAGTATGCACGCACGGTGCGCGCCTCGGTGCTGGCCGAGCGCCACAAGGAGTACGTCGATGCGGCCCGGGTAATGGGCTTTACCAGCCGGCGCATCATGTTCCGTCATATTCTGCCCAACACCCTGTCGCCGATCTTCGTCATCTCCACGGTGCAGGTGGCCAACGCCATCATCTCCGAGGCCGCGCTCTCCTTCCTCGGCCTGGGCATGCCCGAGACACAGCCCTCGCTGGGCTCGCTGATCAAGTCGGGCTTCGACTACCTGCAGTCGGGCTCCTGGTGGATCACGCTGATCCCCGGCCTGGTGCTGGTGGTGCTGGTGCTGGTGATCAACCTGCTCGGCGACTGGCTGCGTGACGTCCTCAACCCGCGACTCTACAAGGGCTGATCCCATGGCACTCCTCGACGTCAACCATCTCGATGTGCGCTTCGCCCTTCGCCGCGGCGATGTCCAGGCGCTGCGCGATGTCAGCTTCAGCCTCGAGCGCGGCGAGCGCCTGGGGATCGTGGGCGAGTCAGGCGCCGGCAAGTCGGTGGCGGCCTTCAGCCTGCTCAACCTGATCGCCAAGCCGGGCTATATCGCCGGCGGCAGCATCCACTTCGACGGTCGCGACCTGACCCGGATGAGCGACCGGGCGCTGCGTCATATCCGCGGCCACCGCATGTCGATGATCTTCCAGGATCCGATGATGACCCTGAACCCGGTGCTGAGCATTGGCGCGCAGATGGTCGAATGCCTCAAGGCCCACCGGCGGATCTCGACCCGCGAGGCCCGGGCGATCGCCCTGCACAAGCTCGAGCAGGTGCAGATCCCCTCCCCCGCGGCGCGCCTGGACCAGTATCCCCACGAGCTCTCCGGCGGCATGCGCCAACGGGTGATCATCGCCATCGCGCTGCTGCTGGATCCCGACATCATCATCGCCGACGAACCCACCACCGCGCTGGACGTGACCATCCAGGCCGAGATCATGGCGCTGCTGCTGGAACTGTGCGAGAAGCACAACGTCGGCCTGATCCTGATCACCCACGACCTGGGCGTGGTCAGCCAGGTCACCCAGCGCATGCTGGTGATGTATGCCGGCCGGGTGATCGAGCAGGGGCCGACCCGGGAGATCATCAACGACCCCCAGCACCCCTACACCCAGGGCCTGATCAACGCCCTGCCCCAGATGGCCACGCCGGGCAGCCGGCTGAATCAGATCCCCGGCAGCATGCCGTCGCTTGACAACCTGCCGAGCGGCTGTGCCTTCCACCCACGCTGCGGCTTCGTCGAGCGCGCCGACGGCACCACCCGCCGCACCTGCATCGACGAGGTCCCCGGCTTCGTGACCTCCGGCAACTGCCGGGTCGCCTGTCACATGGTCGCGGAGATGCTCGAGCGCGAACGCATCCCGGCCGAGGAGATTCGCTGATGAGTTCCACCGCCCACGCCCAAGCCCCTGGCCCGGTCCCCGAGGCGGCCAGCCCCCTGCTGGAGATCCGCGGGCTGGAGAAGCACTTCTCGCTCTCCGGGGATTTCCTCGAGCAGCTGAAGTTCAGGAAGGGCCGGATCGTCCGGGAGCAGAAGCACGTGCATGCCATCAATGGCGTCGACCTGGATATCCGCCGCGGCGAGGCGCTCTGCGTGGTTGGCGAATCGGGCTGCGGCAAGTCCACGGTGGCCCGCACCGTGATGGGCCTGCTCCATCCCAGTGCCGGCGAGATCCACTATGACGGCCAACGCATCGACGACCTCTCCCACAAGGCGCTGATGCCCTACCGCCGGCGCATGCAGATGATCTTCCAGAACCCCTATGCCTCGCTCAATCCGCGGATGACCATCCAGCAGACCCTGGAGGAGCCAATCCGCCTGCACCACCCGGACTGGCCGCCACAGCGCGTCAAGCAGCAGGTCGCCGAGGTCATGAGCTCGGTGGGCATCGCGGCCGACTGGGGTGGCCGTTATGGCCACGAGTTCTCCGGCGGCCAGCGACAGCGGATTGCCATTGCGCGCGCGCTCGCCGTCGACCCGGAGTTCATCGTGGCCGACGAGCCGATCTCGGCGCTGGACGTGTCGATCCAGGCCCAGGTCCTGAACCTGATGATGGAGGCCCAGCAGCAGCGCAATCTGACCTACCTGTTCATCACCCACGACCTCGCCGTGGTGGAGCACTTCGGGACCCGGGTGGCGGTGATGTACCTGGGGCGGGTCTGCGAGGTGGCCCCGACGGCGACGCTCTTTGCGCGGCCGCGACACCCCTACACCCAGGCCCTGATGTCGGCGATCCCGCGCCTCGAGGATAACCGGACACAGCACATCCGCCTGGAGGGCGAAGTGCCCACGCCGGTCGACCTACCGTCGGGTTGCATCTTCCACGGCCGCTGCCCGCATGCGAACGAGCGTTGCCGGCGCGAGATCCCGGACCTGATCGCCACCGATGACGCCGGCCAGGTGGCCTGTCACGCCGTGGAGGAAGGGCGCATCGACTGAGGCCCGCCACGCTATGGCACAATGCCGGGCCGAGACACGGCCGCGGCACGCACGAGGACCGACATGGAACTGCGCTGGCTGGAAGACTTCATCACCCTGGCTCGGACCCGGCATTTCTCCCGGGCAGCGGAGGAGCAGAACGTCACCCAGCCGACCTTCTCAAGGCGCATCAAGCTGCTCGAGGAGGAGATGGGCACCACCCTGGTCAATCGCCAGACCCTGCCGCTGTCGCTGACGCCGGCCGGGGAGGAGTTCTTCGGCCTCTGCCTGGAGGTCACCCGCCGGGTGGCGGCGACCCGGCAGCGGCTGGTTCACCTGGCCGAGCAGCAGGCCGGACAGCTGCGGCTGGCGGCGCCGCAGAGCCTGCTGGCGCATTTCCTCCCCGAATGGCTGGCCGGCTGGGCCTCGCCGCCCCCGCTGACGCCCTGCCTGCGTGCCACCGGCTGGCTGGCCAGCGACTTCTTCGAGGCCCTGGCCCGCGACGAGTGCGACCTGGTGCTCTGCTACTGGCCGCAGGGAGCCTGCCCCCGGATGCCGGAAACTGAGGGACTCGTGCATCACTGCCTGGGCAGCGAGCGGATGATCCCGACCTCGCTGCCCGAGGCCGACGGCGGTCCGCGTTTCGCGCTTCAGGCCGGGGCCCGCCTGACCCTGCCACTGATCGCCTACCATCCCCGCGGGCTGATCGACCTGGCCCTGCGCAGCCACCTGGATGCGCTGCCCGGAGCGCCGCGCTTCCGGGTGCTTCACGAGAGCATCCAGAGCGGTAACATCCGCGAGCTGGTCGGCCTCGGCTATGGCCTGGGCTGGCTGCCCGAACGCACCGTGCGCGGCGACCTGACCGCGGCCCGCCTGGTGCGGGCCGGCGATGCGCGCTGGGAGGTGCCCCTGGAGATCCGCCTCTACCGCCGTCGCGATCACCGCCCGGCCGCCCTCGAGGCCCTCTGGGAGGCTCTGCACGACCATGCCGACCCCCGTCACCCCACGTCGATCCCTCCACCGGAGTCCCCATGACCGCCACTGCCACGCCCTCGCCTCTCACCC
>NZ_JAVLBC010000110.1:0-10727 GCF_031581305.1 Halomonas sp.
ATGGCTCTTCCTGGGCAGGGGCGTGGGCGCCAGCAACCAGTTCGAGGCGGCGGGCTTCATCCGCAGCAATGACGAGGAGGCGTGGCCCAACCTGCAGTACCACTTCCTGCCCATCGCCATCAGCTATAACGGCAAGAGCGCGGTGCAGGCCCACGGCTTCCAGGCCCACGTGGGCTCCATGCGCTCCGAGAGCCGCGGCCGGATCCGCCTGACCTCCCGGGCCCCCGAGGCCGCGCCCAGCATCCTCTTCAACTACATGGCCAGGGAGAAGGACTGGCAGGAGTTCCGCGATGCCATACGCCTGACCCGCGAGATCATCGCTCAGCCTGCTTTCGACCCCTATCGCGGCCGGGAGGTCTCGCCGGGGACGGACGTGGCCTCCGACGCCGAGCTGGATGCCTTCGTCAAGGCCCATGCCGAGACCGCCTACCATCCCTGCGGCAGCTGCCGCATGGGCGAAGGCGACGATGCCGTGGTGGACGGCCAGGGACGGGTGCACGGCGTAGAGGGCCTGCGAGTGGTCGATGCCTCGCTGTTCCCGGTGATTCCTACCGGCAACCTCAACGCGCCGACCATCATGCTCGCCGAGAAGATCGCCGACCGCATCCGCGGCCGCGAGCCGCTGCCGCGAAGCGACGCCCCCTACTACGTGGCGGGCGACGCGCCGGCTCGTGGCGAGCCTCAGCGCCGCCTCGACTGACAACGCCAGTGCCGCGGCACCCCTGCGCCCCGCCCTGCCCTGCCCTGCAGCGCGGGCGTTGTCATGAGGGGCAGGGCAACAGACCGAGGGGGCGCGGGTCACCGCCGACGGTCGGCACAAGGTACTGGGTACTGGCCGGTTGCAGCGAAGTGGGCTAGTCTGCAAGAATTCAAACATCTGTTCGAATTCTTGCCGTCGACAACAACCGGAGACCCCCCATGCTCAGCTTGATCCTGCTGCTCGCGGCCATCGCCGGCCTGCTGGCGGTGATGCGCCGCGAAGCGGGCGCCCTGCCCGCCCTTACCGTGCTCGCCGTGACTGGCCTGGCCAGCCTGCTCTTCGCCTCCTCGCTGCTGGGCACCCTGTTGCTGCTCGGCGCCCTCGCTGTGGCCGCGGCCGGCCTTCCCACACTGCGCAGCAAGTGGCTTTCCCCTCGCTTCTTCGCCCTGTTCAAGAAGGTCTCGCCGAAGGTCTCCGACACCGAACGCACTGCCCTGGAGGCCGGCACCGTAGCCTGGGACGGCGAACTCTTCACCGGGCGTCCCGACTGGGAAAAGCTACTCAAGTACCGTGATGAGGGCCTGACGGAAAAGGAGCAGGCCTTCCTCGACCACCAGTGCAGCGTGGCCGCCGGCATGTGCAATGCCTGGGAGATCGCCCGCGAGCGCGCCGACCTGCCCCAGGAACTCTGGGACTACCTCAAGCAGGAAGGTTTCTTCGGCATGATCATCCCCCAGGCGTACGGTGGCCTGGGTTTCTCCGCCAAGGCCCAGTCGCTGGTCCTGCAGAAGCTCTCGGTCAGCGAGACGCTGATGGTCACCGTTGGCGTACCCAATTCCCTGGGCCCGGGCGAGTTGCTGCTCAAGTACGGCACAGAGGCCCAGAAGGACCATTACCTGCCGCGGCTGGCCGACGGGCGCGAGATCCCCTGCTTCGGCCTCACCGGCCCCCGCGCCGGCAGTGACGCCACGGCCGTCCCCGATACCGGCGTGGTCTGCCGGCAGGAAATCGACGGCGAGCCGGTGCTGGGGTTGCGCCTGAACTTCGAGAAGCGCTGGATCACCCTGGCGCCCATCGCCAGCGTGGTGGGCCTGGCCTTCCGACTCTTCGACCCCGACCACCTGCTGGGCGAGGAGAGCGATCGTGGCATCACCCTGGCACTGATCCCGCGCGACACCGCCGGCATGGAGATCGGACGCCGTCACCACCCCATCGGCAGTCCCTTCCTCAACGGACCGATCAAAGGCCGGGACGTCTTCGTGCCACTCGATACCATCATCGGCGGCCCCGAGATGATCGGCCAGGGCTGGCGAATGCTGGTGGAGTGCCTCTCCATTGGACGCTGTATCACCCTGCCCTCCGGCGCCACCGGGACCGCCCGCTACGCCCTCGGCTGGAGCGGCGGCTTCGCCCGCATCCGTCGCCAGTTCAACGTGCCGATAGCCGAGATGGAGGGGGTCCAGGAGCCCCTGGCGCGCATGGCCGCACTGGCCTACGTCTCCCGTGCCGCGGTCTACCAGACGGCCAACACCATCGACCATGGCGAGAAGCCGGCGGTCCCCTCGGCGATCCTCAAGAGCCAGCTCACCGAGTTCCAGCGCCAGATTCTCGGCGACGCCATGGACATCCACGGGGGCAAGGCGGTGACCCTGGGGCCACGCAACTACCTCGGCATCGGCTACAGCGCCAACCCGGTGGCCATCACCGTGGAAGGCGCCAACATCATGACCCGCAACCTGATGATCTTCGGCCAGGGGGCGATTCGCTGCCACCCCTACGTGCTGGAGGAACTGGCCGCCAAGGATGCCGACGACCTGCCGGCCTTCGACCGCGCCTTCTTCGGCCACGCCGGACTGATCTTCGGCAACGCCGCCCGCGCCCTCACCCTGGGGCTGGGACTCGGCCGAGCGGACGTGCCTTTCGACGAAGTCGCGGCGCCCTATGCCCGGGACGTCGCCCGCCTCTCCGCCGGCTTCGGGCTGTGCGCCGATGCCGCCATGGCGAGCCTCGGCTCGACCTTCAAGCAGCGGGAGATGCTCTCGGCGCGCCTGGGCGACGTGCTCTCCAACCTCTACCTCGCCTCGATGACGCTCAAGCAGTGGCACGAGGGCGACAAGGTCGAGGGCGAGGCGGCCCTGCTGCACTATGGCTGCCGCTTCCTGCTGGGTCGCGCCGAGCAGGCGCTGGACGAGCTCTTCGACAACCTGCCGAGCCGTGCCCTGGGTCGGCTGCTGCGCATCGTCGTGATGCCCGCCGGTCGCCGCTGGAAGCGCCCCCAGGATGCCCTGACCCGCGAGATCGCCCAGGCCGTCTCCCGCGACACGGCGCTGCGCCGCTACCTGCTGGAAACCACCTGGCAGGAGAACGACGGCAGCCGGGACAATCCCCTCGCCCACTACAACGCCCTGCTCGCCACCCAGGAGCGCGCCGAGAAGCTCTACCGCCAGGTCCAGAAGGCCCATGCCAAGGGCGAGCTGCCGGCTGACGCCCTGCACCCCGAGCAGAAGGTGGAGGAGGCAGCCAGAGCCGGCATCATCAGCGAAGACGATGCCACCTTTATGCGCGAGCGCGAGGCCGAGGTACTCGAACTGCTCAGCGTGGACGACTTCGAGTACGAGGCCTTCGTTACCGACAGGGCCAAGGTGCTGCGCCACCACACCGCCTGAGGCCAGCCCATCCCCGCACCAACCCAACGCCCCAGGCCATGTGCCGGGGGCGTTTAACTTCTGTAGATGGTGTGTTTATCGAGGCTATGCCGGAGACAGGCCAGTCCTCCCCTTGCCCCTTGTTCCTTGCCCCTCGGTCCTACAGCGGCCAGACCATCAGGATCATGGGAATGGCCACTGCCACCACCACGACCTCCAGCGGCAGGCCCATGCGCCAGTAATCCCCGAAGCGATAGCCCCCGGGGCCCATCACCAGGGTGTTGGACTGGTGGCCGATGGGCGTGAGGAAGGCACAGGAGGCACTGACCGCCACCGCCATCAGGAAGGGGTCCAACGACACCTCGAAGCCGCGCGCCAGGCTCGCAGCGATGGGGGCCATCAGCACCGCTGCCGCGGCATTGTTGATGATGTCGGAGAGCATCATGGTGATCACGAAGAGCCCCACCAGCGTGACCACCACCGGCCACTGCCCGCCCCAGCCCAGCAGGGCGTCGGCGATCAGCGCCGCCCCGCCGCTGGTCTCCAGCGCCTGTCCCACCGGGATCATGGCGCCAAGCAGCACCAGCACGGGGCCATCGATTGCCTGGTACCCCTCGCGCAGCGGCAGCACCCCTGCCAGCAGCGAGACCAGGGCCGCCGTGGCCAGCGCCACCGCCGCGGGCAGCATGCCCGTCAGGATGGCCAGGATGGCCGCGGCGAAGATGGCCAGGGAGACCAGCAGCAGGCGCGGCTGCCCCAGGGAGAGGTTGCGGCTGGCCAGCGGCAGGCAGCCCAGGGTCGCCAGGCTCTCGGAGAGCTCGCTCTCGCCGCCCTGCAGCAGCAGCACATCGCCCGGACGGAAACGAATATCGCGCAGACGCTGCTTGAGGCGTCCCCCGTCGCGGGCCACGGCCACCAGGTGCAGGCCGAACTGGTTGTGCAGACGCAACTGGGCGACAGTGCGGTTGACCATCATGGAGTCGTTGCGCACGACCGCTTCCACCAGCTGCAGCCCCTCGGTATCGACGCCCTTCTTTTTCTTCTCCTTCTTGTTCTGCTTTTCGCTCTCCTCAACAGGCGCCCTTTCCGGTGCCGCCTTTTCCGTTTCCCGCGCATTGTCGTCGGCCTCGGCCTGATGTGCCGACTCGTCCTCCTCCTCGGGCTCCTTGCCCAGACGCAGCCCCGCCTTGTCCTCCAGCAGCTTCATCTCCTCGGGGCCCGCCTCCAGCAGCAGGATGTCCCCCGCCCGCAGTTCACCGTGAAAGGCATGGCCGGCACGGCGCTTATCGTTACGCACCACGGCCAGTACGGGGATGGTCTCCTCCAGGGCTTCATGCAGGTCACGCAGGGTCCAGCCGTTGGCCTTCGCCTCCTCGTCCACCTCGAGTTCGACCAGGTAGTTGGCGGTGTCGAACATCTCCTCGGTGGAGGCCTTGCCGGCACGCTGGGGCACCAGCCGCCAGCCGATCAGCAGGATGAAGGCGAGCCCGGCCAGGGCCACCGCCACGCCCACGGGAGAGAAGGAGAAGAGCCCGAAGGACTCGCCAGTGACCGAGCCCCGGTAGCTGGCAATGATGATGTTGGGCGGGGTGCCGATCAGCGTGGTCAGCCCGCCCAGCAGCGAGCCGAAGGCCAGTGGCATCAACAATAGCGACGGCGAGGTGTCATGCTCGCGGGCCAGGCGCATGGCCACTGGCAGCAACAGCGCCAGGGCCCCGACGTTGTTCATGAAGCCGGAAAGCACCACCACGGTCCCGGTCAGCGCGGCCAGCTGCAAGAAGAGCCTCTCTCCGACCTTGAGCACCTGCTCGGCGATCACGTCCACCACCCCCGAGCGCTCGAAAGCGCGACTGAGCACCAGCACGGCGGCCACGGTGATCACTGCCGGATGACCGAAGCCGAGGAAGGCCTCCTCGCCCGGCACCAGGCCCAGCATCACCGAGCCCAGCAGCGCAGAGAGCGCCACCAGGTCGTAGCGGAAACGCCCCCAGACGAAGGCAGCCAGGGTCAGCCCCAGGATGATGAAGACCAGCGTGCTATCGGCCATGACACCTCCATGTGTGTATTCGTGGAGACTCAAGCACACCAGCCGCAGGAGAGAAAATCCAGACCTTTCGCGCTCTTCGGAGACAATGAACCCGGCCGGCGCCGGGTTCTTCGGGAGATGGCGCCTGGCGATGGCTACTTCCTGGCCATCTTCTCCAGCATGGCGTTGACGGCGTCGAGGTGCTCGGGCTCGTTATGACACATGCCCTGGAAGGTCGCACAGAGGTCGAGAAAGTCGGGAAGCTCCATGCGGCTACCCATCTTCATCAGCCGCTTCGTCAGGCGCGTCGCCTTGGGCGGCTGGGCCGCCATCTGCCCAGCCATCTCGCCGACCCGCTCGAGCAGCGCCTCGGGCTCGGTGACCTCCAGCACGATGCCATACGCCTTCGCCTCCTCGGCATCGATCACCCGGCCGGAGAGCGTGAGCTCGAAGGCACGCTGGTAGCCGATCAGGCGCTGCATGAACCAGGCGCCGCCATCCCCGGGGATGATCCCCAGGTTGAGGAAGGTCTCGCCGAACTTGGCCTTGCGGGAGGCGATGCGGACATCGGCCATGTTGGCCAGGTCGAAGCCGGCGCCGATCGCCGGACCGTTGACCGCGGCGATGATCGGCACCTCCACGCCCTGCAGGGCCAGCGGTATACGCTGGATACCCCGCCGGTAGCGGCTGGCGACCTCGGCCACGTCGCCGGCGAAGTCGCCGCCGCGCTCGGCCATGTCCTTGACGTTGCCCCCCGCGGAGAACGCCGAGCCTTCCCCGGTGATGACCAGCACGGAGACCCCGTCGCAGGCATTGACCCAATCGGCCACGGCCACGATGTCATCCACCAGGGCGGTGCCGGTCAGGGCATTGCGCACGTCATGGCGATCCAGGGTCAGAGTGGCTACCCTACCCTCCAGGCTCAGGCGGGCATCGGTCAGTTGAGGTTGGGTCAGGCTCATGCGTGGGCATCCTTGTCAGTGGCGTTGCTGTCACGGTCGACGATAACCCGGGCATCCACCACCGCATAGCCGTCGGCGTTGACGATGACCGGGTTGAGGTCGAGTTCCTTGAGGTCCGGGTAGGCGGCGACGATGCTCGACACCTTGAGCAACAGGTCGACCAGCGCCTCCTTGTCCACGGGCGGCTCGCCGCGCACTCCCTCCAGGATTCGCTTCGCCTTGATCTGATCGACCATGGAAAGGGCATCGTGGCGCGAGAGCGGGATGGCGCGAAAGGCCACATCTTCGAGAATCTCGACGAAGATCCCGCCGAGACCGAACATCAGTACCGGGCCGAAGATCGGGTCGCGGATCACCCCGACGATCACTTCCACGCCTTTCTTCGCCATGGGCGTCACCAGCACGCCCTCGATCTCGGCGTTGGCGTCGTAGGCCATGCAGGCGTCGAGGATCGCCTCGCGGGCATCGTATATGGCAGCTTCGCCTACCACGTTGAGCTTCACGCCCCCGGCGTCGGACTTGTGCAGGATGTCCTTGGAGACCACCTTCATGGCCAGCGACGTGTCGCCAAGCGCTGCCACGGCCTCGGCCAGTTCGGCCTCGTTCCTGACGACCCGCTCCACCGGGACCTGGACGCCGTGGTGGCGCAGTAACTGCTTGGATTCGAACTCGAGGAGGTCACGTCCCTCGGCCCGGGCGCGCTGGAACATGGCGGTGAGCTCAGGACGGGCGTCCACTGGCGTCTCGCGGACATGGCTATGGTATTGCGCCAGATACTGGCCACGCTCGCCCAGCGCCGCGAGCACCCGGACGGACTGCTCGATGGAAGCGTAGACCGGCAGCCCCGCCTCGTGCAGGCGGCGCAATGCCGGCGGCTTGATGGGGGTATAGAGACTGTAGATGACCAGCGGCTTATCGGTGGCGTTGGACAGATCCACCATCGCCTCGGCGCCGCGCATCTCATCGCCCAGCAGCGACTCGGCGAAGCGGGTGCTGTACCCACCGAACATGCCGACCAGGAAAACGCTGTCGACGGTTTCATCGGCAGCAACGATCTCCATGCAGGTGGCGAGCAGCGAGGGGTTAGCGTCAGTGGAGCCGGCCACGTCCACCGGGTTCACGGTAGATGCCTGGGGGAAGAGCACCTCGCGCAGCTTCTGGCGCGTGGCCTCGGAAAGCTCGGCGAGTTCCAGGCCTGCCTCGGCCAGGCGGTCGGAGGCGATAGTGGCCTGCCCGCCGCCGTCGGAGATCACCGCCACCCGCTTGCCGCGGGACTTCTGTAGCAGTCCCAGGCCCTCGGCTACCGGGAGGATCTCGTCAGAGTACTGCACCACGCTGACCCCGGACTGCCTGAGAAGATCCACGGTCATGGCGTAGCTGCCGGCCAGGGCCCCGGTGTGGGAGCTGGCAGCCTTCTGGCCCTGCTCGGTGGACCCGGACTTGTAGACCACCACAGGCTTCATGGCGGTGACGTCACGCGCCACCTCGAGAAACTTGCGCCCGTCGCGGAAGCCCTCTACATAGAGGGTGGCGACACGGGTGTGCTCATCCTCGCCCAGGTAGCGCAGGTAGTCGTTGAAGCCGATGTCGCTCTGGTTGCCGGGGCCCACGTAGGTGGAGAAACCTACCTGGCCGTTGTGCTGAGCCTCCAGAGCCAGCGACAGCAGCATGTTGCCGGACTGGGAGATGATGCCCACGTCTCCCGGCTTGACGCTGTCCAGCGCCAGCAGGTTGATCCGGTGATGCAGGTTGAAGATGCCGGAGGTGTTGGGGCCGATGATGCGCACCCCGTGTGCCTCGGCCTTGGCCATCATCTGGCGTTCGAGATCGGCACCCTCCACGCCGATCTCGGCGAAGCCGCTGGCGAGTATCACCGCCCCCTTGATACCGCGACGGCCACACTCGGCGATCAGGTCCGGCACCGTGGCCGCCGGGGTGCAGATCAGCGCCAGTTCAGGGTTGCCGGGAATCGCCGTGACCGACGGCCAGGTCTTGATGCCGAGGATCATGTCGGCCTTGGGGTTCACCGGATAGATGTCGCCGCGATAGCCGTCCTTGATCAGGCCGACCATGGCCTTGTAGCCCCGCTTGGTGGGGTCGGCGGAAGCACCGATCACCGCGATGCCGGTCGGCGCCAGGATGTCGTGGAGGGGGCTGCGGGTGGGAAGGTGTCCTTCGATGGGATTCATGTGCTGCTGACCTTGACCACGAGGGTCGTTGAACAGTGACAACGGGCCCGGTGAATGACCGGACACGAGAGATCGGGGGATTACTTGCCCTGGAACCGGGGCGCGCGCTTCTCGGCGAAGGCGTCGACGCCCTCCTGCCAGTCCTCGGTGGTGGAGCAGGTGAAGACCGCATCGAGTTCCTGCTGCAACTGGCTCTCCAGGTTCGTGTCGCTGCCCTGGTTGACCAGACGCTTGAGCATGGCGATGGAGACCGGGGCCTGCTTCGCCAGCTCGCCAGCCAGGGAACGGGCCTCATCGAGCAGGGAATCGGGGGTCCAACTGGAGGTCGCCAGGCCGATGCGGGCGGCCTCCTCGCCATCGATGCGCCGGCCGGTGAAGAGCAGCCAACGCGCCTGGGAAAGGCCCACCAGCTCGGGCAGGAGCTTGGAAACGCCGCCGCCCACGCAGGTGCCGATGCTGGTCTCGGGGAAACCGATCTGGGCATCCTCCGCCATCAGGATGAAGTCGCAGGAGACCGCCATCTCGGCGCCGGCCCCCAGGGCGTAGCCGTTGACGGCGGCGATCACGGGCTTCTTGAGACGCAGGATCGCCTCGCAGACGTCATTGCCCAGCTGCAGGTACTGGCGGCGCTGGAACAGCGAACGCTTGGCACTGCCATGCTCCTTCATGTCGGCACCGACGCAGAAGGCACGGCCCTCACCGGTGAGGATCACGGCACGGATATCGACCTCGGCGGAGGCGACGGCGAGGGCATCGAGCAGCTCGGTATACAGTGCCTCGACCACGGCATTGAGGCGATGGGGCCGGTTGAAGCGGATCTCGAGTACCTGGCCGTGGCGCTGGGTGATCAGGGTCTCGTAGGTGGGATGCTTGGCAGAGTGGCTCATGTCGGGTTCGGTCGTTCCTGGGCGTTGCTGACGATGAATGAAACAAACGTGTCAACATTCATTAAGATGAGGTACGTATGTTTTGCGAGAATCCTAGACGAAGGCCCGGCCAGCCGTCAATACGTATGTGCCATTGTTTTTTGTCATGGGATACAGTTGTTTCATTCATGCCCGCCCGCATGCGTTACAATGCGCGCTTACGCGATGGGCGGATGCCATCAACATGATCAGCTGAGGAGAACCGCGTGCTGGAACCGCAGACCCCGACACCGGATGCTTCGCCGGAGGCCCCGGCGGGACTGGATGCCGTCAACCAGCAGCTGGCCGAGGCCTACCCGGAACTGAGCCCGCAGCTCAAGCTGGCCGCCGGCTACGTGCTTGAACACCCGGTGGAGATCGCCTTCCAGTCGATCCGCAAGTCGGCTGCCGCCGCCGAGGTCACGCCCTCGACGTTGATGCGCCTGGCCAAGCGACTCGAGTTCGAGAGCTATGAGCAGTTCCGCGAGGTGTTCCAGTCGGCGGTCCAGGCCGGTCCGGTTGAACTCTCGGGGCGGGCCAGCCAGCTGCGTAACCTGGCCAGCCAGACCGACGACCAGGTGTTCCTGGACGTGGGAGATGCGGCCTTCGACAATATCGGCCGGCTGTTCACCGCCGACAACCAGAAGAAGGTCCGCGAGGCAGCCCAGCTGCTGCTCGGCGCCGGCAAGGTGGCCGTGGTCGGCTTTCGTGACACCTTCGCCTGCGCCTACCACTTCGCCTACGTGGGGCGCATCGCCATGCCCGACATCCACCTCATCCGCGGGCTGGAGGGCGGCCTGCTCACCGAGCTGGCCCCCTTCGGCGAGGGCGACGTGGTGATCGCCTTCGGCTTCGAGCCGTACTGTGCCGAGACCATGCGCGCCCTGGAGATCACCCGCGCCAATGGCGTGAATGCCATCGTGGTCACCGACACCATGCGCTCGCCGCTGGTCCCCGGCGCCAGCATCACCTTTCCAGTGGCCAACGCCACGCCGCACTTCTTCCCCTCGATCCTCTCGGCGATCACCCTGATCGAGGTGCTGCTGGCCGAGTGCGTGGCCTTCGGCCCCGACGACCTGGTCGATAACGTGGCACGCTTCGAGTCGCGAATGCGGGAGATGGGAGCCTACGTGGAGAATTCCTGAGGCCCGAGGAAAACGGGGCAAGGGGCAAGGGGCAAGGGGCAAGGAATAAATTCAAGAAGTTGGGGGCAAGCCGCAAGGTGTTTCTTGCAGCTTGATCCTTGTGCCTTGGCGCTGCTTCAGGGCAGCAGGATGGTCGAGCCGGTGGTCTGGCGCCC